>CALUGU010000018.1 GCA_944320255.1 uncultured Prevotella sp. | reverse complement strand
CACGAAACGACCGATACGGCCAAAACCGTTAATACCAATTTTAATCATCTTTTTTTATTTTAAAGGGTTAAAATAATTCCTTAAATCTAATCAACCTATTGCCATAAAAGCGACCGAGCTTGCACTTATAAATCAAACAATGTCAAGCCGCCTGTCGGCACATTATCCTTTTCGCCCGCAAAATTACAAAAAATATTTCATTATCAATGAAACTTTTTCTATTAAATAATATAAAAATACCATTACATTAAACCATAATGTCTAACTTTTATGTTCGCCAACAGCATATTGGAACATCTGGTTTGCAAAATGAGGCAATAAGGCAGATGGCAAATGTCATTACATTACGAATTAGGGTTTAATGACATCCAACGCCTTAACGTCCCAAGCGGGGTTGAACTCATACCATCCGGCGTTTTCCGTTAAAGGCAACACCCGGCCCGTGTTTACAATCCACTTTACGAAAATTTCTTTGTCAACGGCGGTGCCTAACACCGCCTCATAAATCCTGTGCAAATCATCGGCATAAAACTTATCGTCAAGCAGTTTGCTGCCAATTATATCCACAAGCGCCTTCTCCCGTACAGATTTTACAGCTATGTCAAACATCTGTTCATGGTCGAAAGCCAAAGGCGGTATATCGTCGAGCCGGTACCAACTTGCCTCCGCCGCGTCGTCGCCGCCCTTGACTTCTTGCAAACGAACAAAGGCATAATAGGCGACGCTTATCACACGTTCACGCGGGTCGCGTCCGGGCGCCGTGAAAGTATGGAATTGCGTAACGTTGGCCGCACGCAAGCCTGTTTCCTCGCAAAGTTCCCTCAACGCCCCTACATCAGCTGACTCGTCCATATTAAGAAAGCCGCCGGGAAACGCCCACTTACCTTTATACGGCTCGCGCCCGCGCTTTACAAGCAGAACTTTCATATCTCGACCATCATAACCGAAAATCACGCAATCCGTTGTAACGCTCGGATGCGGATATTTATAATGGTAGTTTAATTCTTCCATACCACCAAAATATAACCTGTTGCTATGTCGTCTAACAATCGCAACAGGTTATATTGTTTTTTATAAAAAAGTCTGCAATCCTTATCATGCAATCCTTATATGGTTGGTAATCCACTCTCCCACTTCTTTTGTTCCATACGTCGCGCCGTCTTCAACCTGTATTTCAGGCGTGCGCACGTTGGCGTCAAGCGATGCGTCAACAGCTTGGCGCACCAACCTGCCCTCGTCTTTAAGGTCGAAGTGTTCAAGAAGCATGGCAACCGACAGGATTTGAGCTAAGGGATTAGCAATATTCTTGCCTGCCGCTTGAGGCCAAGAACCGTGTACAGGCTCGAATACAGGTGTGCTTTCACCTGTGGATGCAGACGGTAGCAATCCCATACTGCCTGATATGCAGCTGCCTTCGTCGGTAAGGATGTCGCCGAAAGTATTTTCCGTGACCATTACGTCAAAGAAAGTCGGCTCTACAAGCATGCGCATTGAAGCGTTGTCAACGAACATATAATCGGTTTTCACGTCAGGATATTCAGGTTCAAGTTCTTTTGCAATCTGACGCCATAAACGGCTTGAAGCCAACACGTTAGCCTTATCAACCACAGTCAAATGATGCTTACGTTTGCGGGCGTATTGGTATGCCACGCGCAATATCCGTTCAATTTCAGGGCGAGTATAATAGTTTGTGTCATACGCCTTGTCGTTGTCCTGGTATTTCTCACCGAAATACATTCCGCCAGTGAGTTCACGGATGCAGATGAAATCAGCGTCTTTTATGAGTTCGTCTTTCAAAGGCGATTTGTGCAACAAACATTTAAAGGTCTGCACCGGACGGATGTTGGCGAACAAGCCGAGCTTTTTACGCATGGCCAGCAGTCCTTGCTCAGGACGTACTTTCGCCGTAGGGTCGTTGTCAAAGCGTGGATCACCTACAGCGGCGAACAATACAGCGTCAGCCCATTTACACGTTTCATACGTTTCTTCAGGGAAAGGATCGCCTACTTTGTCTATGGCCGCAGCCCCGCATATTGCTTCTTTATAGGTTATTTCATGCCCGAACTTAGCTGCAATGGCATCGAGCACTGCCTTGCCTTGTCCCATTATCTCCGGCCCGATGCCGTCACCCGGAAGGATTGCGATTTTAAGTTTCATTTCCTAATATGTTTTTTATTATTTGTTTTTTAGAGTTTTCATCAGGTTTATCAGGTTTAACAGCACTGCCCTTTCCAACAAGAATGTAATGTCAGGCGTTAAAATCTTCAAATACGTTTAACATCTTAAACGTAGCTTTTATGGCGGCTTCGGTCTGGTCTGCGTCAAGTCCGCGTGTCTTTATGGCCTTATCGCCGTTGCTCCACGTTATCACAGTCTGCACCAAGGCGTCCGTGCGGCCTCCCGGAGGTATGGTCACGCTGTAGTTGGTAAGTTTCGGGAACGTCCGGTTCAGCGAATTTTTATAGATCTTGCGCAAAGCCTTGACAAAAGCGTCATATTGTCCGTCGCCCATCGCCTCGGCTTCGTATTGGTCTCCGTTTATATCAACCTTTACACTTGCCACGGGTTTAAGTCCGTATGCGGAAGACACCATATAGCTTATCAGCTTCACTTTTTTTTCAGGCACGCTGTGTTTCAACACATCGCTTACGATATATGGCAAGTCTTCTTGGGTTACGAACTTCTTGCGGTCGCCTAATTCCGTGATGCGTTGAGTGACTTTCATTGTCTGCTCTGGAGTCAATTCAAGTCCTAATTCCTGAAGATTTCTATCAATATTGGCCTTGCCGCTCGTTTTGCCCAAGGCATATTCACGTTTTCTTCCAAAACGTTCAGGCATAAGGGCGTTACTGTAAAGGTTTGCCTTATTGTCTCCATCGGCATGGACGCCTGCCACTTGCGTAAACACATTCTCACCCACAATGGGTTGGTTTGGGGCGACGGCTATGCCTGAATACCCTTCGACAAGACGGCTTATCTCGTTGAGACGCTCCTCTCGTATGCTGGTTTTGGCGTTAAATTGGTCTTTCAAAATCACCTGCACACTCGCCAACGGGGCGTTCCCGCACCGTTCGCCCAAACCGTTCACTGTAACGTGCAACCCTTTGGCACCGCTCAATACGGCAGCAAGCGAATTGCTTACCGCCAAATCATAATCATTATGGGCGTGGAAATCGAAATGAGTATCAGGGTATCTCTTGACCATTTTACGCATATACTCAATCACCTGCAATGGATTTAGCACACCAAGCGTGTCAGGCAACATAAACCGTTTGATGTTTTTTGTCGTCAATATGTCCAACATCTCATAGACATATTCCGGCGTGTCTTTCATTCCGTTGCTCCAATCTTCGAGGTACAGGTTGACGTCCATGTCTTGCTGCTTGGCATAATCCAGCACCTCTATAATGTCGTTGATGTGTTCTTTTGCGGTTTTATGCAACTGTCCCATACAGTGCTTTAATGAGCCTTTCGCAAGAAGGTTGATAACCTTGCAACCGCAACCGGCAATCCAATCGACGCTTTTTGTCCCATCGACAAAACCTAACACCTCTACATTCCGCAATTTACCAATCTGGTTAGCGTACCGGCATATCATTGCAACCGCGTCTTTTTCTCCTTCCGAGACACGCGCCGAGGCAACCTCAACACGGTCTACGGCAATGCCGTCAAGGAGCATTTTGGCAATCATCAATTTTTCATGCGGAAGAAAAGACACGCCATTAGTCTGCTCACCGTCGCGCAGCGTGCTGTCCATTATTTCAATAAACGGCGGTATCCGGGTGTATGAATTTATTTGTTCCGTCGTTCCCATTCTTCTATTTTGTCCTTGTTTTGCAATAAATAGTCAATGTCGTCAAGGCCGTTCATCAAGCAATGCTTTTTATATCCGTTGATTTCAAAGTGTTCACTATGACCAGTCGCCTTATTTGTCACTTTCTGATTGGGTAAGTCTATTTCCACCTCTGTCTTCGGGTTTTCCGCAATGCTATTGAACAGTTCCGCCAGAAACTGTTCCGAAACAACCACGGGCAAAACAAAATTATTCAATTCGTTGTTCTTGTGGATGTCTGCAAAAAAACTGCTTATCACAGCCCTGAAACCATATCCGGCAATGGCCCATGCCGCATGCTCGCGACTCGAACCACATCCGAAATTCTTACCGGCGACTAGAATGTCACCTCCATATTTCGGATCATTCAATACAAAATCCGCTTTTAAAGAACCATCCTTATTAAATCGCCAATCCCTGAACAGGTTGTCGCCAAATCCTTTTTTATCAGTGGACTTTAAAAAACGTGCAGGTATAATCTGGTCTGTGTCAACGTTCTCCAAAGGCAACGGAACGCAAGTGCTTGTTATTATATTGAACTTTTGTTTCATATCCGATTATTATTTTAATATAAATATTATGCAATTTATATCAAATCTCGTGGATCTGTTATAACGCCTGTAACGGAAGCGGCGGCGGCCACCAGCGGGCTTGCCAAGATGGTGCGTGCCCCAGGACCTTGCCGGCCTTCAAAGTTCCTGTTACTTGTTGAAACTGAATATTTACCGGCCGGAATCTTATCATCATTCATGGCAAGGCAAGCTGAACATCCCGGCTGACGTATCTCAAATCCGGCTTCTGTTAAGATTTTATCAATCCCCTCCTTTCTTATTTGTCTTTCTACAGCCCACGAGCCTGGAACCAACCATACAATAATCCCGTCTGCTTTCTTTCTGCCTTTTACGACAGAAGCAAAAGCCCTGAAGTCTTCGATGCGCCCGTTGGTGCAAGCTCCCAAGAAAACATAGTCAACCTTTTTACCAAGAAGTTTTTCACCTGGTTTAAATCCCATATAATCCAGCGCTTTCAAAAAAGAAGCCTTGCCTTTTTCGTCTATTTCTTCCACGGTTGGAATGTTTCCGGATATGCTGATGCCCATACCAGGATTTGTTCCATATGTTATGCGAGGTTCAATGTTTGTACCGTCAAATGCCAATTCTTTGTCAAACTTTGCGTCATCTCCGCTTTTCAATGTCCGCCAATATGACACGGCTTTATCCCAATCAGCCCCTTTAGGCGCAAATTCTTTATCTTTGAGATATTCAAATGTTATTTCGTCAGGGGCGACAAAACCTCCACGGGCACCCATTTCAATAGACAGATTGCATAATGTCAAGCGACCTTCCATCGACATTTTCTCAACAACAGAGCCTGCATATTCAACAAAATACCCTGTTGCCCCTGAAGTTGAAATCTTTGACATTAAATAAAGGGCAACGTCCTTTGCCGTAACACCTTTGCCAAGTTTGCCAGTAATGTTAATCCGCATTGACTTCGGCTTCTGCTGTAATATACATTGTGAAGCCATAACCATTTCAACTTCGCTGGTTCCAATGCCGAATGCCACTGCGCCAACCGCGCCGTGGGTACTTGTATGTGAGTCTCCACAAACTATTGTCATTCCGGGAAGAGACAAACCTTTTTCAGGTCCCACGACATGAATGATGCCATTGCTTTCATCCATCATTCCATAATAAGACAAACCAAATTCTTTTGCGTTGTTCTTCAGAGTCTCGACTTGTTTCCTTGAAACAGGGTCTTCTATTGGCTTATCTTGATCATGGGTGGGAGTGTTATGGTCTGGCATACAAAAAATATGTTCTGGCCTGAAACATTTTAAGCCGCGTTCACGCAATCCGGAAAAAGCTTGTGGCGATGTCACCTCATGGCAATAAAGCCTGTCAATGTAAAGTTGTGTAGGGCCGTCACTTATGGCTTGCACAACGTGCTTATCCCATATCTTGTCAAAAAGAGTGTTCATATTTTTAATTAATTATTCATTTGAATTTATTAATACAATCAATGTATGCCTCAACCGAAGCTGTCACTATGTCGGTATTCGCACCAAATCCGTAATAAATGTTTCCGTTGTATTCAACTTGCATATGTACCTTGCCGATGTCGTCAGAACCTTTGCTTATTGCCTGTATTGTAAATTCTTTCAACACCATTTGCTTTTGTATGATTTTCTTCAAAGCCTTGATAGCCGCGTCTACAGGACCGTTGCCCGTGGATGCTTCTTCAAATTTTTGGCCTGAAATATCCAGCCCGATACTTGCCACGCTTTTCACTCCCATCCCCGTGGTTACTTGCAGGAAATCCAGTTTTACGGAATGAGCTTCAGCCCTGTCTGCACCGGCAAGCATCATTATGTCATCATCATTAATTTCCTTTTTCTTATCAGCCAGCTTTAAGAAATTCTGATAAATGTTATCCAGTTTGGTTTCATCATTTATATTGACACCAAGCACCCCAAGGCGATATTTCAATGCCGCCCTGCCACTTCGAGCCGTGAGAACGATTGAGTTATCGTCAAGTCCGACATCCTTAGGATTCATAATTTCGTAAGTGTCAACGTTTTTCAGCACTCCGTCTTGGTGGATGCCGCTTGAATGCGCAAAAGCGTTACGCCCGACGATGGCCTTGTTAGGCTGTACTGGCATATTCATCAAACTGCTAACCATCCTACTTGTCGGATAAATTTTTGTGGTATTGATGTTTGTGTTTATATCCAAATACTTATGACATTTAAGAATCATGGATATTTCTTCAAGCGAAGTATTTCCCGCTCTCTCCCCTATTCCGTTTACTGTCACTTCAACTTGGCGGGCTCCGTTTATTATTCCGCTCAACGTGTTGGCGGTCGCCATTCCCAAGTCATTATGGCAATGGGTTGAAATTATTGCTTTGTCTATATTGTCAACATGTTCTACCAAATATTTTATTTTTTCGCCGTATTCGCTCGGCAGGCAGTAGCCGGTTGTATCCGGGATGTTTACGACAGTTGCGCCAGCCTTGATGACGGCCTCTATCACTTTAGCAAGATACTCATTATCTGTACGTCCTGCATCTTCTGCGTAAAATTCAACATCTTCGACATATTTTTTTGCATATTTGACTGCGGCTACTGCGCGTTCAATTATTTCTTCACGGTTGCTGTTGAATTTATATTTTATATGTGAGTCGCTTGTCCCGATACCCGTATGTATTCTTTTATGCTTGGCATACTGCAAAGATTCAGCAGCTACGTCAATGTCTTTTTCTACGGCACGTGTCAACGCACAGATGGTAGGCCATGTCACCGCTTTTGATATTTCTATGACAGAGTTGAAATCGCCCGGACTTGAAATCGGGAAACCTGCTTCTATGACATCAACGCCAAGTTGTTCCAACTGTTTGGCAACTTGGATTTTTTCTACTGTATTAAGTTGACAACCTGGAACTTGCTCGCCGTCCCTCAGTGTCGTGTCAAAAATAAACAACCTTTCACTCATTGTATTCTTATTTTAATGTTAACAAAAAACCTTTCGCACACTGAAGTGAGAAAGGTTCCATATTGATACAACATAGCTCAACAACACACCTTGACACTTCCTCCAACAAATTTAAGTCGTAGGGTGGTAAGATGCAATATGTTAACGCTCTGTTTCATCGGTTTTATGATTTTCTGTTTCCACATTTGCAAATGTAATAATAAAAAGCGAATAAAACAAATAAATCGCAATTTATTTTGCATAATACGCATTAATATGTTGATTACGAGTGTGTTTTATGTTGTTTTTGTTATATTGGTAATGACAAGTCATAAATAATAATCTAACAAAAAAGCATTGTTATGAGCCTTCCATTTCAGGTTTCATAACAATGCTCCTTTTATCCCATTGTAATATTTGAACGCACACGGCTTAATGTCTCCGGAGTCATTTGCAAATAACTGGCTACGTAAACCAAAGGTGCGCGCAACGCTATTTGCGGAGACCGTTTGCAGAACTTCTGGTAACGGTCTTGGGCTGTTTCAAAGCGCACGAGATCTGCGTGTATTTGCGAATTGATAAGCGATTCTTCAAGTATCTTCCTGTATAATATTTGAATATTTACATTATGCAACGCAACTTCTTCCAAACGGTTTTTCGGCAATGCGTAAATCAAGACAGGCTCAAGTGCTTCTACTTGCAGATAGGTCGGTTCTTCCTTGAAAAGACTTTCAATGCACATGACAATATCGCCTTCTGATGCCATATGCTCTGTAACCTCTTTCTCTTTCTTGAAATAGAATTGGCGGACAAGCCCCTTTTCAATATAATATATGTGCTTGCACATTTCGCCTTCCTTCAATATCATTTCGCCTTTTGCAAACTTCATCGGCACAAGTGTGCTTTCAAGGATGTCAAGTTCGTCATGGGTCATCGTACTGTATTTCCTTGCAAGCTCACGTGCTATGTCTCGTTTGTTTTTCAACATTTCTTTCATGGTCTTCCTCCTTTTTTATTCAATTCTTCACAATTTCAGCTTGTGAAGGTTATGCGTTTTTTCATGGTAAGATTATTAGGCTGAAATATCATAAACCCTTTATTTTACTCATATAAAAGAACTTTTTTACGATTACCCTATTATTAATCTAATTTCAACACTGCAAGAAAGGCTTTCTGCGGGACTTCAACATTGCCGATTTGTTTCATACGTTTTTTGCCCCGTTTTTGTTTTTCGAGCAATTTACGTTTACGGCTGACATCTCCGCCATAACATTTCGCTGTAACGTCCTTGCGCACGCACTTCACTGTTTCGCGTGCGACAATCTTCGAACCTATTGCCGCCTGTATGGCTATGTCAAACTGTTGCCTTGGTATGAGTTCTTTCAGTTTTTCACACATACGCCTTCCTAACGTCACGGCATTGTCATGATGCGCAAGCGTTGACAACGCGTCAACAGGCTCACCGTTAAGCAATATGTCAAGTTTGGCCAACTTGGACGGACGGAAACAGTCTATATGGTAATCAAATGAGGCATAGCCCTTTGAAATGCTTTTCAATTTATCATAAAAGTCTATGACTATTTCGCCCAACGGTAACATAAAATGCAACTCTACACGATTGCCGCTGACATATTCTTGGTTTATCAACTCGCCTCGCTTATCCAGGCACAATTTCATTATTGGCCCAATGTAATTGGTTGTCGTAATTATCGACGCCCTTATGTATGGTTCCTCTATATGGTCTATCATCGTCACGTCCGGCAATCCTGACGGATTATGCACTTCCTTGGCGTTGCCTTGTTTGTCATAAACCATATATGAAACGTTAGGAACGGTAGTAATCACGTCCATATTAAACTCACGGTCAAGACGTTCCTGGATTATTTCCATATGCAACAACCCAAGAAATCCACAACGAAACCCGAAACCTAAAGCAACTGACGATTCTGGCGAGAACGTCAATGACGCGTCATTGAGCTGCAACTTCTCAAGGGAAGCCCTAAGGTTTTCATAATCGGCAGAATCTATCGGGTAAACGCCGGCAAACACCATCGGTTTCACTTCTTGGAACCCTGAAATGGCGTTCTCGCAAGGACGTGCGACTTGTGTTATCGTATCACCGACTTTGACTTCCTTGCTGTCTTTTATTCCACTGATGATATACCCCACGTCGCCAGTTCCTAACTTGTCACGGGCTATCATGTCCATTTTTAATACGCCTACTTCATCAGCAGTGTATTCCATGCCTGTATTAAAGAACTTCACCTTGTCGCCTTTTGCAATGGAGCCGTTCTCTATCTTGAAATATGCTATGATGCCACGGAAAGAATTAAAAACAGAGTCGAAAATCAAAGCCTGTAACGGAGCGTCCGGATCGCCTGACGGATGTGGTATCCTTTCAACTACGGCGTCTAAAATGTCTTCTACTCCTTCACCGGTTTTGCCTGATGCACGTATGATTTCCTTACGGTCGCAGCCAAGCAATTCAACAATTTCGTCTTCCACCTCGTCTGGCATAGCCGAAGGCATGTCAATCTTATTGATTACAGGAATTATCTCCAAATCATGCTCCAGCGCCATATACAAGTTGCTTATCGTTTGGGCCTGTACACCCTGTGTCGCATCGACGACGAGCAATGCGCCTTCGCACGCCGCAATGCTGCGTGAGACCTCGTATGAAAAATCCACGTGCCCCGGAGTGTCAATCAAGTTTAATATGTATTTACTGCCTTTATGCTCATATTCCATTTGTATGGCATGGCTCTTAATCGTAATGCCACGCTCACGCTCCAAGTCCATGTCGTCGAGCATTTGCCCTTCGGTTACTTGAATTGTGTTTGTATGTTCCAGCAAACGATCCGCAAGGGTTGATTTCCCGTGGTCAATGTGCGCGATTATACAGAAATTCCTTATTTCGTTCATCAATTTACATTTTGGAACGCAAATATACAAAAAAATGCTTTCATATCCTAAGATTTCCAACATTTTTACAGCTAAAAATGAAAAAATCCGCATATCTTCATACGGATAAGAAAGATAATTTTTATTTTTGCCTTATTAAAACATCAAATGACATGAATAAGTTTTTAATAGTTTTTCTTTTTGCCGCATTGTTCACGGCCTGCCATGAAAGTCTTGAGGAAAAAGCGGCAAGGGAGGCCAAGGAATTCACCCGCAGGAATTGCCCAATGCCCGTTTCCGAGTACATTGTCAACGACAGTATGACGTTCGACAAAAACACACGCACGATCCATTATTATTATACAATAAAAGGTGCGGCCGATACTACGGCCATAAACAACAGTAATGCCAGGGCGGAGTTGCTGAAAGGAGTGAAAGACGCAACATCCATACGCGCGTACAAAGAAAACGGATTTAATTTCGCTTATACTTATTATTCACAAAAGAATAAAGGAAAAGTCCTTTTAGACGTTCGGATAACGCCCAAAGATTATAAATAGGGACAAACAACAAGGGAGTTGCCAGCAGTCAACGGAAGTTTCACCAAAGCCAACGTTTTGATTAAGCGAGAGCAAAGCAAATTTATTTGTTTTGCCGAGCATTAAAAACGTTGGATGAAATCCAACGATTAACCAAAATCGGTCGTTAGGACGTAATAGGGCAGATTATTGCCGTTAATACGTTCTAACGGCCAATTTTGGTTATTATGTGCGAACCAAATTCTTATTGCTGGTTTTCCAGTTGCTCGATAGCCCTGCATAATTGGTCGGGGCAACTTGTCAACTTATTGCCGCAGCGTATTCCGTCAAGCCGTTTCTTGACTTCATCCACGTGCATGCCTTTAACAAGGGAACAAATGCCTTGCAGGTTTCCATGGCAACCGCCAATGAAACTTACGTCAGCAATCCTGCCGTCATCGTCAACTTTTAAATTTATCACCTTGCTGCACGTTCCCGATGTCATATAAGTCGTATCCTTCATAACAATGCTGTAAAAATCACAAGTGAAGACACCCCTTGTAAATCATTACAGAAAGCATCCTCACTTGTCGTTATTCGTAAATGTTGAAAACTATTCAGGCTTCATGTTTGTGTAAACATTCTGCACGTCGTCATCGTCTTCAAGTAAATCCACCATTTTATCGATTGTCTCACGCTCCTCGGCGGTTACTTCTTTCAAATCGTTGGGGATGCGCGTAAACTCAGCCCCTGTTATTTCAAAGCCGTTTTCCTCAAGGTGCTTCTGGATTTCACCAAAGCTCTTCGGATCTCCATAAATGGTTATTTCACCGCTTTCTTCGTCTGTGTCATACTCATCCTCGACACCATAATCAATAAGGTCGAGTATCATTTCGTCCATGTCAAGACCGTCTTTTTTCTTGAATGAGAACACGCACTTATGGTCGAACAGGAATGACAAGCTGCCCATTGTTCCCAAGTTTCCGTTGAACTTGTTGAATATGGCGCGCACATTGCCTACGGTACGCGTGGTGTTGTCCGTCGCAGCGTCAACAAATATTGCTATTCCGTGAGGGCCGTATCCTTCGTATGTCACTTCCTTGTAATCACTCTGGTCCTTACCCATGGCGTTCTTGATTGCGCGCTTCACATTTTCGAGCGGCATATTCTCGCGCTTGGCGTTAAGGATGATAGAGCGCAGGTGCGGATTGTTGTCAGGATCCGGGCCGCCTGCTTTTACGGCTATAGCTATCTGCTTGCCAATCTTGGTAAACGTCCTGGCCATGTGGCCCCATCTTTTCAGCTTTGTAGCTTTACGGTATTCAAATGCTCTTCCCATATTTTAAATATTAACTTTATTCTGTCTTGCGTTATTGTTTCCCTTTGTTCATATATGCAACGCCGCGCCGTTATCTCAATTCAGCCATCAATTCCTTCTTCAGGTTTGATATGAGCTTACTCATCATGGCGTCAATCTGCTTGTCGTTAAGCGTCTTGCTCTCGTCTTGCAGGATGAAGTTCACGGCATAGCTCTTTTTGCCTTCCGGCAACTTGTCTCCCTCGTACACGTCGAACAGCTCCACGCTCTTAAGATATTTCTTCTCAGACTGCCGCGCCACGCGTTCGATGTCGCTGAATTTCACATCCTTGTCTATCAGCAGGGCGAGGTCGCGGCTCACCGCCGGATATTTGCTTATCTCATGGAAGCTGACCGCCTTCTTGCTTATCGCTTTCACCACCGTATCCCAGTGGATGTCTGCATAATACACAGGGTTGGCTATGTCAAACGCTTTCAGCAGTTTTTTACCAACGACGCCAAGCTCGGCCAGTATTTTCCCGTTCCTGTCCTCAAGCACAAGACCGTTTCCGAAAACGTCATTGTCAGTTTCTTTTGTGACAACGTTGCCGGACATCACGCCCAAACGACGGAAAATGTTGTCAACATACGCCTTCAGCTCATAGAAAGACGAGTTCTCGTCAGGGTGTGCCCAGTTGCCTGACACACGCTTACCCGTAATCCAAAGCGCAAGGTGCATTTCCTCCTTATAAGCCAGCATGGGATTGTCGGCGTTTTGTTTTTCCTTGTTGAACTTATATACGTTGCCAACCTCGAAAAACCTCAAGTCGCCGTTTTTCCTGTTGGCGTTGTATGCAATGCTCTCAAGTCCGCCGAACAGGAGCGACATTCTCATAACGTTAAGGTCAGAGCTTAGCGGATTGATTATGCGCACAAGGCCTTCTGCCGGGTATTTGTTCAAGCCGGTGTAATACGCGGCCTTTGTCAACGAATTGTTCATTATTTCGTTGAACCCGCAGCCTACAAGCTGTTCTCCTACAATATTTTCCAGCTTATGCTTGTTGTCTTCGTAACCTTTGATGACGAGCGAGCTTTTCAGCTGTGTCGGTATTTCCACATTATTATATCCGTATATCCTGAGAATGTCCTCAACCACGTCACAGGGGCGCTGGACATCAACACGGTATGGCGGCACAGAGAGTTCCAGCCCGTCGGCTGTTTCCGCATCAATCTTCATTTCCAGGCTTGTCACGATCGACTTCACCAAGTCTGTAGGTATGTCCTTGCCTATCAGGCTGTTTACGTAGTCATACTTCAATGAAACCTTGAAGTCTTCCATTGGTTCAGGATAAACATCCTTGATTTCCATCGACACCTTGCCGCCGGCAAGTTCCTTGCACATTATGGCGGCCTGTTTCAATGCGTAAATCACGCCATTCGGGTCGATGCCGCGCTCAAAACGGAATGAGGCGTCCGTGCTCAATCCGTGACGGCGCGCGCTCTTTCGTATCCACGTAGGATGGAAATAAGCACTCTCAAGCACCACGTTCTTCGTTGTCTCATACGTGCCGCTACCCTTGCCGCCGAACACGCCGGCTATACACATGGCTTCCTCCGCATTACAGATGGCAAGGTCGTGAGCGCCGAGCTTGTGCTCTACGCCGTCAAGCGTAACGAACGGCGTGCCTTCAGGCATGGTCTTTACGACAATGTGATGCCCTGTCACCATGTCGGCGTCAAAGCAGTGCAACGGCTGGCCGTAAGCCATCATTATGTAATTGGTGATGTCAACGATGTTGTTGATGGGGCGCAAGCCTACCACGCGCAATTTCTCCTGCAACCACGCGGGGCTTTCCTTCACGTCGCACCCCGTTATGCTTACGCAGGCGTAACGCTTGCAGGCGTCATTGTTCTCTATCGTAACGTCAACCGGCAGCGCATTGTCATCTACGGTGAACGCGTCGCATCCTGGGCGGTGCAGCGACGTTTCATAGCCGTTGCGCTTCAGCCAGGCATACAAATCGCGTGCTACGCCCCAATGTGACAAGGCGTCGGCACGGTTGGCCGTAATGTCTATTTCTATCAGCCAGTCACTTTCCAGATTGTAATATTCGGCGGCCGGCTGCCCTACCCTTGCGTCGTCAGGCAAAATTATTATGCCGTCATGGCTCGTTCCTACGCCGATTTCGTCCTCGGCGCAAATCATGCCGAAACTTTCAACGCCGCGCAGTTTGGATTTCTTTATTACAAATTCTTTGTCGCCGTCATAAAGCACACAACCAAGATCCGCCACAATCACTTTCTGTCCGGCTGCCACATTCGGCGCGCCACAAACAATTTGCGACGGGGTTTCGCGCCCAAGATCCACCGTGGTTACGTGCAAGTGGTCAGAATTAGGATGCGGCTCACAAGTAAGCACCTTCCCTACATACAGCCCTTTCAAGCCACCCTTCACACTCTGCACCTCCTCCAAGGCGTCAACCTCAAGGCCTGTCGATGTCAATGCGTCGCACACTTCCTGCGGAGTCAGGTCGAAATCGACATATTCCTTGAGCCACTTATAAGATATGTTCATTGTTTTATTTTTTAAGTTTCATTTTGTCTAAGGACGGCGTAATCCAACGTCATCGCTAAGCCGACGCAAAAGTAATAATTTTTGCCAACACACACAAAAGTTTGCGGTAAAATCTCGGTAAACCAAGGTGGCACAGCCTTGTTGCATCAGTAAATGTTGCAATAACTTAAAGATTTTTAAGTCTAATCAGCTGACAGGTTGGGATATGAAGCTCATCAAGCATACTTTGATTTGTGATAAAAGCTCCTTGGAATAGCGGTTAGGATGATTGCGGACATTAATATAAAATAATGATGAAAAATTACTGCGGACATAAAATCCGATAAATACCGTTATATCAGCAATGAATACCGTTATAATCGTCGATAAATACCGTCCAAAAAATGTTAAACCCAAATCGGTCGTTAGATTGCCAACCATACATTTACGTTTATCCGTCAGCTCTTCATCCGCCTTCCGCACTGTTGCCGTCAGCTTGTTTCCCTCTTTTTCTCGATGTAGCCCGCTACATCTTCGACAAAAGCGGAAAACAATCTGCCTGACAACAGCACGAAATTCGGATAAAGTCTAATGACCGATTTGGGTTAAATTCAAATTATTTATCAGACTTTGGGCAAGATGTCCTAAGGGCATTAATGCAAAGCAACAGCGGTCTTTGTGCGCTTTATGGCCGATTGTGGCTTAATTCCTGTATTTGCCTGACTGTCACCTGTTTGGCAATTTGCCGTAAATTACATTGCGAAAGGCCGCAACTTGCAGCACAAGTTGCGGCCTTTCGCAATGTAAAAGAGCGTCAATCAAAAAAGCTCTTGTAATGATGGGCTGGCGTCGAAGTATGCCTTTACGGCGTTAGCGCACCTCTCGCCGTCTACGGCGGCGGAGACAATGCCGCCTGCGTAGCCTGCGCCTTCTCCGCAAGGGAACAGGCCTGAAAGGCGCACGTGCTGCAAGGACACACCATCGCGCAGGATGCGCACAGGCGATGAAGTGCGGGTCTCGGCGGCTATGAGAACGGCCTCGTTAGTAAGGAAGCCGCGACTGGTGCGCCCGAATGTTTCAAACGCATCCTGCAACCGTTTGCTTATGATTGACGGAAGCCAAAAATGGAGCGGGCTTGAAATCAAGCCTGGCGCGTATGAACTTCGCGGCAGGTCGTAACTCAAGCGTGAACGGGTGAAATCCACCATGCGCTGCGCCGGGGCTGTCTGGCGCATGTTTCCTTGTTGCCAACAGTCATGTTCAATCTTTTCTTGAAAATCCATCATGCAAAGCGTGCTTGGAATGTCACCCAAATCTTCAGGGTGCACCTCTACTACCATGCCGCTGTTCGACCATTGCGAGCCGCGGTTGCTCGGACTCATGCCGTTGACTACTATTTGGCCGGGGCCTGTGGCGGCGGGAATGACAAAACCTCCGGGGCACATGCAAAACGAATAAACGCCGCGTCCGCCAACTTGTGTCACGAAACTGTACTCGGCGGCCGGCAGCCAACGGCCTCGGCCGTTCTTGTTGTGGTACTGTATGCGGTCGATTAACTCGGAAGGATGCTCAAGGCGCACGCCCACTGCCAAGGCTTTCGGTTCCATCTCTATGCCGCTCTCATTAAAATATCGGTAAACATCGCGTGCCGAATGTCCGGTGGCAAGGATGACAGGGCCGTGAAACTCGCGCTCCGTACCAGTTACAAGGTTTACGGCACCGATGCCTGTCACCTTGTCCCCTTCGGTTATCAATGAAACCATCTTTGTCTGGAAATGCACCTCGCCGCCGCTGTTTATTATCGTGTTTCGTATGTTTTCTATCACTTTTGGCAGTTTGTCAGTGCCGATATGAGGATGCGCGTCGGCAAGTATCGCCGTTGACGCCCCGTGCTGACAGAACACATTTAGTATCTTGCGCGTGTCGCCGCGTTTTTTGCTGCGTGTGTACAGCTTGCCGTCTGAATACGCCCCGGCGCCTCCTTCGCCGAAACAGTAATTGCTTTCTCCGTCAACCTTTTGCGTCTTCGTTATCGCCGCAATGTCTTTCTTGCGCTCGTGCACGTCCTTGCCGCGCTCCACAATTATGGGGCGCAACCCAAGCTCAATGAGCCGCAGTGCGGCAAAAAGTCCGCCAGGCCCTGCCCCGACAACGATTACAGCCGGAGCGGACGACACGTCTTGGTATGAAATGCGTTCATATTCGTCGTCATCAGGCGTTTCGTTAATATAAACACGCACTTTAAGGTTCACAAAAACAGTGCGCTGACGGGCGTCAATGCTGCGCCTCAAAACGCGCACGGACGTTATCGTGCGGGCGTCAAATCCTTTTTCACGTGATACAAACTCCTTTATCGTCTGTTCGCTGGCCGCCTGCTGGGGCAACAGCCTTAACTGGTATTCGTATGTCATTTTCTTTATTCAGTGATGGATGGTGACAAATATTATAGGTGATAAATGTGTTACATTTTACGGCTATTTCGTGCAAAATTAGCAATTAAATGTGAATTTATATTGCAATAATGAGTATTTTTGCTATATTTGTCGGCAATTTTAACAGAGAACAAGCCGCGTTTGTATCGTGGCTCTCGAATTTTATCATCAAGAAAATGAAAGTATTAAAGTTTGGAGGAACATCCGTAGGTTCCGTAAAAAGCATCTTGTGCTTAAAAAGAATTGTTGAAAAAGAGGCTAAGAAGCAGCCGATAATCGTAGTGGTAAGCGCGCTTGGCGGCATAACTGACAAACTGTTGGCCACGGCGCAAATGGCGTTAAAGGGCGACGAACGTTACAAAACCGAGTTTGACGAGATGGTGAAACGCCATCATAAAATGATTGACACGGTTATCAACGACACGAAAAAGCGTGAGGATTTGTTTAATGCCGTGGATGTATTGTTCGACCAACTCAAGAGCATATATTACGGGGTTTACCTCATCCACGACCTTAGCAAGAAGACCCAGGACGCAATCGTCAGTTACGGCGAGCGCCTAAGCTCAAACATTACCGCCGCGCTTATTAAGAACGCCAAGCTGTTCGACGCAAGGAACTTCATCCAGACTGAATATAAAAGCAACAAACACATACTTGACAGCGAGCTGACAAACAGGCTCGTTTGTGAGACATTTACCGAAATGCCGCGTATTTCGGTTGTGCCTGGGTTTATCAGCCGTGACAAGAACACCGGCGAAACGACAAACCTGGGACGCGGCGGCAGCGACTACACGGCGGCAATCATAGCGGCTGCCCTTGACGCCGAAGTGCTGGAAATATGGACCGACGTTGACGGGTTCATGACGGCAGACCCGCGTGTCATCAGGACCGCATACACCATAAACGAACTAAGTTACAAGGAGGCGATGGAGCTTTGCAACTTCGGGGCAAAGGTCATATATCCGCCGACAATATATCCCGTATGCGTAAAGAACATCCCCATCAAGGTGAAAAACACGTTCAACCCTAATGCTGCGGGAACTATAATAAAGGAAAAGACAGACAACGACCCAAAGGCCATCAAGGGAATATCGAGCATAAGCGACACTACGCTCATAACGGTGACGGGTCTCTCGATGGTGGGAGTAATCGGCGTAAACCGCCGCATATTCACTGCGCTTGCTAAGAACGGCATTTCCGTGTTCCTCGTCAGCCAGGCGTCGTCGGAGAACTCCACGTCCATCGGCGTGAAAGACACCGACGCCGACGAGGCTGTAAGCGTGCTCAACGAGGAGTTCTCAAAAGAAATAGAGACGGGCGCGATGTTCCCGATGCACGCTGAAAGCGGTTTGGCTACAATAGCCATCGTGGGTGAGAACATGAAGCACACACCGGGCATCGCCGGAAAACTGTTCGGCACGCTTGGCAGAAGCGGCATCAGCGTAATAGCGTGCGCACAAGGAGCGTCGGAGACGAACATCTCTTTTGTCATCAACGGTATGTATTTGAGGAAGTCTCTCAACGTGCTGCACGACTCGTTCTTCCTGTCTGAATACAATGTGCTCAACCTGTTCATCTGCGGAGTCGGAACTGTGGGGAACAAACTCATCGAACAAATCAAGTCGCAATACGAGGAACTGAAGCAAAACAGGAGGCTGAAACTGAACGTTGTAGGCATTGCCAGCAGTCACAACGCCATATTCAGCCGTGACGGCTTGGACTTGGATAATTACCAAGAACTGCTGAAAAACTCCGAACCAAGCAATACGTCGCGGCTCCGCAACGAGGTTATCGGGATGAACATTTTCAACAGCGTGTTCGTGGATTGCACCGCAAGCCACGAGGTCTCTGCACTGTACCAAGACTTCCTTGAGCACAACATCTCCGTCATAGCGGCCAACAAGATTGCCGCGTCGTCAGATTACGGCAGCTACGTAAAGCTCAAGCGCACAGCGTTGGCACGCGGCGTGAAATTCCGTTTTGAAACAAACGTAGGCGCAGGACTGCCCATCATCGGGACAATCAACGACCTGCGCAATTCTGGAGACAAGATTTTGAAAATCGAAGCAGTGCTCAGCGGCACGCTCAACTTCATCTTCAACGAGCTTTCCGCAAGCGTTCCGTTCTCCGAAACGGTAAGGCGGGCCAAGGAGCAAGGCTACAGCGAACCCGACCCGCGCATAGACCTCAGCGGCACGGATGTCGTCAGGAAGCTGATAATTCTCACCAGGGAAGCGGGATACAAGATTGAGCAGGAAGACGTGAAGAAACACTTGTTCGTGCCCGATGATTATTTCAAAGGCTCGCTGGAGGACTTCTGGGCACGCTTACCGCAACTTGACGACGACTTCGAGAAACGCCGCAAGCACTTGGAGGAACAAGGACTCAGGTGGCGGTTCGTGGCCAAGATGGACATGGGAGAAGCGTCAGTGTCTTTGCAGGAGGTGGGCAAGGAGCACCCGTTCTACACTCTTGAAGGCTCAAACAACATCGTAATGCTGACAACCGAACGGTACAAGGAGTACCCGATGCTCATCCAAGGATATGGAGCCGGCGCAAGTGTCACCGCAGCCGGCGTGTTTGCCAACATAATGAGCATAGCAAACATATAATATAAAGGTAAGGCTTAGGCTGCCTCCACTTGCCTGCTTTGGAGCAAGTGGAGGCAGCGGAGCCGGCTGATATTTGTTTTTTCATTTCTGAACATTATCAAAACGAACGACATGAAATACCTTATTATACTCGGTGACGGCATGGCCGACCACCCGATAGGGCGTTTAGGAGGAAAGACGCCATTACAATACGCCGACACTCCGGGCATGGATTTCATAGCGCGCAACGGCAGGACGGGACGGCTGGCAACCATTCCGGAAGGTTTCCTGCCCGGAAGCGAGGTGGCAAACACGGCAATCCTCGGCTACGACCTTAAAAAGGTTTACGAGGGAAGAGGCCCGCTCGAAGCCGCAAGCATAGGCTACGACATGGACGGAGACGACCTTGCATTGCGCTGCAACATAATAACCCTCAACAACGGCGTGATAAAGAACCACCACGGAGGGCACATGACGACGGCGCAAGGCGACGCGCTTATTAAAAGGCTGAACGAGGAACTGGGGCGCGACGGCGTGAAATTCCATACCGGAACGCAATACCGCCACTTGCTGATAATCAACCGCGGCAACAAGCACATCACCTGCGCGCCGCCGCACGACCATCCCAACGAACAATGGAAGGAATTGCTCGTAAAGCCAGAAGCGGGATGGGAAGACGTGGCCGACGGCAGACGCATGACAGCAAGGGAAACGGCCGACCTGCTGAACGACATCATCATAAAGTCGCAAGCCGTCCTTAACGACGGCGGGCAAGGCGGCAACGACGGCAACGTCTTGAGCGTATGGCCGTGGGGAGGCGGCTACCGTCCCGCTATGAAGACATTGGCCGAGTTGTATCCGCAAATAAAGTCGGGCGCGGTGATTTCCGCCGTAGACTTGATAAAGGGCATCGGGCGGTACGCCGGACTTGAAGTAATTAACGTTGAAGGGGCGACAGGCCTTGCCGACACTAACTATGAAGGCAAAACCGAAGCCGCCATCGCCGCGCTGAAAACTTCAGACTTCGTGTTCCTGCACATCGAGGCGAGCGACGAGGCGGGGCACGACGGCGACTTGGAACTGAAACTCAAGACGATTGAAAACCTCGACAAGCGCGTGGTAAGCCCGATATGCGAAGAACTGCGGTCGTGGAAGGGAGAACCTGTGAGCGTCGCGCTGCTGCCCGACCACCCCACCCCGGTGGAAGTCCGCACTCACGTTGACGAGCCTGTGCCGTTCGCCATTTGGCATAAAGGCATAACACCCGACGGCGTACAGGCGTTCGACGAGGTAAGCTGCGTCAGCGGCAGTTACGGTATGCTGCGCCTCGGCGAATTTATGAGGGAGTTCATGAAGGCGTAAGGCCGCGCCTTTTTCATACCAAGCAATAAGAACATCAGCCGCAAAGGCTGCCAAACAAACATACATACGAAAAAACAAAACCGACAATGAAATACTACAGCACCAACCACCAGACCCAACCGACGAGCCTCGCAGAGGCCGTAACCACAGGGCTTGCGCCCGACCGCGGCCTGTATATGCCCGAACAGATAAAGACGCTGCCACAAGACTTCTTCGAGAACATACAAGGCATGACATTCCAACAAATCGCCTGCCGCGTGGCCGAAAACTTCTTCGGCGAAGACATCGCCACGGACGACCTGCACAAGATAGTCTGCGACACGCTGGCTTTTGACTGTCCCGTGGTCAACGTAGGCGGCGACATCTGGACATTGGAACTGTTCCACGGCCCGACGCTTGCATTCAAGGACGTAGGCGCGCGCTTCATGGCAAGGATGCTGGCGCACTTCTCAAAGAGCGCGGGCTGCGCCGAGGGCAAGGGCGACGTCAACGTGCTCGTGGCGACGAGCGGCGACACCGGTTCCGCCGTGGCCAACGGCTTCCTGGGCGTGGACGGCGTACACGTGTTCGTGTTATACCCGAAAGGGAAAGTCAGCCCCATACAGGAATGCCAGTTCACCACGCTCGGCCGCAACATCACCGCGCTTGAAGTAGACGGCACGTTCGACGACTGCCAGGCTCTCGTAAAAGACGCCTTCGCCGACGGCGAACTGAACGCCAAGCTGCGCCTGACGTCGGCCAACTCGATAAACGTGGCCCGCTTCCTTCCGCAATCGTTCTACTACTTCAACGCTTACGCACGGATGAAAGAGCGCGGACTGGCCGGCAACTTAGTGATATGCGTGCCGAGCGGAAACTTCGGCAACATCACCGCCGGACTGTTCGCATGGCGAATGGGACTGCCCGTGAAACGCTTCATCGCCGCCAACAACGCCAACGATGTGTTCCTGGAATACCTGAAAACCGGGCAATATTCGCCGCGCCCCAGCGTCAGGACGCTGGCCAACGCGATGGACGTAGGCGCGCCGAGCAACTTCGCACGCATACTCGACCTGTTCGGCAACTCGCATGAAGACATCTGCAAGGTAATCAGCGGGGCGGCTTACACCGACGCGGAAATATCAAAAGCGATAACAGACTGCCACAAGACATACGGATACACGCTCGACCCACACGGGGCGTGCGGCTGGCTCGCGCTGCGCGACAACCTGCGCGAGGGCGAAACGGGAGTGTTCCTCGAAACGGCGCACCCGGCGAAATTCAAGGACACCGTGGAGCAAGCCATCGGCGAAAGCGTCACCTTGCCAAGCCGTCTTGAGGCGTTCACCCACGGCGAGAAACAATCAGTGGCCATGACGGCGGCTTTCGCCGACTTCAAGCGTTACCTCTTGGACAACGCAAAATGACGGCTGACGGCACGGGGTGATATATTGTAAACGAACACGCAAGATTGCTGACATACTGATTTTCGTTGACGCTCTACAACGGCCTTATTTCCGAGAACAAATCTTTTGGACGGAAATAAGGCCGTTTTTCGTGTGCAAACATAAATCCTTGACACTATGACTGTTATGCGTTTCAATAACTAAAGTGTGCAACAACCGGGATTGATTTCATCAGCAATAACCATCATTTACACCCTCAAAAGCCGTCTACCGACAAAAAGGACGGTTAATGACGTTGGCCTTTTCTATTTCAACCAAAAAGACTGACAATCCCAGTTTGACACTTTGCCATATTTAAGATATGAAAAGCATACAAAAAGACAGTCTGCCAATACCGTGCAGTCATCACAAAACACAACAAAAAACGGCATTCAGGCACAAAACAACCAGGCAAAAAGTAAAAGCATCAGGCACGATGGAGACATTTCAGAGACAATTTATTTTGAAATTCGCCCGAAAATGACTACTTTTGCCCGTGGAATGCAGTGCCACGGTCTGTCGCCGGCGCCGCCAAAGGCGCGGGAGGAAAGTCCGGGCAGCAGAGGACGCTCCACTTCTGAAAATGGAAGCTGTCGGTGACGGCAGGATACGGCAGAAGAAAACAACCGCCCGCGCTTACGTTGCGGGCAAGGGTGAGAAGGCGGTGTAAGAGACCACCGGCCGTCAGGCGACTGGCGGGCCGTGCCGTCTGGAGGCTGCAAGTTCATGTAAACCGTCGTCTGAGGGTTGTCCGCCCGATTTTAACAACGACGGAGGGTGGAACGCTTGAGCCATGAAGCGATTTATGGCGTAGATAAATGACAGACGCCGCGGCGGCCCGGCCGCAGCGGAACAGAACCCGGCTTACAGGGGCGCTGCATTCTTTTTTTTCACAATCCCGGCACGCCCGCGGCTAAGACAGCCCGCCGGAGCCACGCCGGCAATCCAGGCATAAACCTTGAATTTCATGAAAAATCGATTATCACAACTCATAAGTTTCTTCAAAGTAGGCATCTGGCACGTGAAGCGGCGCGACGTGTCGCCCTGGCTTTACTTCACTTACGGCATAGTGAAGAAGCTGCTGCTGGCCATCGAGCGCGCCACCACGAAACGGATGATCAACTCGGCGTCGGCCCTCACCTACTCCACCCTGCTCGCCATAGTCCCGATAATGGCCGTGGTGTTTGCCATAGCGAGAGGCTTCGGCTACAACAAGTATATCGAAGAATGGTTCCGCGAGGCGTTGGCAAGCCAGCCGCAGGCCGCCGAGATAATAATAGGTTTCGTCAACTCATACTTGGTGCACACCAAGAGCGGCGTGTTCCTCGGCATCGGACTCATCTTCATGCTTTGGACGGTGATAATGCTCATCAACAACATCGAGCAGACGTTCAACTACATCTGGCAGGTGAAGAAGCCGCGAAGCCTTTTCCGCACGATAACCGACTATATGGCGATGTTCTTGCTTGCGCCGATGATAATCGTGATAACATCAGGTATTTCAATATTCGTGGCGACAATCTCCGACAGTATCGAAGGATACGCCTTGCTCGCCCCCGTGATGCGGTTCCTTATCGCCTTGATGCCCTACATCTTCATGTCGGCGGTGTTCGTAGCCCTGTATGTCTTCATGCCCAACACCAAAGTGAAGTTCAGCTGCGCCATTGTGCCGGGCATCCTGGCGGGCGTCGCCATGCAGGGCTTGCAGCTCGTCTACATCCATTCGCAGATATGGGTGAGCAGTTACAACGCCATTTACGGTTCGTTCGCCGCCCTGCCGTTGTTCATGCTGTGGGTGCAGATTTCGTGGACGATATGCCTTTTCGGCGCCGAACTGTGTTATACGAGCCAAAACCTCGAAGACTACGCCTTCAGGGCCGTGACGGAAGACATCAGCCACCGTTACCGCATGATGCTCAGCGTGATGCTGGCAGGCCTTATCTGTAAACGCTTCGAGGAAGGCGGACGGCCCTACACAGCCCTTGAGCTGAAACTTGAAACGGGCATACCCGTCAGGATTGTCAACGACCTGCTGTACGACTTGACACGGGTGCACATAATCATAGAAGTGACAAGCGACGAAAAGGGGGAAATAAGCTGTTACCAGCCAGCCGAACCGACGTCGAGGCTCAGCGTGGGGCTGCTCATAGACAGGTTGGAGTCGCAGGGCAAGTGGTCGCTTGAGCTTGACTTGCACAAGTTGGCTTCAAGCAACTGGAAGCACATAATAAAATCCCGCTCCGACTATCTTGACAGCCAGCGCGGGATACTCCTGAAGGACGTCTGATTGAATTAAGAGTTAAAAATTAAGAATTAAGAGTTAAGAAAATGTGCTGTGTTGCTGAAAACATCCAATATTGCATATTTTCTTAATTCTTAACTCTTAATTCTTAATTCTTAACTCTTGCTTAATACTCCATCACGGCTTCGATGTATTTTTCAACATCGGCGTTATACATCCGTTTTAGCTGCAACTTGTCTATCAAGCGCATCACCGCATAATAAAGCAAGGCAAGCACTACGCCAATGCCCACGCCGAGCAGAAGTATGGCCGTACCGTCGCCGAAATACGACAAGATGATAACCGGCATGACAAGTATTATGCCTGGAATAACAAGGTGCTTCTTGCGTTCCTCATCGCGGTCGAGGATGCGCTGCTTGTCGTATGCGTATTCCATAACCTCGTCTTCCGTAGTGTTATAATCTTCCGGAACGGGAAACCCGGCAGCGTCCTTGTTGCTGCTGATTTTTTCCGTGACCGTATGCTCCCAATCTTTAATTAAACTCTTATTCATACACCTTTTATTTATATTGTATGCAAAGATATGGCAAACAAGGCTAAAAACAAAATAAATTTGGTGAGAATGAAAATAATTGCTACTTTTGTACCGAATTAAGAAACACATTAAAACTTCTCGGATTATGAACTTACCCGATTTTATGTCATACTCAAATAAATTCACGGCAAGTGACTTTATTGACAAAATCTCAAAGATAGCCAAAAGGGCTGGAGCAAAGTTGGTCTACGCGGCGTTCATACTTTATTACACGCTGCAAAGCGATAAGATTTCAATCAAGGACAAGGCCATAATCGTCGGCGCGCTCGGCTATCTCATCAGTCCGCTCGACGTCATCCCCGACGCCATACCCATTGCCGGGCTCGGTGACGACCTCGCCGTGCTGGTGTACGTGCTCAACAAGGTGTGGGGCAACGTGTCAGATGAAATCAAGGAAAAAGCGAAAGCCAAGCTGACAAAGTGGTTTGACGAAGACGAGATTAAGGAGATTGACACATTGTTTGACAAGGAATAACCACAAACAGCGATGATAATAGACTTTGGAAAAATAGCCGAAGACAGCGTAATAGGTTTCAAGGGCGGCAAAGGCGAGCTGCTCTCGCGCAATTACGTTGACGGCAAATGCAAAATCATGATGAGCTGCCTGAAACCGGGAGCGTCGTCGGGTCTGCACACGCATGAAGGGAACTGCGAGATAGTTTACGTCATAAGCGGCACCGCCACGTTCCATTATGACGGAGCTGTGGAAACAGCGGAAGCCGGACAGGTGCATTATTGCCCAGAAGGACATTCGCATTTCATGGAAAACAACACGGATGAAGACTTGCGTTACCTCGCAATAGTCCCGGAGCATCAAGCCACTGCGAAATGAAAAGACAAACGGATAACTTTAACAACGAAAACAGGACACGCCATAAGGAAGAGTTCCTGACATATAACGTGACGGAACAAACTCCCTTGCTCCAATATCTTTTGGAAAACGTGAAGGGCAAGAGCCAGACTAAAATAAAGGCTACGCTCAAGGGCCGTGGCGTCAAGGTGGACGGCAAGACCGTAACGCAATACGACTTCATGTTGCAACCGGGCATGAGGGTTGACGTAAGCAAAAGCAAACGCGACGACAACACCCTGAAAAGCCGGTATGTAAAGATTGTTTATGAGGACAAGTATCTCGTCGTCGTGGAAAAGAACATCGGAGTCTTGTCCATGGCCGCCGGGCACAGTTCGCTGAACGTAAAATCAATACTGGACGATTATTTCCACAAGAGCCACCAACGTTGCACGGCGCACGTGGTGCATCGTCTCGACAGAGACACCAGCGGACTTATGGTTTACGCCAAGGACATGCAGATTGAGCAGATATTGGAGCACGACTGGCACCAGATAGTCTACGACAGGCGTTATGTAGCCGTTGTCAGCGGCGAAATGGAAGAAGACGGCGGCACGATAGCGAACTGGCTCAAGGACAACAAGGCTTACATCACATTCTCGTCGCCTGTGGACAACGGAGGGAAATACGCCGTAACACACTTCCACACCTTGGCGAGGACTACCGAACACAGCCTTGTGGAATACAGGCTTGAGACCGGACGCAAGAACCAGATACGTGTACATTCCGCCGACATGGGGCATCCCGTATGCGGGGATGTTAAATACGGCAACGGTGACGATCCCCTGCACCGCCTATGCCTTCACGCCTATCTGTTGTGTTTCTACCATCCGGTGACAGGCGAGCCGATGGAATTTGAGACACCTATACCGGCACCGTTTAAGAGGTTGTTCAAATAGTGTGTCATACGCCTACGTTATTTTTAAAGACACATAGTGATAATAATGGAAAATCTCGCATATTACATATTTTGCATTCTGGCATTCATTGTTGCAGTGGTCGTACTTAAAAAAGTGGCAGGCTGCTTGCTGAAAACGGTCCTGATTGGAGTAATCGTGGCGATACTTTTGGCCATTTACTTCTTGTATTTCAAAGGCTGATATATTATTTTACATTTATTCGCACAAGTGCCTTGCTTTGACTTTTCACGGTGAAAGCAAGGCACTGATTGTGTTATGGGCATTTCAAACAAATGTAAAATTATATCCCTTTCACACTAAGAGCCGTTAACGGTGATATTTTTTGTGTTAAAAGAGGACAAATATGTAAGACAAAATGACAGATTAACAAATATTGCGTCTAAATTTGCACTCACCATAAACAGAATGAAAGTATCAATTTTAAATAAACCAATGAACATGAAAAAGTTATCTAACTATTTCGTTTATGCGTTCTGCATCATCGCTGTGGCATTCTCCGCCGGAGCTTTCATCAAGGCTAACGCTAAAACCAACAACATGCCGGCGGCGCAACCGGTAGACCTGACTTACGCCGCCGAGAAAGCATTACCGGCCGTTGTGCACATCAAGTATTTACAGAACAGCAAAATACAGACCGTGGAGATGGATCCGGGGCCTTGGGGTTTTGACCCGTTTGAGTTCTTCTTCGGAAATCCCGGCAACAGCGGCAGGCAACAACGCAAAATCCAGACTCCTAAGAAAGAGGGTTCCGGTTCTGGTGTCATCATCTCTGCTGACGGATACATCGTCACGAACCACCATGTCGTAGACGGGGCTGACGAACTTACAGTGACGCTTGACGACAATCGTGAGTTCTCGGCACGCATCATAGGAACGGACAAGACGACAGACCTTGCGCTCATAAAGATTGACGGAAAAAACCTGCCAGCCATAACCATTGGTGACAGCAATGACCTGAAAGTTGGCGAATGGGTGTTGGCGGTCGGCAACCCGTTCAACCTGAAATCAACTGTAACAGCCGGCATCGTCAGCGCAAAAGCCCGCTCGATAGGCGCCAACAGCATTGAGGCATTCATCCAAACAGACGCCGCCATCAACCCAGGCAACTCAGGCGGTGCACTTGTGAATACGAAGGGCGAGCTTGTTGGCATCAACGCCATGCTCGTGTCGCAAACGGGAAGTTTCACAGGATATGGCTTTGCCATACCTACAACAATTATGAACAAAGTCGTAGCCGACCTGAAACAGTACGGCACGGTGCAAAGGGCAATGATTGGCGTAAGCGGTACGGATGTCAACAAATACTTCGACAGAATGAAAGAAGAAGGCAAGGAAGTTGACCTTGGAACGATGGAAGGTACTTATATAGACTCTGTTGAGGACGGCAGCGCAGGAGCTGAAGCCGGACTGCAAAAGGGCGACGTCATCACTTCTATCGACGGCAAGAAAATAACAAAGATGGCCGAACTGCAAGAATATCTTGCAAACAAACGTCCGGGTGACAAAGTTACCATAACATACTTGCGCGACAAGAAGAAAAAGACGGCTACGCTTACACTCAAGAACCAACAGGGCAACACTAACGTTGTAAAGAACGCCGACCTTGACGTCCTCGGCGGCAACTTCAGGCAACTCAACGACGCAGAGAAGCAGCAGCTTAACATCAACACAGGCCTTGTGGTTATGAAAGTCAACAACGGTGTGCTGAAAGACGCCGGCATCACCAAAGGCTTCATCATCCAGAAAGTCAACGACGAACCGATGAAGACCATTGCCGACTTGCAAAAAGCTGTCAAAGACGCTTCAACCAGCAAAGACCCTGTTTTGTACATCCAAGGTCTTTACCCCACAGGCAAGAAAGCATACTTTGCCGTTCCGCTGCAAGAACAATAATTAATCATTACTACTACGAATAAAAGTCTCACGCACATTTGGTTGTAATAAAATGTGCGTGAGACTTTTGTCTTGCAAACATTTTAAATGTTATCTGAAAGAAAAAGTCAAAAAACATTTGTTTTTTAAGCGAAAAACATTTAAATTTGCAAAGGCTTTAAATTTTATGCTAATGAGACAACTGAAAATCACAAAATCAATAACCAACAGGGAAAGCGACTCGTTGGATAAATATCTACAAGAAATAGGTCATGAGGAACTTATAAGTGTAGAAGAGGAAGTAGAGTTGGCTCAACGTATAAAAAAAGGAGATCGTAAAGCTCTTGAGAAGTTGACGAGAGCCAATTTGCGTTTCGTTGTTTCCGTTGCAAAGCAATACCAGAACCAAGGTCTTAGTTTACCAGACTTGATAAACGAAGGCAACTTGGGCTTGATAAAGGCGGCTGAAAAGTTTGACGAGACAAGAGGTTTTAAATTCATATCATACGCCGTTTGGTGGATTCGCCAAAGCATATTGCAAGCTATCGCCGAGCAGAGCCGTATCGTGCGTTTGCCACTCAACCAAGTCGGTTCTGTGAATAAAATCAACCGTGTGCTTAACAAGTTTGAACAAGAGCACGAACGCCGGCCGAGCATCGACGAGATAGCCGACAATGTTGACATCCCCCAAGAAAAAATCGAGGAGGCAATGAAGGTTAACAGCCGCCACGTCTCCGTTGACGCCCCGTTTGCCGACGGAGAGGACAACAGCCTGCTTGACGTCCTGCCCAACAACGACTCCCCCATGGCTGACAGGAAACTCGTGTTAGAGTCTTTGCGTGAGGAGATAAACAGGGCTTTGCAGACGCTGAACGAACGTGAACGCAACATCATCGAGGCCTTTTTCGGAATAAACCAGCCAGAGATGACACTTGAAGAGATAGGAGACAAGTACGGCTTGACTCGTGAACGTGTCCGCCAAATCAAGGAGAAAGCCATACGAAGGCTCCGCCACAACACTAAGAACAAGTTGCTCAAATCATACCTCGGACAATAATCATACGAACATATTCAAACAACAACATTAAGACATGAAATTGTCAAAAGTAACATTAGCGATCATTTTTTTCGCCATAATAGGCGGTTGCATCATTGAAGCCACAGCCAAAATCAAATGCGTGCCAAAGATTTACGCTTTTGGCTTCGCTGCCTCCTTCAACGATTCAACGGTTTATTTCACCGACATCCAAGAAATCGACAGCGCATGGATTAACGACAAGAACGACTTCCTCATCAGCCGCGACAACTATTCGTACCAACTGAAGAACTATCTCAGCGGTATTGGTTTGGAGCACCGCACTTGTGTGATAAGTTTTGCGTTAGAACGCAAGGATGTCGTGAAGAAATACAATAAGATGAAAAGCAAATACGTGAAAGCGGGGAATTTCATAATCAAAGGCATAGACAAGGCTGATTTCCAATTCAGCGCCATCAAGCCCGACGATTATTTGATAGAAAACAACAAATAAGGAACGCTTCCGCTATCAACGTGGAACAATAAACAACCGGCTGGCAAACATATTCATGTTCGTCAGCCGGTTGTTTATTTATCCAGGCGCATTCATTGCACTACCTTAAAACGTATCCTGAACGAGTGCTTTTCCTCGTCCCAGTTGGTGCCGAGCATTTCGAACCTTCCAATCTGCGATGTCGAGCGCACGTGCTTTCCGATGCAAGGACACACGTCATAATCTCCAATGCGAACCAAGCGCAACGTTTCTGAAGCGTCGTCAGGCAATTTCTCCAATGACACTCCTTCAGGAACTTTGTCCCTGGTGACATACTCAAATGTCACGGGCAAGTCTTCCTCTATCAGTTCGTTCATCCTCTTTTCAATAGCCTTTTCCTCCTGCCGCGACGGTTTGTAGTCGAGTATGTAGCTTATTTTGCTTTTCTTCCGCTCTATGTGGGCGTTGCTCGAACGCTCACACCCGAACAGCCTTACCATCGTCTGGTTCAAGAGATGTTCAGCCGTATGCGCCGGCGGGAACTCCTCCTTGTTGTGCGCGTTGAGGTTGTAATTATCTTCCATTGATGTTTCGGTATTTCATTTTCAGACTATGAACTTGTACGCCCTGCAACTGTAGCCTTTCACAACAATCTTGACGCAACAGTCGGCTTTCAGCTCCATTGCCATTGGCTTATCGTCAGAGAGCAAATCCTTGGCCTCGACCGTCGTTTCAGGGAAGCCTAAATAGTCGAAGGCATGGGCCGGTATCCGCACTTCGCATTCGGCTTCAGTATCGGAGAAGTTCGCGACAACCAGCATCGCCTCATTGCCGCACTTGCGCATGAAAGCGTAATGCCTGTCGGGGTTGAACCCTTCGCTGCCGTTGTTGGCGTACATCAAGTCAAAGAACAGACCGTCACAGACAACCTTCTCCGTCGCCGCCACGTTCAGCACTTTCGTGTACGTCTTCTCCAACGCTTTCTGTTCCTGAGATAGTTTCTTCCTGTCAACATAGCCGTTGTACAACGCCGGCACAGTCCAATAGTCGAAGATTGTCGTGCGTCCGTCGCGCCCGCTGAAGCCCTCCTTGTCCATTCCACGCTCACCAAGCTCCTGCCCGGCGTAAAGCATGAAAGGATTTTTATACATCAGCGCGCTTACCGCCAACGCCGGTATCCCACGCCTTGCGTCGCCCGCCATGAAGTCGCTGGCCAAACGCACCTCGTCATGGTTTTCAAGGAAATACAACATCCTGTCCCTGATGTCGTCAACGGCCTGCCACTGCCACGTGATGGCCGACGCCGGACTCTCTCCGCGCATCACGCCGCACAGGCAGTCATACATCCCAACCTTGTCATACAAGTAATCGAAGCCGGCCGCAACGTAGCTCCTGTACAGCGCAGGGTTGTACACCTCACCGACGAACAGCAGTCCAGGGTGCGCGGCCTTCACCTTGCCGATGGCCCAGCGCCAGAATTCCACGGGCACCATCTCCGCCATGTCGCAGCGGAAACCGTCAACGCCCTTGCCCGCCCAGAACTTCAGTATGGCTGCCATCTTCTGCCAAGTGTCGGGCACGGGGTCGAAGTGCTGCGACCGTCCCCCGGCGTCGCAATAATCAACGCCGTAATTCAGCTTTACCGTCTCATACCAGTCGTTCACGCCCGGATGGCTGTCAAAGCGGTCGTTGCCCGTAGCTTTGGCTGGAAACTCCGAATATGGGCTACCCTTGCCGTCGTCCAGGTTGAAATGCGGCTCGAACGGAACGCCGACGCAATAATAAAAGTTGTTGCGCGGCGAGAAGCCCATGCCCGTGTCGTCGTCCTCGCCGAGGTCTCTCACCCCTTCGGGCTTCGCCACCGACTCGTACTGCCTCGCCACGTGGTTGGGCACGAAGTCGATTACGACCTTCATCCCCGCCCTGTGCGTCCTCGCCACGAGCCTCTCAAACTCCGCCATCCTCTTGTCAACGTCGTCCGCCAAGTCAGGGTCTACGTCATAATAGTCCGTTATGGCGTAAGGCGAGCCGGCGTTGCCCTTCACCACCGCCGGATGCTGCCGCGGAATGCCGTAAGCCGAATAGTCCGTCTTGTTGGCGTGGCGGATTACGCCCGTGTACCACACGTGCGTCGCGCCGAGCTTCCTGATCCTGCGCAACACCGAAGCGTTGAAGAAGCTCATCTTGCCGCACCCGTTCTCGGCCAGCGTGCCGTTCTCCTTGCGGTTAAGGCACCGGTTGCCGAACAGGCGCGTCATCACCTGGTAAATTATTATCTTCATAGTAATTGTTTTCATCAAAAGAAGACAAAGCCCCCACCCAACCTCCCCGGAGGGGAGGAGGCTGATTGGCAGCATAATCCAAGGCCTCCCCTTCGGGGAAGTTGGGTGGGGGCTTTGCCTTGTCTGCTCGTTACTTGTCTGCTGAAAAAAATTACGCTATACCGTGCACGGCCACGTTCTTGTCGATGCGGCCAATCATGCCCTGCAAAGCCTTACCCGGACCGCACTCCGTGAAGTCGTCGGCGCCGTCGGCAATCATCGACTGCACACACTGCGTCCACTTCACCGAACTCGTGAGCTGGGCTATCAGGTTGGCCTTTATCTCGGCAGGGTCGGTGTGCGGCTGTCCGTCAACGTTCTGGTAGACAGGGCACTTCGGCGCGCTGAACTCCGTCTTCTCGATGGCGGCCTGAAGCTCGTCCTTGGCCGGCTGCATCAGCGGCGAGTGGAACGCCCCGCCCACCTTCAGCGGCAGCGCGCGCTTGGCCCCCGCGGCCTTCAGCTTCTCGCAAGCCTCGCCTATCGCCTCCACGTCGCCGCTTATCACGAGCTGGCCGGGGCAGTTATAGTTGGCCGGCACGCACACGCGCCCCTCGCCGTTCACCCCGGCGCAGATCTCCTCAACCTTCTCGTCGGGCAGGCCGATGATGGCCGCCATTGTAGACGGAGCCGCCTCGCAAGCCTTCTGCATGGCCATGGCGCGGGCGTAAACCAGCCTAAGGCCGTCCTCGAAGCTCAACGCCCCGGCGGCCACGAGGGCCGAGAACTCGCCGAGCGAATGGCCCGCAACCATGGCCGGGGCGAACTCCCCGCCCATGCACAATGCGCTGACGACGCTGTGCAGGAACACCGCCGGCTGCGTCACCTTGGTCTGCTTCAGCTCCTCGTCGGTGCCGTTGAACATGATTTCAGTGATGTTGTAACCCAGAATATCGTTGGCCTTGTCAAAAAGTTCCTTTGCCAAAGGATTGCTGTCGTAAAGGTCCTTGCCCATACCGACAAACTGCGCCCCCTGTCCGGGGAAAACAAATGCTTTCATCTCGATAAATTATTTATTGTGAATTATTTAGCGTGCAAAGTTAAGTTATTTTTCCCGTAATTGCAAACAATGAGGCCTTTATCGCTCTGTTTGGAAAGACAGGGCGTGAGATTTGCCGCTTTTCGCATTCCAAAAGGGCGCAAATCGCACGATAAAAAGCCGTCTCTTGCATCGCAAAAGACGGCTTTTTGTATTATGCTTTGTAATGTATTGATTATCAATATATTACAAGACGTTCTTCTGTTTGCTTAATTTATCGCCGTGATAATGTCTTTGTAATAGCTCCAACCGGTTGCAGCCTTGTAGGCGTCAACCTGTCCGGCGGGAACTTTTATTGATGTTACCGTTGCATTGTAGAAGCCTTCGTCATCGTTGCGGCCAAACTCTATCGGCTCGTCTGTGTTGATGATAAGTTCGTCTAATGTGCAGCCATAGAATGCGTTATTGTCAACCCCGGTGCAACCGCCGTTTATTGTGACTGTCTTTAACGCCGTGTTGTCCCTGAATGTGTTGTTTTGTATCGGGCTGGGTGAGTTCCATTCTACTGACGTCAGGTTTGTTCTGCTGAATACGGATGTGGTCGTTGCGTAAGGACTTGTGTTTTTTGACGGGAAGGTCACGTGTGCGGGGACAGTAAGTTTGCCTTCCAATTTCGACTCAGAGAATGCCGAACCGTTAATCGTTGTCAGGCTTGCGGGGAAGTCGATGGATGTTATGGCTGTACCACTAAGTGCATTTAAGCCGATGGTCTTCAGTCCGTCGGGCAGCGTTACAGATGTAAGTTTTCCACAACCTATGAAACAATAGTCTGCCAGACTTTCTATTCCTTGCGGCAGGATGATGCCTGTCAGTTTGGCTTTGCTCTTGTCTGAATAGTTGCCTTCGCGTAAAGTGCGTGGAAATTCGGTCATAGCTTCTCCCGCATCGTTTTTAAGCGTGGCTTGTGAAAGGTCGAGGCTGATTTCCAATCCCTCACAGGCTGCTATGGCTTTCAGGTCGGTTTCACTGAACGAACCTTTTATTATCACCGTTCCGTTGCCTACTTCAGCGGCAGCTTTTACTGCCTCCGATGTTATTTGTCCTACTCCGGTGGTCTCTATTATGTTGGTCTGCGGGAATGCAACCTCGCCGCTTTGGTCGCTCCAGTCTGCCTCCAGCTGCGCCGTGACGCTGGCTGTCGCCCCCTCGTAGAGCGCGGCCACGTCGCCCTTGAGCACCGTGCGGTAGTTCGCTTGCAGCGGCACGTTCGTCACGTCAGTGCTCCCTTGCTTCGTGCCTGCGGCGTCGGCGTAGGCCAATGTCACGTCGCTCGTCGCTCCGAGAGCCGGGGCTGGCACGTAGAAGGTGGCCACCTCGGCGGCGTCCTGCGGCTGCGCTATGGCTGAAGCCAGGGTGTAGGCGTAGCTGCACGTGGCGTCTCCCGTGGCCGTGCCGGCTGAAACGTCCCACGTGTCGGCCACGCCGGGGATGCTCAGCGTCACCTTGTCGCCCGCCGACATCGCCCCCGTGGTCTTCAAGGTCACTTTCGCCACGGCGTGCGTAAGCGTCACTTGCGTGGCGTTTCCAGGCGTGGCGTCCTCAATCTTGCCTTGGAAGGCCAACGCCTCGGCGAGGTCCGCGCCGTCGGCGAGCTTACGCTCTTTCAGGCTTCCGCCGTATGCAGCGGCTTCCTCGTTGTCGGCCCAGAAGAGAAAGTCGTACTGCGCGTCGGGGTCGAGTCCGCTGACGGTGAAGGAGAACGTGCCTTCAGTGCCGCCCGGCGCGCCCGTGAGCTGCTGCCCGACGATGTTGCCGTCGGCGTCGTAGACTTCCAGCAGGCACCTGTCCGTCGCCACGTCGTCCGTCTCATAACTCGATGCGCGGGTGCCCATGCCGCCGTCCACCGTGGCGGTGATCGTCACCGCGCCGTCCGTCCGCGCGCCGCCAAGCTCGTCCTGGCTGCACGATGCCAGCGTGGCTGCCACGCCGAGCATCAGGAAAAGTTGCTTCTTTCTCATTGTTTTCAATCTTTTTATTGGGTTTATGATAATATGGTGTTCAGTGTTTTATGGTAATGGGCGGGTTGTGGGGACAGGGAGGGCCGGGAGGCTTGGGAGCAATGGGATGGCGGATGGTTGCAAAAGCGTTCCTGCTTACTCCTCCTCTCCTTGCTCCTTCCCTCCCTTATGCTCAGAACTCCACCTCGTGCGTGGTGTCGTCCCAGCTTGTGTCGATGTCAGCCCCGCCACCGCCGCGGCCCGCGGTGAGGAAGTCCCCGCTGACCGTAGTCAGCCTTCCGCGCCTGTAGGGCACCTTGACGCCGCGCGTGCGGGCCACCACCGACCCGTCGGGGGCTGTGACGCTGACAGTCAGGCGCACGGAGCTTTCCGAGCCGTTCACCATCACGTAGTCGGAAGCCAGCTCCGTAAGGCCGTCCGCGTCGGTCGTCCACGAGGGCCGCGAGGCGTATTCCACGCCCTCGACGGCGTTGTTGGGCTTGCCCGACGCGACGTTGAACGACGACGGGAAGAAGCCCTCGCAGGACACGGAGACCGCCAGGTCTTTCACGGCGGGCACGCCTT
>CALUGU010000017.1 GCA_944320255.1 uncultured Prevotella sp. | reverse complement strand
CCCTTCAGCGGCAGGAAGTAGTTCATCATTGAGAACATACCCTTCTTCATCTCGCCGCCGTACCATGTGTTGATGATTACCTGCTCCTTAGAGGTGACGTTGAACACAACGGCAGTCTCAGAGTTGAAGCCGAGTTCCTTCCAGTTCTCAACCTTGGCCTTAGATGCGTTGTAGACAACGAAGTCAGGCTCGAAGTCGGCCAGTTCCTCCTCAGTCGGGCGGATGAACATGTTCTTAACGAAGTGAGCCTGCCAAGCTACTTCCATGATGAAGCGCACAGCCATGCGGGTGTCCTTGTTGGCACCGCAGAAGCCGTCGATCACATAGAGCTTCTTGCCAGAGAGTTCCTTCTGTGCTATCTCCTTAACGGCAGCCCAAGCCTCCTGTGAAGCGGGCTTGTTGTCGTTCTTATATTCCTCTGAAGTCCACCATACGGTGTCCTTTGATGTCTCGTCCATTACGATGAACTTGTCCTTGGGCGAACGGCCTGTGTAAACGCCGGTCATGACGTTCACGGCGCCAAGCTCTGTCACCTGGCCCTTGTCGTACCCTGTGAGGCTCTCTTTCGTCTCCTCTTCAAACAATACCTCGTATGACGGGTTGTGCAGGATTTCCTTCACGCCCGTGATGCCATACTTGCTTAAATCTAAATTTGCCATTTTAATGTGATATTAAAAAGTGAAATGTATGTTCCTGAACTATTAAGTGCTAACCAGCCTTAAATCGGGTGCAAAGGTACTTATTTTTTATAAAGGCGCAAGGGCATAAGTGTATAAAAATCACTCTGTTAAGCACTTTTTAGGTTAAAGTATCGAAAATTAAAGTCGTCTGCAACCGTTTTGCAACTTTCACTTTGCATTTTTGTAGCAGACAAGGGACAAGCAGACGAGGGACGAGCAGACGAGGGACGAGCAGACGAGGGACGAGCAGACAAGGGACGAGCAGACGAGCAGGCAAGGGACGAGCAGACAAGCAGACAAGCAGACGAGCAGGCAAGGGACGAGCAGACGAGCAGACGAGGGACGAGCAGACGAGGGACAAGCAGACGAGGGACGAGCAGACGAGGGACAAGCAGACAAGCAGACGAGTGACGAGCAGACAAGCAGACAAGGGACGAGCAGGCGAGGGACACCCACCCCGGCCCTCCCTAATGGAGGGAGCTTGATGTGCTTTTGTTGGCAGTTTTCCCGCTTGTCCAAATTCTCCCCGGCGCTCCCAGTCCTTTACTTTTCCCACGTCCCTAACTCACTGACAGCCAGGTCTTCCGCAATCCGCCGTTTCCCGCCCCGCCGTTTGCCGCAAATCATAGCGTCGTTTACCGCAATTCGCAGTGCTGTATGCCGCCTTGTGGATAAAAGTTTGGGTTTAACCTGAAAAACATTCGTAAACAATGTTGTCTTAAACCCAAATAGTCGTCAGACTTCAGTATGATTGTAAGTTAATATCTGACAGATTGTTTTCTGTTCCGTCTAAGGCGTAGCGGTAGATGCCGGGACGGGGCAAGATGGCGATAAGAACACATAAGCTGGCGAAGGTAAAGGTAATGGAATACTCCAATAGTCAGACTTATACGGCCTAATGGCCTATTGGAGTAAAATAAGGCAAACTGCATCCGAGTAAAATAAGAATAAAAAATTTGTTTCCATCGATTTATTTTGGATTTCCTTCGATTTACATTATCTTTGCAAGCATAATCCATGTATACTGATTACATAAACAACATACTCAGGCCGCGGGCTACTGAACGAGCTAAAGTGCTCGACTTGTTTGCGGGTTGTGGAGGCTTGTCGCTTGGTTTTGAAGCGGCAGGCTTCGAGACTGTTGGCTACGAATGCGATGAATACGCAGCCGCTACGTACAACAACAACCTTGCAGGATGCTGCCATATACAAAGATTGGAGGTGGGCTTCGCCTATCCCCGTGCAGACATAGTGATAGGCGGGCCGCCATGCCAGCCGTTCAGTGTCTTCGGCAACCAGCGCGGCATGGCCGACGCCCGCGACGGTTTCCCTATTTTCATCGATGCCGTGAGGCGGCTTATGCCGAAAGTGTTTGTGTTCGAGAATGTAAGAAATCTTGCATATTCGCACAAATGGTATCTCGACCTTATTGTAGATGAACTTGCAAAGCTGGGCTACATAGTGGAACATAAGTGTATGAATGCTGTCAATTACGGTGTTCCGCAAAACCGCGAAAGGTTGATAACCGTAGGGCACAAGTCAACATTCAGGTACCCGGCTACGCAGACGCGCAAGACTACTGTTGGAGAAGCCATCGGCGACTTGATAGACACCGTGGAGGATGAAAGCAAAATATTGACGAAGAGACAGGACGAATATATCGCCGCCTACGAAAAGAAATCCGCTTGCATAAATCCTAGGGACCTTTACACCGACCGTCCGGCAAGGACTTTGACTTGCCGCAACCTGGCAGGCTGCACAAGTGACATGCAGCGTGTGCGCTTGAAAGACGGTCGTAGGCGCCGGCTCGTGGTAAGGGAGGCGGCGCGGTTGCAGAGTTTCCCCGACTGGTTCGAGTTCGAGGGTCCTGAGACAAAGCAATTCTACCAAATCGGCAATGCCGTGCCGCCGCTAATGGCCTACCAGATAGCGTTGGAGGTGAAAAAGACTTATATGCTACCGGAAAAACGCAAGGAAGAAATCATTCTAAAGAGGATACCAGCCACACTGTTCGGATATGGAAATTAAACTGACAGGCCAGAAAGCCGTAAAGACGAAAAAACTGATCTACGATATGCTTGACATCCTTGGGATGGCAGGCATACCGCTCACCGGCTCGGACAGGCGGCTGGAACGTATGGCGATGGCCTGTCTGGCTGTAGGCCGGATCACCGGCAGCATAAACCAAGCAGCGTCGTCGGACGATGGCGCGTTTATGACTACGAGGGAAATAATAAAGTTTGAGAACGAGCACTATGGCGAAAACATATCACAAGGTTCTTATGACGACATAAGGCGGAAAGACCTGCTGATGCCGGTGCAGGCGGGTATCGTTGTCAATTCTGCGTCGTTGGAAAGGCAGTCAACCAATAATCCGACGCGAGGATACGCCCTGAGCAAGGCTTTTGTCTGCCTCTTGAAACAATATGGAACAGTTTGCTGGGATGCCGCACTTGAAAAATATAAAAGTGAGACGGAGCTACTTGCCGTGGAACTGGAACATAGGCGTAATCTTGCCAAAATACCAGTCGTCCTGCCGTCAGGGAAGGAGCTGAAACTTACGCCCGGTGAACATAACGCCTTGCAAAAGGCGGTGATAGAAGAATTCTTGCCAAGGTTTGGCATGGGGGCTGAAGTTTTATACGTTGGCGACACGTCAGACAAGGATTTGTTTATTGATAGAAACACACTTGACAGCATAGGCTTTTTTGCACTTGAGCATGAAGAACTGCCAGACGTTGTGGCATACAACAAAGAGAAAAACTTGCTGTTCCTGGTGGAAGCCGTGCACAGCACCGGCCCTATGAGCGAGATGCGTGTACGCAAACTTGCGAGACAGCTTGAAAGCTGCAAAGCCGTCCCTGTATATGTTACGGCGTTCTTGGATAAAAAGGTGTTCAGGAAATGGGTTACGGACATAGCATGGGAGAGCGAGGTTTGGATTGCAGACAGTCCGGAGCATATGATACATTTTAATGGATATAAATTCCTTGAAATACACAAGTGACACATGCCTTGCGGAATTTGTCGGCGGGCCATGTTCAGCTTGTATTGCGTGGTGGAACCAATATTAATGAACCACGCCGCCGGGGGCGGACGGGAACTCCGCAGGAAAAAACGCGCGGCAACACGTTTTTTTCTTAATTCTTAATCCTTGGTTGTTGAATTTTTACTATCTTTGCACGCAGAATTTTAAGCAAATCACAATAAGGATTATTCCGTTGTGGAAACATCAGGTTGCCCCGTCGTCCTTCAACGGCGGGGGCTTTTGCTTTTACAACGCAACGACACTCACCAGCAGACATGGCAACAGCAAACATCGACGACTTCGAGATAATGGCGCCCGTGGGCAGCCGCGAGAGCCTGCAGGCCGCCATACAGGCGGGCGCGGGCTCGGTGTACTTCGGCATAGGGCGGCTCAACATGAGGGCGCACTCGGCCAACACGTTCACCGTGGACGACCTGCGCGACATCGCAGCCACGTGCGCCGCGCACGGCATCAAGACTTACCTGACGGTGAACACCATAATATATGACGAGGACATGGCCGACATGCGCGCCATCGTAGACGCCGCCCGCGAGGCCGGCGTCACGGCGGTGATAGCCTCGGACATGGCCGTCATCACCTACTGCCGCAGCGTGGGCGTGGAGGTGCACCTCTCCACGCAGCTCAACATATCTAACATCGAGGCCCTGAAGTTCTACGCCCGGTTCGCCGACGTGGCCGTGCTGGCGCGCGAGCTTAACCTCGACCAGGTGGCCCGCATCCACGAGCAGATAGAGGAGCTGGACGTCCGCGGGCCGCAGGGCGGTAAGGTGAGGCTTGAGATGTTCTGCCACGGCGCGCTGTGCATGGCCGTGAGCGGCAAGTGCTACCTCAGCCTCGACAACGCCGGCCGCTCGGCCAACCGCGGCGAGTGCATGCAGCTGTGCCGACGCACGTACACCGTGACCGACACGGAGACGGGCACGCAGCTCGAAATCGACAACAAGTACATCATGAGCCCGAAGGACCTGAAGACCATCCGCTTCATCGACCGCATGATGAAGGCCGGCGTGCGCGTGTTCAAGATAGAAGGCAGGGCGCGTGGGCCGGAGTACGTCTACACCGTGGTGAAGTGCTACAAGGAGGCCATAGCCTCGGTGCTCGACGGCACGTTCACCGAGGAGAAGAAGGACGCCTGGGACGAGCGGCTCTCCGCCGTGTTCAACCGCGGCTTCTGGGACGGCTACTACCAGGGCCAGCTGCTCGGCGAGTGGAACAAGCACTACGGCTCCGCCGCCACGGAGCGCAAGGTCTACGTGGGCCGCGGCGTGAAGTACTTCTCGCGTTTGGGCGTGGCCGAGTTCACCTGCGAGGCCGCCGAGTTCTCCGTAGGCGACAAGATGCTCATAACCGGCCCCACGACGGGCGTGATGTACGTCACCGTGGAGGAAATCCACGACGACACGCACTCCGTACAGACGGCCCGGAAAGGCACCCGCGTGGCCTTCAAGGTGCCCGCCAAGGTGAGGCCCAGCGACAAGCTGTTCAAGATAGAGAAAAGCCCCCTCCCCGACACTCCCCAAGAGGCGTGAGGGCTGACGCCGATAAAATAAAGTAAAATGAATATCCGCATTAGCCCAATTAGTAGAAACGTGGCGCGCCGCATCTCTACTACGGGTGTCGGGACTTTGCGGACATTCTATAAAAGTAAACATATTAAATAATGACAAAAAAAACGCCGCCTGTCACCTCCCCGGCGGGGAGGTCGGGAGGGGGCTTGCATCAACTATGACAATAAACGAAGCACAAGACGAGGTGATAGAGGAGTTTGCCGACTTCACCGACTGGATGGACAAGTACCAGCTTTTGATTGACTTAGGCAACGAGCAGCAGCCGCTCGACGACAAGTATAAGACGGAGGACAACCTGATTGACGGCTGCCAGAGCCGGGTGTGGCTGCAAGCCGACTACCGTGACGGCCGGCTTTACTTCACGGCGGAGAGCGACGCGCTCATCGTGAAGGGCATCATCGCGCTGCTCATCCGCGTGCTCAGCGGCCACACGCCGCAGGAAATCATCGACGCCGACCTGTATTTCATCGACCGCATAGGGCTGAAAGACCATCTCTCGCCGACGCGCTCGAACGGGCTGCTGGCCATGGTGAAGCAAATCAGGATGTACGCCGTGGCATATAATATTAAAGAGGAGTAAGGAGGGAAGGAGAGAAGGAGCAAGTGATAAGGAGGAAAGGAGTTAAGACGTCCCGGTATTCCCGGTTCTCCCAGTCCTCCCAGCCATCCCCTCGAAGAGTTATTATGCGAAAACTTAAGGTTACGGAAATGGGCCGCCTGACGGTGGACGAGTTCAAGACGGCCGAAAAGCTGCCGCTCACGGTGGTGCTCGACGATGTGCGCAGCCTGTACAACGTAGGGTCGGTGTTGCGCTCGTGCGACGCTTTCCGCGTGGAGGCCGTCGTGCTGTGCGGCATCACGGCCACGCCGCCCCACGCCGAGATACACAAGACGGCGCTGGGGGCGGAGGACAGCGTGGCGTGGCGTTACTGCGCCTCGGCCCTCGAAGCTGTTGAGGAGCTGCGGCGGCGTGGCGTCACGGTGATGGCCGTGGAGCAGTGCGAGGGCAGTACGATGCTCGACGAGTTCAGGCCGGAGGCGGGCCGCCGCTACGCCGTGGTGCTGGGCAACGAGGTGAAGGGCGTGCGCCAGGAGGTCGTTGACGCCTGCGACGGATGCCTGGAGATACCGCAGTTCGGCACGAAGCACTCGCTCAACGTGTCGGTGACGGCGGGCATCGTGGTGTGGCATTTTTCTTCTTTCAGCAGACATGTTTTTTAGCAGACAAGCAGACAAGTGACAAGCAAACAAGGCTTTTTCAGCAGACGAGTTCACAGTGACAAGCAAACAAGCTCACAGCGACGAGGCAAATCCGCTTGTCTGCTCGTCACTTGTCTGCTCGTCTGCTAAAAAAAGAAAAAAGGCGCGCCGGAACGAGCCGGACACGCCGCAAAGAAAGGAGGAAAGTGGTCTCACCGAGAATCGAACTCGGATCTAATCTTTAGGAGAGACTTGTTCTATCCATTGAACTATGAGACCCCGTTGCGGATGCAAAGGTAGTCAGTTTTGGCGGTAAAACCAAATTATTTGTGAAAAATCTGTAAAGGATTAAACTTTTGAGGAATGTCTTAGTCAAAACAAGTGTTATGAAGAAACTTATTCTCTTTTGCCTATTCATATTATGCGCAGCCGCCGTCCACGCCCAGGGCAGCGTCAGGGGCAAGGTGGCCGACACGTCTACCGGGCAGTCGATGCCCTTCGTCAACGTGGCCGTTTACGACCGCGCCACGCAGAAGTTCATCAAGGGAGCCATATCCGACGAGAAGGGCCTGTTCCACATCACGGGCCTGCCCTACGGCGACTACACCGTGAAGCTGTCTTACATCGGCTACACGACGCTCAGCGACGAGTTCACCGTCACCGAGCAGCGCAGGCACGCCAACTTCAAGCTGATGCACCTCTCCGAGGACAGCCAGACGTTGCAGGAAGTAACCGTGACGGCGCAACGCCCGGCGATGAGGCTCGAAGTGGACCGCAAGTCGTTCGACGTGACGCAGGACATCAGCAACGCCGGCGGCGCGGCCAGCGACGTGTTGGAGAACATCCCGTCGGTCGAGGTTGACACCGACGGCAACATATCGCTGCGCGGCAACACCAGCGTTGAGGTGTGGATCAACGGCAAGTCAAGCGGGCTTACCAGCGACAACCGCGCCGAGATACTGCAACAGCTGCCCGCCGAGAGCATCGACCGCATCGAGGTCATCGACAACCCCTCGGCCAAGTACAGCGCGGAGGGCAGCGCGGGCATCATCAACATCGTGCTCAAGAAGAACCGCACGGCGGGCTACTACGGCTCGCTGCAAGGCGGAGGCTCCACCCGCGGCAGCGCGAACGCCAGCGGCAACATCAACTTCAACATAGGCCGCTGGGAGGGATACCTCAACATAGGCTACCGCCACCGCGCCAACGACGGAGGCTCGGAGAGCTACCAGGAGTACCTCAACACCAACCAGTACCAGAGCTACCGCACCGAGAACAACCGCATGGGCAACAACCTCTTCAGCCGCGCCGGCATTACTTACAACGCCACCGACCGCGACGCTCTGTCGCTCAGCGGCATGATGATGACGGGAAGGCACAAGAACGGCGGCGTGACGCCCTACCACTACGGCACCATCGGCGCCGAGCACGACACTTACACGATGCTGCGCAACTCGTCGGGCCACAACGACATGAGGATGTTCTACGGCGAGTTCAACTACCGACACAACTTCACCGACCGCCACTACCTCGACTTCACCGTTGACTACCACAACTGGCGCATGGACCAGGAGAACATCTACCAGGACAGCACGACATATTACGGCGAGGCCTACGCCGACGAATACGACTACCAGTACCGCCCGATGCGGATGCGCAACCACTCGTGGGAGGTGAAGCTCGACTACGAGAACCCGCTGACCGACGACATCCTGCTGCAAGCCGGGTACCAGGCCAACTTCGACCGCGACAACTCCCCGCAGGAAAGCTACATCGACGACGCCAACTGGGACGGCCGCGACCAGGTGGAGGACAAGGACTATTACAACCGCTTCATCTACAACCAAGACCTCCACGCGCTCTACGCCACGGCCACGATGAAGTTCGGACGCCTCGGCGTAATGGCCGGCCTGCGCGGCGAATACTGGCGGGTGAACACGTCGAGCTACAGCTACGAGCAGGAGCACGACCCCTCGAAGCGCGACCCCGCGTTCAAGAAAGACTTCTTCCAGCTGTTCCCCAGCGTGTTCCTCTCTTACCAGCTTGACGACACGCAGCAGCTGCAACTCAACTACACGCGCCGCCTCCGCCGTCCGCGAGGCCACCAGCTCAACAGCTTCCGCGACACCCGCGACGCCTCGATGGTGTCGTTCGGTAATCCCGCGCTCACCCCGGAGTACAGCAACTCCTTCTCGCTGAACTACCTCAAGACCTGGCAGGAGCACTCGTTGCTGCTCAGCGCGTACTACCGCCCGACGTCGGACGTAATCCAGCGCATCAACTACCAGAGCACCGACGACAACGTGATGTACTCAACCTACATGAACGTCGCGAGCAGCACCAGCGCCGGCCTCGAACTCGTAATGAAGAACAAGATATGCCGCATACTCGACCTCACCACCACGGCCAACGCCTACTACTACAAGCTCGACGGCTTCACGCACGAAATCGAGGGGCAGACCGTCACCGGCGAGAGCGACAACAACTTCACCTGGAACGCCCGCATGCAGGCCTCGCTGATGCTGCCATGGGACCTCTCCGTGCAGCTCACGGGCCGCTACCGCTCGCGACAGGTCATCACGCAGGGATACCGCAAGGCCAACTTCAGCATGAACCTCGGCGTGCGCAAGACTTTCCTCGACCGCAAGCTGACGCTCGCCATCAACTGCCGCGACCTGCTCAACACGCGCAAGTTCGAGAACTTCACCTCGTCTGAGACGTTCACCCGCCACCAGAAAAGCTGGCGCAGCGGCCGCACGGTGAACATGACGCTCACCTGGAGCTTCGGCAACATGAAGGCCAAGGCTCCCAAGAAACGCCCCGGCGGCAACGTCACCGGAGCCGAGGAGGGCGGGGGAGAAGACTTTTAGCTTAATTATATGAAATGAAAAACCGGGCAAGGATGCGCATACTTGCCCGGTTTTTATTTTTCCAGGATGTCCGCATTTTACCAAATGCGTGTAGTTATCGGTAGTTAACGGAAGTTATCACTCGCTACGTTCGTTCAGGGAGTTAACGGACAATAGCTATTTGGGGTAATGTCCGTTAACTCCGGCGACCGTTAGGGAGCCTAACTCCTGTTAACTCCCGATAACTACTTGGCTCTTTGCGGATGTTCATATTATTTTTTCCGTGATTTTAGGCTTCGCTGCCCGGCCGTGCCGGCGTCAGAAGTTCACGCCGAAGTTGAGCGCGAGGCTGCCGTTGTGCGACGTGTCGAACTCGTCGTGGCAGATGTTCGAGAGGCCTATGTCGTAGGAGATGTCGAAGTAGAACAGGTCGAAGCCTACGCCGCAGCCCACGCGCAGTCCGCCGTCGAACCGCTGGAAGGCGTCGTCGGAGAACGAGCTGAAGGCCTCGCGGTCCTCGTAGTTCTTCATCTTGCCGCCCACGCCGCAGGCCAGGTAGCCGCCGAAGAAGGGCTGTATGGTGAAGCGGCTGTCAACGTTGTAGATGTATTTCAGCACGATGGGCAGCTGGATGTAGTTCAGGTCGTAAGTCATCTTCTTGCCGCTGGGCAGCTTCTTGCGCCCGCCCTTCTCGTTGTAGAACACCCCGGCCTCAAGGTAGACGGGCACCGTGCGCGAGAGCGGCAGGCCCACCAGGGCGCCGATGTTAAGCCCCGTCTGCCAGTCGCCGCCGTCGAGGCGGCTGTCGTCGGAGTTGACGAACGAGAACGACGGCCCTATCCTGATGCCGTAATACATGTTGCCCGTGCCGAGGCCGCTGTCGTGGCGGCCGTATCTTTGGCCGTAGTCGAGGCGGTCGGTGGTTGAGTCGTAGTACCGGCTGTTCCGGTAGCATTGCGCCGACGCGGGCAGCAGCATCGCGGCGGCGGCCAGCGCGGTGAGTAGCATTCGTTTCATTGCAATTATGTTTTTATGTTAACGTCTTTCCGACTGCAAAGGAACGAAAAAATCGTGACACTGCAAAGGGGAAAACCCTAAAACGCAAAGGGGAAAACCCTAAGGCCTACGCCGCGGCGTCATTGCCGGGCGGCGTAACTTGCTGACTGCCAGGGTCTCCGCCGTTTGCCGCCTTTCGCCCCGCCGTTTGCCGTGAACAGAAGGACGGATGGCGGCAAACGGCGCGGCGGAAGGCGGCAAGTAAGGCTGCAAGGCATTTTTGCAAAATTTCTTGATTTTTAATTTTCAGTTCTTAATTCTTTTGTATCTTTGCAGCCTGAAACATTACAAACAACATCCAACAACCTGAAACCGTATTACTATGGACGAACTTCTGCCTTACGCGCTGCTGTGCCTCACGTCGATTTTCACGCTCGCCAACCCGCTGGGCACGATGCCCGTGTTCCTCACCATGACACAGGGCATGAGCGAGAAGGAGCGCCGCTTCATCGTCAAGCGCGCCACGATAACGGCCTTCCTCATCCTGATAGTCTTCGTGTTCGCCGGGCAGTTCATCTTCATGTTCTTCGGCATATCCACCAACGGCTTCCGCATAGCCGGCGGCGTGATAATCTTCAAGATAGGCTACGACATGCTGCAAGCGCGCTACACGCACGTGAAGCTGAAGGACGACGAGATACGCACCTACGCCAACGACATCTCGATAACGCCGCTGGGCATACCGATGCTCTGCGGCCCCGGCGCCATAGCCAACGCCATAGTGCTGATGAGCGACGCCCACGACATCACGATGAAGGGCGTGCTGATAGGCTCGATAGCCTTCATCTACATCCTCACATATTTCATACTGCGCGCCTCCACGCGCCTGCTGGCCTATCTCGGCGAGACGGGCAACAACGTCATGATGCGCCTCATGGGCCTGCTGCTGATGGTCATCGCCGTGGAGTGCTTCGTAGGCGGCCTGAAGCCGATACTCATCGACGTTATCAGGGAGGGAAACATTGTAAATTAAGAATTAAAAATTAAAAGTTAAAAATTAAGAGTTAAGAGTTAAGAAAATATGCTTTGTTGGAAAAACAAAAGAGAACATCCAATAAGGCATATTTTCTTAACTCTTAACTCTTAACTCTTAATTCTTAACTCTTAACTTTTAATTAGCTAAGGCATATTTTCTTAATTCTTAACTCTTAACTCTTAATTATTTCGTACCTTTGCGGCGTGTATCAGGCCCATTAGGCCCATTCGTCTTATTTTATCAAAGATTATGGAAGAAAAGAAAAACTATAAGCGCACCACCGTCACCGCCGCCCTGCCTTACGCCAACGGCGGGGTGCACATCGGCCACCTGGCCGGGGTGTACGTGCCGGCGGACATCTACGTGCGCTACCTGAGACTCAAAGGCGAGGACGTCAAGTTCATCTGCGGCAGCGACGAGCACGGAGTGCCCATCACCATACGCGCCAAGAAGGAAGGCGTGACGCCCCAGCAGGTGGTTGACCGCTACCACGCCATGATTAAGAAGAGCTTCGAGGACTTCGGCATCTCGTTCGACATCTACAGCCGCACAACGTCGGAGACCCACGCCCGCGTGGCGTCGGAGTTCTTCAAGAAACTCTACGACGAGGGCAAGCTCGTAGAGAAAACCTCGATGCAGTATTACGACGAGGAGGCCAAGCAGTTCCTCGCCGACCGCTACATCACAGGCGAGTGCCCCCACTGCCACAACCCCAAGGCCTACGGCGACCAGTGCGAGAAGTGCGGCTCTGACCTCGACCCCACGGAACTCATCAACCCCGTCAGCGCAATCAGCGGCTCGAAGCCCGTGCTCAAGGAGACGAAAAACTGGTACCTGCCGCTCAACGACTACCAGGACTGGCTCAAGCAGTGGATACTCGAAGGCCACAAGGAGTGGCGGCCCAACGTCTACGGACAGTGCAAGTCGTGGCTCGACATGGACCTCCAGCCCCGCGCCATGACGCGCGACCTCGACTGGGGCATACCCGTGCCCGTGGAGGGAGCCGAGGGCAAGGTGCTCTACGTATGGTTCGACGCCCCCATCGGCTACATCTCCAACACGCAGGAACTGCTGCCCGACACGTGGGAGACGTGGTGGAAAGACCCGCAGACGCGCCTCGTGCACTTCATCGGCAAGGACAACATCGTGTTCCACTGCCTCATCTTCCCCACCATGCTCAAGGCCCACGGCGGATACATCCTGCCCGACAACGTGCCCGCCAACGAGTTCCTCAACCTTGAGAACGACAAAATCTCAACCTCGCGCAACTGGGCCGTCTGGCTGCACGAATACCTCCGGGAACTCCCCGGCAAGCAGGACGTGCTGCGCTACGTGCTCACCGCCAACGCCCCGGAGACCAAGGACAACAACTTTACGTGGAAAGACTTCCAGGAAAGAAACAACAGCGAGCTGGTGGGCATCTACGGCAACTTCGTCAACCGCGCCCTGCAACTCACCAAGAAATACTTCGGCGGCACGGTGCCCGCCTGCGGCGAGCTGCAAGACATCGACCGCGCGGCCATCGCCGAGTTCCATGACGTCAAGGCCTCGGTGGAGCGACTGCTCGACGCCTTCAAGTTCCGCGACGCCATCAAGGAAGCCATGAACCTCGCCCGCATCGGCAACAAGTACATCGCCGACACTGAGCCGTGGAAAGTGGCCAAGACCGACATGGCCCGCGTTGAGACCATCCTCAACATCTCCCTGCAGCTCGTGGCCAACCTGGCCATAGCCTTCGAGCCGTTCCTACCCTTCAGCAGCGCGCGCCTCAGGCGGATGCTCAACATCGACCGCTTCGACTGGAACCAGCTCGGCTCCACCGACCTGCTCCCCGCCGGCCACCAGCTGGCCGAGCCGGAACTGCTCTTCGCCAAAATCGAAGACGACGTGATACAATACCAGCTCGACAAGCTCGAAGCCACAAAGAAGGCCAACGCCGCCGCGGCCTACAAGGCCAAGGAAGTGAAGCCCGTGATAGACTTCGCCGACTTCGAGAAGATAGACGTCCGCGTGGGCCTCGTCAAGGCCTGCGAGAAGGTGAAGAAGGCCGACAAGCTGCTTAAGTTCACCATCGACGACGGCAGCGGCCAAGACCGCACCATCGTCAGCGGTATAGCCAAGCACTACAAGCCCGAAGACCTCGTAGGCCGCCGCGTCTGCTTCGTGGCCAACCTCGCCCCCCGCAAGCTCAAGGGCATAGAGAGCCAGGGCATGATACTCTCCGCCGAAGACTTCGACGGCCGGCTGAGCGTCATCACCACCTCCGCCGACGTGAAGCCCGGCAGCGTGGTGTGCTGACACCATATATAAACCCAAATCGATCATTAGACCGCAAACCAAACATTTACACTTGACGGTCAGCTCTTCCACACTGTTGCCGTCATCTTGTTTCCCGCTTTTTCTCGATGTTTTCGTTACATTTCGGCAAAAGCGGAAACAATCTACCAGACAGCAGCACGAAATGCATATAAAGTCTAATGAACGATTTGGATTAAAAAGGTTATAATGCAAAATGAGGGTGTGCCAAAATTACGGAGTCATCAGTAGTTAACTCCATAATTTTGGCACACTCTCATTTTGCTACGTCTTTAAATCTTTGTGTTCAGAAGGTTTTGGCTGCTCAATTTATTTCGATGGTTGTCACGTGTTTCTGTTCTTTGACGTTTGACATCGCGACTTCAAATGTTTGCGGCTTTTGCCCTTGCTGGAACACCACTACCATACACGTTCCTGCACCTGCGATTTTTGATTTCTCCGCAGGTTGGTAATAAACCAATGATATGTCATACCTGCCTTTCGGGGGATTTTCCCAATAAATGTTTTCGGCAGCTCCTGAGCCTCCTTCTTTGTTGTCAACGTCAAGAAATCCGCCCGTGGTTCTGTCAACATTCTTGTCGTAAAATATTTCTTTACCGTTAGGCTGTTTGGCATGAAGGTCTATATCGCCTGGAAAATTCCACATCAGCGTTACTTTTAGGTTACCGCTCTTACCTGTTTTTTCAGCTTGTTTTATTATTTTTGCGGTGTCAACAGGCTGGCTGTCTCTTTGCTTTGTCGGCAGTTCCTGTTCTTGTATGTTTTCTTCAATTCTTTTGCTGCCGCAACGATTAAGGTTTGTCAAAATCAATAGGATTATCAAGATAACGTAAACCGATACTAAGATAGTTTTTAAGAATTTCATAGCTCAATGATTTTTGTCCTATATAAGATGTCTGCCGCTAATTGCAAGAACAGGAACAAGGGAACGCAGATTTTGAATGTAAGATGCTTTGTCTTGTGCCTGAACAATACCATGGCGCACAGCGCACCGAAAGCCCCCCCGATGAACGAAAATACTAACAGGACGAATTCCGGAATGCGGGTCTTGCCGAATACAGCCAAATGTTTGTCCCATGCGTATAAGGCAAATGTGAGCAAGCTCATTGAAAATATTATGAAAAGATCTGTCATATTGTTATTTTATTTTTGTTAATTGTAAATCCCATAAAATATTTCACGGGCGATGTCCTCGAATGCAGGCCATACCAGCCACATAGCTGCGGCTGTAGCAGCGACGATGAGGATTTCTGCAAGTATCATCCACCATTTTGACTTCGGGGCATTCTCTTTCAGCAGGTATTCATCCTCGTCTTCCTCAAGCGTGAATGTTATGTATTTCTTTGCTCCGCCCTCTATGCATGCGGTTACAGGCTTGCCTGTTTCCAAAGCGTCCTTGGCGAAGTATGTATCGCCGTGTTCGTCAAGCTTGGTGGCTAATTCCGTGCCAGTCTCTTCCTGCTTGAAAGTGATCCGCTCGCATTTTACAGGCAAGTTTTTATAGTCGCGCACCATTACTTTGACCGTTCGTTTTTCTTCCGTTTCTGTGTTTACGATGAATACATATTCTTCCGTTTCCTTGTCCAATATGTATTCCGCCGTGTTTGCGGCGTCGTTGCCATCGGTCACTTTCAGGACTATGCCTTTTTCCATTTCGGGCAGGGTCACCATACCATTGTTGTCTGAAACGTAATTTACCACAGCGCCGTCTGTTTCCACTGAAATAGGATAACCTGCCACAGCCTGTCCCTCTTCGTCTTCCACCTTGATGCGAGGTGTCTGTGTCTCTGGTTTTTCCGGGATGATGGTCTTATCGAATATGAAATCATTAGTTCCTTTCGTAAGCTCTTTGGCTTGTGTCTCATATCCGTTCACAATAACGCTGCACATACTTGACGGTGTGAGTTCTACGTGCTGGCAGAACCTTCCGTTGTCGTCTGTCATGCCTGAATAGGTCTGTCCGCCATAGGTTATCGTTATTTCACGCGAGGCGACACATTCTCCGTTCTCGCAGACGTTGACGTTGATGTCGGCTTCTATAATGGGTGGAACTTCTTTCTCAAAATGGAATGTGATTTCATTGCCGCCTTCGCTTATGATGTCCGTCTTTGTTTCTTCGCGCATTTTTGCAGCGAAGCCCGTTCCGGCGTGGAATGGCACGTTGACAGATGTTTTGCCGTCAGCGTCAGTGATGGCTTTGTATGTCTTGCCGCCATAAATTATAGTTACGTCTTCGGCTACCAGAGGTGTTCCGTCATAGCTTGTGCTGATTTTTATTTCGGAGTATGTCGTTACGTCATATTCGTAATCAGTCTTTCCGTCTTCGACGTTGAGTTCCATTTCCATACCATTTTTAATGTTTATTAGGATGAAATGTTCTCCTGGTTTCAGGTCGTCGAAATGGTATGTCCCGTTATCATTTGTTTTTAAGCGTTTTACCTGGTTGCGTAGTTTTATGCCAAACTCATAACCGGGCAGTCTTACGCCGTCGAACATAAATGAGATATTTACAGGGTTTTTCTTTTTAAGATTGATGATGTCTGCGCTCCCATGTCTGTTTACCGGTTTTTCAAAGCCCCAACCGGTAAGCAATATGCGTATGTCACCGTCGTCGTCATTGTAATAAATATAACTTTCGTCAGGTACGGTAAACAATACTTCAGCAGACTTTTCACCAATCTTTGACGCAACGTTTTTGCGTGTCTGCGCTAAAGCGTCGGCTATATCTTCCTGCTTTATTTCGCTTGCCGCAGCCATCTGTTTCCATTGTCGCCTGTTGTCTGACCACGAGTAATATCCAGCCCCGATGTTGACTTTGGCAAACGGGTTTTCCTCGCCGAGCATCTTGTCTAACTTAGTGTACAATGCGCCCAGGTTGTCTTTTCTGACAGCGTGTATTTCTTTTTCTCCTGTTTTCCTTATTTCCATACTTGTTGTTTTTTATTCACCGTTCTATTCCCATGGGTTCTCTGTTGCTTCTTTGTATTTTATTATTTTGTTTACTTCTTTGATGTGATGGATTTTCTGTTCTTGTCCATTCTTCCAGCCTTCATCCAATCTGTTAAAGTCGGCGAATGTCTTTATTCGCTCTTTGTTGGTTATGAAGTATGTTCTACGACCTTCGTTGTCGTTGCCTTGGAAATATTTGGCTACTGGCAACCTGTGCTGTTCAAACAGCCTTATTTCCTTATTGCCGTATTCAACATACTTCTCCAGGTTATCGACATCCATATTGTCGAACGCCTCTTGCACCTTGTGGTAAGACTCTATCACTTTGCAAAAGTCGGCGTCCACTTGCTTGAACGCCTCTGCGTCGGCTGAATACTCGGTGTAAAGTTCCGCCACATGTGCAAACGATAAGTCCTTGTTATCGTTGTTCAGCACCGTTTTGAAGTATTCCATCCGTTCGTCGGCTTGGGCTGTGGCCGTTCCTTCGTCGGCATATTGGGTGGTGTCTGTTTCTTGGGCGTATTGTGAGTCGCTGGTCGTTCCGCCGCTCCACCATCCTGTACAGTTGCCGAAGGTAAAGCCTATGAGAAGTGCCAAAGCTGCCAATACATGTTTTGAAATTCTAACTGTTTTTTTCTTTTCCTCTAAATTGTCGAATTGTACTATAGCTTCGCCGTTTTTGAAATCGACAATTTTTTTTGTGGCATAGGTGGTTTTGCCGTCGGTGATTTCTACGGAGAGATGGTTGTTCCAGTCTGATGGCAAGGGAACGATGCTTTGAAGTATGTTTGCTTTTTTATCCGTTTTCGTTGAAGTATAAGTATGAAAATCTATTGTCGTCTTCAACAATTTGTCTCCGCTTTTTATCTTGGCAGTTATTGGAATTTGAGAGTTTGAGTGCTTCTTCCCGAACTTTTCTTCAAATGTTTCCTTATAGAATACGAATCTTAATTTTACAATACGTCCAGTATGCTCAGTCTCTTTACTTTCGTTCGTATAGAGGGTTGTCTTTCTCACTTCGTCGGTCCATTGTTTGAATGGCAGTGAATCTCCGACCTTTATGCTTTTTCTTTGTTCAGTCACAGGCACTCTGTTGGGCGTAGTGGTGCTAAGTGTATTTATAATGAGCGTTTGTCCGTCAAGCTCCGCCTTTGTCACGACTATCTTGTTGTCGCCGTTGTATTCAACGGTGAGGTCTTTTACGTTAAAAAAATTAGCCTCGCCCGTGAGAGCGAAGTTCAGTTCGTTATCAAGAAGCAGTTTGTGCCCTCTCAAGTAAACATTGAATGCTCCCTTTTGTGTGAAAAATGAAACATTGCTTGTCGGCTTTATTCGCACATTGTATAGTTTCCTTATCGGCAAGGCCTTCAGTTCCACTTTTACAATGTTGCTGTCTGCGTCGAAAGAAATGCCGTCGAATTTCTTGCCGTTTGCCAATTCCTGTATGGTGAAAGACACCTCTTTATTATTGTAAAACTTGTCATCAGCATCGGTTTTGACTTTCACCTGCTCGTTGACATCAGTGACAGATTTCAGTGGCTTGCCGTTATAGAATATGAAATAAACCTTTTCCATTTGTCATTTTTTAATGGAGTTAATCTTTTGGAGCGACGTTAAGGTGTAGGCTTAATGGCAGCTTATCTGTATGCTCCGTTTCTTTTATCGTTAGTGTTTTTTACCTCGTTTCTCCTAATATTTCTTTTTCTACGTCCGGGTGTGCGTTCGGGTTTTGGTTCAATGCCTTTATGAATTGTTTCCAAGCCTTTCTCAGGTAGGGTATGGGCTCGGCTGCTTCACTGGCTTGTTTCATTACCGCGCTGCTTCGATCTATTTCCCAGTCATATTTTGTGTACCTGCTGGTGCGCTTGTTTTCGTTGAAGTATTTTAGTATTTGTCTGACGGTGTTGAAGCATTGGCCGTATTGTTTCAGCTTAGCTATGGCTCTTGAAGTTTCGGATAGTTGCGCCTCATTGCAACCTTTCATGGATTTCAGTTCTCTTACCGCTGTATTTACCGCATTGGCGTTATATTTGCTTGCCAGTGCATTTGTGGCTTTGTCGTATGTGCGCTTATTGCCGGTTGCCAGTTCTACTTTCGCCATAAACGCTTTCACGTCCTTGTTGTCGGCGTAGCGGTTGCATTCCGCTTTAATCCGTTCAAGCTCCTGCAAGTCCATTTTGCTGAAAGGCTTGCTTAGGTAGGCCTCGTGACTGGTTATCACGTCTTTGCCAACGTTTTCTTTCACCGTTTCAAGTTCTTCCATGCGTTCACTGTTTTCAGCCAAGTCTCCGTTTAGGGCTGCTATCTCCGTTTCTATTTTTGAGGCTGCTTCGGTTTTTGCCTTTACCGCTGCGCTTAGGCTGTCGCGTTTTTTTATTAGTTGCGCCAGTTGCAGGTATGCCTTTTTGCTTTTTAGCTTTTCTATTTCCCTTTTCGTCGAGGCCGCTTTCTTTTCGGTTTTCGCCGAGTTTGCGGTGATGTTGGCCAGCCTGTTTTCAAGTGCTTTTTTGCGGGCTACCATTATGTCGAGTTTTTCCTCAAGCTTTACTTTTCTTGCAGTCTCTTTCTCGAACAAGGCAGTGATGTCTGGTTCGGCCGACGATGAGTCGTTCCGGACTGATGTTGAGTCAGTCTGGGCGTTGGTGGCCATAGGCAGTGTGATGGCGAAGATCACCAATATGTATCCATATTTAAAGCAAAACATTTTCTTGTCTTTATTTTATTTTGTATTCCAGTATTTCCTCCTCTATTCTTGTCTTTGCCAGAGGGTGTTTGCTTAGTTCATTCCAATATTTGCGGTAGGCGTTTCCCAAATAAGGTATCAACTTGAAATACCGTTCGTAAGCCTTGGCTACGCTGCTTCCGCTTTCACGCGACAGGTGTTTTTTTATGGCTTCCCAGCAGGCGTCGCCGTTCTGCTTTGTTTCACGCCATTGGCTTATTTCCTTGTCGTTGTTTACGTTGTTGATTATTTTCTGTAGTTCGGCTACGCCTCCTTCGAACCTTGAGAGCTTTATGTCAAGCGAGTCGATTTCCTTAAACTGTCCGGCGTTTAGCTCATAGCCTTTCTTTTTTTTCAAGAATGGGTCTATCCTGTCCCTTAACGCATTTATGGCCGGTACGTCGAACTTGCTTGCCAGCGCAGCTGTGCCGTCGTCGTAGAGTTGCTTGTTCCTTGCGGCGGCGGCCACGCGTTTGCGGTAATCGTCATAGCCGTCAAAGTCGCGGTATTCGTCCACGGTCGAGCTGATGGCGGCCATGGCCTTGGCGGCTATCTGTGAATACGGCTTTTTCAGCAGCTCTAAGTTGTCTTGCATGGTCTGTTTCTTCTTTTCCGTGGAATACACGTCCATTTCGTCTATTTCGCCTTTTACGTTAGCCAGACGGCTGCCTATGTCCCGTTTCGCTTTGTCCAGGCTGTCTGTCTTTGCCGTCAGTTTTTCCGCCTTCTTCTCAAGTTCGGCGACGTCTGCCTCTATTTTGGCGATGAAGCCGGGGCTGACGGAGTCCTCAATGCTTTTAAGCCGGGCCTCCGCCTTGGCCGTGGCTTCGCCCTGTCCGCCGGCGGCTGCTTCGGCCTCGGCGATTTTCCCGGTGAGGGCGAGCGTGTCTTCAGCCATCCTTGTTATCTGTTCTTGCAGTTCGGCGTTCTCTTTTACGAGCTTTTCATAGCTGCCCTGCCCCCATGCCGGGGCGGCGGCGAGGCAGAGCAGCGTTGCGGCCGTTGCGGCCAATATCCTGTTAAGTCTCATTTCCGTAAAGTTAACGTTTTATTTCATCTTGGCATTGCCATCCTCATGTTCCTTGTATCTACCTCGTTGCTGAAGCGCACTACAAATTCGCGCAGCGTGCCGTGGTCGCTTCCGCGTTCGCTGCGGTATCTGCTGTATACCGCTCTCAAGTCGCTGTTGTTTGCGCTGGTGCGTTCCGCATTGTCATAGTATGACATTATCCGCTGCGCCAAGGCGTCGTAATAGCGCCTTCTCGCGTCAGATAGTTTTCCAGGTATGGCAGCCAGCCCGTTTTTTATCTCGCTTATGCCGGAGAGGTATTTCTTATAGTTGGCATTTGAGAGTATTGCCGTGCGCTGGCTGGTTATGCCGTTGCTGTAGGCGGAGAACGACGGTGACCATGACCTGCCGCTGAAGCTCGGCGAGAGGCCTATGGCCTTGCCGGCAAGCACGCGGGCCTTAGTGTAGGTTGAATACACGTCTTTTATCATTGTGATGTTCTTGTCCGTTGAAGCTTTGGGGTCTTCTTTTGTTATCACGTCTACGGCGTCGCGGTATTTCTTCACCACGCTGAAGCTGCACGCGGGTTTGTCCCATTCGGCGAAAATCTTGTCATACACGATGGTTGTGGCTTTGATTGTGTTGAGGTCGCCAAGCGTGCGCGTGTTTTCTTTTGAGTAAACGTTGGACAGTTGCCTCACGGTCTCACAGTTTTGCCTGAACAGCTTTTCGTTCCAGTCGCCGGCCTGTTCCCAGTCTGCGGCGAACTGCTTGCTGTACATCTCGTAATCGTTGCCGTCTGGCGGAGGCGTGATGGGCGGGTCGTCTCTCATTAGGAAAAGCGCTCCTATCACGGCCGCCAATATGACGGCGAACACTATTATAAGTTTTAATGGTTTCATAGTTCTTATTTGTATGTTATCTTTCTTCACCAGTTGAGCGAATTATGTTATTATTTTGTACGGTGCGTCCTTGGTTTTTATTATGATTTCTGTTATTCCTTCTTTGCTGTGTTTGTTGTGCTGTTTCCTTACGCCCATTCTTCCAGCCTTCATCCAATCTGTTAAAGTCGGCGAATGTCTTTATTCGTTCTTTGTTGGTTATGAAGTATGTTCTACGACCTTCGTTGTCGTTGCCTTGGAAATATTTGGCTACTGGCAACCTGTGCTGTTCAAACAGCCTTATTTCCTTATTGCCGTATTCAACATACTTCTCCAGGTTATCGACATCCATATTGTCGAACGCCTCTTGCACCTTGTGGTAAGACTCTATCACTTTGCAAAAGTCGGCGTCCACTTGCTTGAACGCCTCTGCGTCGGGTGAATACTCGGTGTAAATTTCCGCCACTTGTGCGAACGACAAATCCTTATTATCGTTGTTCAGCACGTCCTTGAAGTATTTCATCCGTTCGCTGGCCTTGGCTTTATCCGTTCCATCGTCGCCGCCCTTTTCAGTATCGCCGTCTTGGGTGGTTTCTGTCTTTTGCGGGTTGGAGTTGTCTTGCGGGTCGCTGGCCTTCCCGCCGCTCCACCATCCTGTACAGTTACCAATGGCAAAACCTACGGCGAGGCCGATGAGAAGCGCCAAACCTGCTAATACAGGCCTTGAAATGCCGCCTTTTGCCTTTTTCTTTTCTAAATTGTCGAATTGCACTATAGTTTCTTTGTTATAGAAATCGACAAGTTGTTTTGTGACATAGGTGGTTTTGCCGTCAGTGATTTCTACGGATATAGGTCCATACCAGTCTGACGGCAAGAGGACGATGCTTTGAAGAATGAATTCTTTTTTGCTTTTTTTCTCTCGTGTCTTTGAAAATTGTATTGTTGTCTTCAGCAATTTGTCTCCGCATTTAACCTTGGCAGTTAATGGATTTAATGGATCTTGAAAGTTTGGGAACCTATCTTCAAACGTTTCTTCATAGAATACGAACTTCACGGTGCGCCCGGCTTCTTGGCTGTTTTCCGTATGGCCTTTCTTCGACCCGGATGTTACTGTCTGTTGCTGCTTTTTGCTGTATGCCACCGTTAGGACGTCATTTTCCAGGCTGACACTCTCGTTCTGGTATTTTTCCTTGTCATTGAAATAGACGGTAAAGCCATCCGGCCGTAACAGCCACCCGATTTTTTCACCCGTAAGGATGAAATACTGGCTGCCGTTATGGTCGCTTTTGACTGTTATGGGATCGGCGCCATAAGTGAGGCTGAACGCTGGCTGGTTGTTGAATATTACCGTGTTATTGTCTATGCGGTTCAGGCAGATGCTTATCTTTTTTTTCTTCGGGCTTGCGTTTACGGTTACATATATTTTCTCCTCGTCGATATTTATTTGGACTCCGTTTATTTTTTTGCCGTTTTCAAGTTCGCGGATAGTAAATGTCACGCTTTCGTTGTCATAATAATTCGCGTTTTTGCCTGAGTTGAATTGCAGTTCCTTGTCAACGTCCGTCACCGTGTCGAACGACCTCCCGTTGACGTAGACGGTGTAGTTCCTGGGGCGCGGTATCTGTATGTCGAGCTTGTCGTATGGGGCTTTGTCGGCTTTTTCAGCCACGAGCACCTCGCCGTAAGGCTCAAACTCGGCATATTGCACGTCGGCCATCAGCTTTCTTATGTCGTCTTGCGTTGCCGTCACGTAGGCCGTCGGCCCGCCGGGCGTCATCTGGCGGTAAGGCCCACTTTTAGCTTCAAGGACATATTTGCGCGCCACGGTGTCAAGCTCTGTGGTTATTTCGTTGAGCTTGCTCGATGTCATGATGCCCTCGTTGTATTCGTAAGTCTCTTTCAGCGGGTCTTTGAGTGTCATGTATTCGCCGATGAATTTGTCCTTGATTTCCATCAGCGCGTCGTAAGGGCTCAGGCCTCCGGCGATGGCGTAGCCTTTGGGCACGGATATGCCGAAGACGAGGCGTCCACCCTCCCTTACCGAGTTGAAGCTACGCACGTTGTTTTTTATCAGCTTGAAGACTATGCAATCGCTTTCGATGCTTATCGAAAAATAGAAAGAATTGTCTTGGAAGCCTGCGTATGTAGGCTCCTTGAAATCGAATTTGGCGTTGTTGCATAAGATGAATCCGACTTTTTCCGCCCCGCTGTGCGAGTCGGGGTTGCCGAATACTTTTACCGATATGTATTTAGGGTTTTCCATTTTCTGTTATCGTTGTTTTGACGTGATTTTTTTATGGCTTCTAATATGTGGCTTTTTATGATGCGAAAAGCGGTGAAACCCGTCGCTATTGGCGGCCTTCCGCCAGCCGTTTTGCCGTGTTTGGGAAGACGGCGGGATGTTTGCGGTGAAATCCGTCACTGTCATACGCCGTTTACAAGTTCCTTGAACTTGTCCCAGAAGGTCTTTCCCTTTGTTCCCACGGTTGAGTTCCTTATCGCCGTGACAAGGCGGTTGGAGTCGGTGCTGTCATATTCGTACAGTCCGCCCACGTAGAACTTGCCGAGGCTGAAAGTGTAGAGCTTCGGCCTGTGACCGGTCTGGCTGTTGATGTTGTATTCCTTGCAGAGGTCTATGAGCGGTTCGAGTATTTTCGCCTCGTATTTGCTTTGGAATATCCTCATAGCCTTATCCTCACGCTCTAATTCGTCGCCGAGCAGGTCGGCTTTTGTCATAATAATGTGGATTGAGTCCACCTTTTTCATTATGTCGCTGTTGCCGGGCTGCTCGAAGAGGTTCACCATCTTCTGTATCACGGTCTGCTGGTTTACGGTGTAGGTTTCAAGACAGGCATTCCCGTTATCGTCAACCACTTGGTGCGTCCTTCTTACGATGTTGGCCGTAGGGTCTATGATGAGGAAGAACACCTTTCTGTTGTCGTTCTGCAACAGCTTTGTGGTGCCTGAACCCATGTCCTCGAAAGTGAATATGTGTTCGGAATTATTGGCGATTTGCGTTGCGAATTCCTCGCCCGACATTTCTATCAGGTTGACGTTGTGCGACACGCCCTTGGTGCTCCTTGAGCTTATCTTGGCTTCAAGTGCTGCCACGAAGTTGCCCGGAGTCGCATTGACGGTGACGCCGTAGTCGGTGTATTGCTGCAGGGCCGCCGCATAGTCGCCTCCGCCGCAGGCGAGGTTGATGTTAAGCGAGTCAGAGTTTGACAGCCCCATGAGGATGCACGTCTTGCCTGTTGACGGTATGCCGAAGAAATATACGTCGGTGCAGCCTTCTTTGCATTCCGGGTAAGAGTTGTTGATGGCCTGTATGATGTCTGGCAGTTCGTCGCTTGGGGCGTTTTGGCGCAGCCTGTCGAGCACGCCAGCCGTCACGACGTTTTTTCTTATCAGCTCATTGTCTGTGAAGATGTTTCTTTTGAGCAATTCCATGAGGCGTGACACTTCGTAGTTGTCAGGGTGTTGTTCCATCTGGCTTATTTCGTCTTTCTTCAGGCTCATTAGCAAGAGTTCGGCGTCGCGCTTGAACGGGGATGAAGGGTTCTTGGTCATATAATCCGCCACGGTGAAAATGTTGCCGGAGTTTTTCACTTTCTCCCATTCGGCTACGGAGTCGAGTATGGCGTTGGCCTCCGTGACGTGTCTGCCTGCGGGGAACAGCGTGATGTAGTTTTGTATCTCCCTGATGTCGTTATTCATCGTAAGCCCCCAGAAGCTGTCGTCGATTTCGTCTTTGTGTACGGTGTTCGGGTATTTCTGCAAATATCCTAAAAGCGAGGTCTTCGACATCGGGTCTACCTTCAGCCAGTCTTCTTCCTCTATCTTTTCTTGCGCTTTTCTCAGTTCTTCTTCAACGTGTGCGTATAGCGTGTTAGCCTCGTCCACGTGGTTGCCGTTGGGGCGCGAGCCTTCCCACCTGCGGATGTAGGCCTCAATCATATCGAGCAGCTGCCTTGTCGGGGTGCTGCGCATGGCGTCGATGGCTTTCCATTCGGCCTGCTCCTGCGGGTTGGGCATCGAGTTGATGGCGTCTTCTATATACTTGCGCCTGTCCGGCAACATATTCGGGAAGTCGTCAAGGCTCAGGTTGCTGTAAGTCTGGATGTATTCCAGTATCTTGTTGATGTTAGTGTGCGGTTCGCGGCTTATTATCTGCCGTTTTTGAATATCTGTAAGTTCGTTCATGTCTGTGTAGTTTATTATTTAAGTGTTATACCTCCGTCTTCTTCCATATACTTACCCACGCCGATTTTATTGGTGCGGTAGGCCACGATGTAGTTGAAAAGTATCAGCACGTGGATCAGCAGCACCACGACGAGGGCCACCGGGCTGAAGCCGTCAACCTTGCGCAGGGCGTTCCTGAACTCCAATCCTTCAATGCCGCCTTCCACGGTGTAAGTGCGGCTTTGGTTCTGGCTTGTCAGGGTGTGCCTTCCGAATAAGTCGTCGCGTCTGATGTTTGGCAGTTTCGATTTCTTAGAGCGGGCGGTCAGGTCTTCTTCCACTTTCTTTGCCACTTCTTCAATCTCCTTCGCCTTCAGCGGCACTGTTATCATACTCCAGCTGTTGACGGAATTCTCTATTTCGGAGATTTTATTCTGGAACCATTCTTTCTTGCTCTTGTATCCGTCGCCGAGCAAGCTCGTGTTCTGTATTTTCGTAAATGACTCAATCCCTTCTTGAGTGCGGCTGATGTTATTTTCTTTCATGAACTTGTTCAGTGACTCGTCGCACACCTGGTTGGGGGCTATGGCATTTTCAAGGCCGGCCACGGTAGCGTTCAACGCCGTCCTTTCAAAATCTTCATATTCAACGAACATGTTGTTGATTTTCTGCAGGTCGGCTTCGGCGTAGCCCTTGATTTCCTCCTTGTTGTCGTTCACAATGAAAAAGTGCATTATTCCGCCGAACAGCGACGCCGGAATGGCGAATATTACGTAAGCGGCGAGCGTGGCTATTTCCACCTTTTTCCACATCTCTACGCGGTTCTCCGCCCCTTTGGCCTTTATCATCAGCCAAAGCAGGAATGCGGCAAGGGCGGTGATGCCGACGGATATGAGCAAGTCCCACCCGATTTCGCCGCCACTCATATACGAGTGGCCGATGAACGTGAACACCAGCAGCAACACAAGCCCTACGATGGAGACAATGTTGGCGATGGTGATGTTTTTGTTTTGTTTGTCTTTCTTTCCCATGATAATTATTGTTTTTTTAGTTTATTTTCCTTAAGTAGCATTCGCCGCCGTTGCCTGTTTCGGTTCTGTATGAGCACAATGCCTTGTTCTCGCGGTCTGGGCGTATGGAGAATGTGTGTATCACGAAAGACTCGCCAGGGCTGGAGGCTGTGGCCCTTCGAGTCTGGCTGACGGTTATCCGCCCTGTCTGGCGAGACACGGTGGCGGGGGCTGTGAACACTTCGCTGGCCCCGTTCTTGAGAAACATCACCCTTGCGCTTCCGCCAGGCAATATTTGTATGCGTATCTTGCCTTTGCCCGTTAAGGCTTTTGTTTCTTGGTCGATGAATGTTATCGTCTTGCTTGTCTCCCACGTGCCCGCCATTTTTGCCGGGTCGTTGTTGAACTGGCCGAATTGGTTTTTCACTTTCAGCAGCGCGTCCTTTATTTGTACAAGGCGGCCAATCTCCGGTGCGCCTTCTACGGGTTTGCCCGTCTCTTGCAGAATCTGTATTATCTCCTTGTTGGTGAGGTTGCCGTTGAGGCTTTTCATCAGGGCCACCACGCCGGCGATAATGGGTGCGGAGAAGCTGGTGCCTTCGGCGATGTAGTAAGAGTCGCAGGGGAATGCGCTGAGAATGCCTGCGCCGGGAGCGGATATTGTAGAATGGTAGACGTTCCTGTCGCTGAAATTGCCGAAGTTGCTGAAGTCCGCCTTGCGTAGGCCGGGGTCCACGGCAGACACTCGGATGGTGCCCATATCGCGCTTGGACGTGTCCATGGCGTCGTAAACGTCCTGGTTGCCGGCCGCCCACACTATGGTCACATTGCGTTCGTCGGCAAGCCTGAACACATAGTTCCACATTTGCTCTTGTGCGAGCCCTTCCTGCTTGGAGAAAGCTATCTGTTGGTCAACGGACATTTGTTTTAATATATCTTCGTTGAAATATGTGCCGCATGACATATTGATGACGTCTGCGCCGTGGTACATACAGTAAAGCAGGCCTTCAACCATTGTGAACGTGTTGATGCTTCCGCCCATGCTGACGGGTATGTATTTGCATCCCGGCGCTATGCCAGACGAGCCGATGCCGTTGTTGGCCTCGCCTACGGCCAGCGCCGTCACAAATGTGCCGTGGAATGTTGAAGGATCGTCCATAGGCGCGCCGGTGGGCGGGGCTACGTCAGTGCCACCATCGACTACGGAATAAGGGTAAAGCACGCGGTCGCCTTTCAATTCGCTGTGGCTTAAGTCCATGTAGCTGTCCACAATCCCTACCACCACGTCTTTGGAGCCTTGGGTGATGCCCCACGCCTCATAGGCCTGTATTGGATTGAAATACCAACTAAGGGTGGGGTATTTGAATATAGGGTCGTTTGGTGTTACAGCGGCGCCTTCTGTCATGACTTCCACCGGTACGACTAGAAATTTCACCTCTGGTATTTGCCGTGGAAGGTTTGCCATAATCTCGGCGCGCTTTTCCGCAGGCACGACCAGTAGTGCCGTTTTCGCCCCAGTGTTGTAATACTGTATCTTGTGTTCAGGCTGGGGATACAGCGACGAGAATTTCTTAGCGAATGTCTTGAATGTTTCGTCATTGGCGTCAGAGTCGAAAATCACGTACAGCATATTGTCGTAAATTTCCGTCACCCCTCCGTTGTCTGGGTTGGGAATGGCTTCCTTTTCATCGAATGGCGGTGGCGTGTTGTCGCCAGGCGCAGGCAGCCCCACTTGTTCTGCGCCGTCTATCGGGCGGTTCCATGTGGAATCCGTGGGGTAATTCTCATCGGGTATGCTGTCGCGGCGGACATACGTGGGGTCTTCAATCTGCTTGAATTCTTCAGGCAGTTCTTTCTTGCAACTCCTGAAAAGGCTAAGCAGCAACAATAAGCCGAACAGGAGGAGCAGGAACAATAAAAAACGCCATAAGCATCCTAAGCAACCCCAAGGCTTCCAGAATGGAGCATGGCCGTTTGAAGATGTGTTACCGAAATTTATTATTTTCATAATACGTTTTCTTTGATTGATTTATATTTTCATCCTTTCTAATATTTCAGCCAAAGCATTGTTTGCCTCATGGTCGATGTTCGGGTAATCGAGATGCGCAACAAAAGATATGAACATATATTCAATCCATTTGTTGTAATTGTCTTCAAACGAAGGAAGAATGGCGTCCGGGTTGGTTTGCATATTGTTGAACATTTGTGTAAGGTCTTTTTCTTCATACGTGGCAGGAAGTTCCTTTTGTATGTATGTGAATGCCGGTATGTTCTTGTCGTTGCATATTTCCCTGGCATTGCTGATTTCATCGCTTGAAAGGTAGTGGTAACCGAAGTCGAGAACGAAATCGTTGATCTTGCTTGCGAGGATGTCGGCCAACAGGCCTTCGCTGGCGGTGTGTATGTTTACCACGTTAACGTATTCGGCGATGGACTCCGCCATCTTGTCGCGCAGGCTGACAGCAGCCGCGGCTGACAGCAGTCCGTCGATGAGGTTGCCCATCGCTATGTTGTCGAACCCATTGCCGCCGGCATACTTGTTCATGAAGTCCACAGACTTTATGGTTTGGCTCCATTTGTCATAAACGGCATCGCTTATCACGTAAGAGTTCATCTTACGTTTGTATTCTTTCGTGAAAAGTTTTTCAGGGTCTACGTTTTTATTGAGCAAATATTCACGGGCGTCTTCTTGTGTCGCCAAACGGTACGTATCCATGATGCACTGCCATTTCTCATCTTCGTCTTTGGCCTTTTCCAAGGGATGTGCGGCCTTTTTGCATGAGTTTATGATGATTTCATAATCCTTGAATGAATTTACTTTGTCGTTGATGTCGGCTCCTTGCATTACCTTGTGGATTATGCGGTAGCTTGCCGTTTCGGTGATTTGCAAGGCTTGTATGAGATGCCCGAAATAGTAATTGTCAGTGTTGCAGGTGAAGTCCATCTCGCGGAACACCGAATATGCTTTGCGGATGTTTTTTTCGAGAATTTCTTCACTGTTTGTGCTCACATGGTAGTCAACCATTAGACTTTTAGCTTTCCGTGTGGCGTTTTCTAATATGTCCTTAAACAGTTCGTCTCGTGTGCCGGAAATGTTTTTTGCTACTTTTGAGAGGTTTTCCATTATGTACAATGAGCCGTCGTTGTCGATCGAGGCGCATACGTCCCATGCCAAGGCAGGGTTGGCGAAGAAGCGTTTCACGTATTCGCTTGAGCAGAACGTCGAGCGCAGGTTTTCGTAATGTTCCTTTGGCATGAGCATGCGCTTGGCTTCGGTCTTCTCCCCTTCGTACAACTTGCTGTTCAACGGGCCTGAGAACTTGTAGTCGCGCAGCAGGTAGCTGTTCATGAAGTGTTCGCCGCTGCTTCTCCAGTTTAGGAACAGCGGCTTGCTTTCGGCGTCGAGGTTGCCTCCGGCGTTGAAGCATTCGTTATAAAGCACTTTCTCGAACCTTTGTTGCCATCGCCCGTTCAGGCCGTTGATGCTGTTTTCTATGTTTTCCGCGCTGTATTCCATGTCGATGTTGAATTTTGTGCCGACATAGAACAGCGGGGATATGCCGCCTGTGAGTTCCAGCGTGCGTTTGCGCTTTTCCATAGTTTCGCCTACGTTGTTCATTACCCAGTCTTTCAGCAGCAATGGTATCTCCGCCACTTCCGTTTTCGTCCCGTGGTGGCAGAACAGCAGCACGTTTATCAGTTTCAGGCTGTTGTACTTGTTGAAAAGGTAGGCGACTTTCCCGCGCAGCAGCACTGTTATGAGCTGTTTGGGGTCAGACATCGTCACCCTTTCCTTTTTTTGGCGGGAGCGTGCCCCCGGAAAGTCAAGCAAGTCGTTGTCTTTCAGTATGTCTATGTTAATTCCGTTTTTTGTGAGTTGGGCTTTTACGCTTTCGTCCGTTATTCCGTCAAGGCAGTAGCAGTCTGTGTTCCCTATGTATTCAGGGGCTATCTTGACGATTATCTCTGCGCATACTGCACACACCTCGCTTTTGGTCAGTCCGCTTAACTTTTCATAATTGTCGCCAGTGCGTAGGTAAACATCTGTGAAGTAGCGCGGGCTTTCCAGGAACAGCTCGTTTAGGCAGTCAACGCTCATGACGGTGTTTTCGTTGATGCCGTCGTGCAACAGGGCTTCTACCGGAAGGTAAACGTATTCGGCGTAACGGAACTTTTTCAGCGTACATGTCAGCATTCCGAAAAGTTTGGTCTGCTCGCTTCTTTTATGCCATAATATTGAGAACACGTCCGTCAGGTCCTGTTCAGGTATTTTGTCTGCCACTAATGCAACCTTGTCAAAGAACGACGTGTGCAGGAACGCCTGTGCGTTATTGAGGTGTTTGTTGTAGTAGGCCTTTATGTCAAGCAGGTCGTCGGCTAGTATCGGTGAATACTCATTTTTCGGGTAGTCCTTATATTTGTCGTATATGCCTTGTCCCATCTCGTCAATCTCGGCTTCGCTGTACGTTGTAAAGTCTTGTATGTCGAGATAATAACCGTCGCTTACCACCATTACAACGTCGGCCACGGAGAAGCAACGCATCATTATCGGGTATTGCGCACTGTAACGGCCTGGCGCGTGGCTGAATGATGTGAAGCGTGTCACCACTCCCGTGGCCTCAGTGTTTTTCGTCTTCGGGTTCATTTCTTCAATGAAGTTATATTTCCTGCCGCCGGATTCGATGAGGAACGGTTTGCCGTTGTTTTGCAAGATGCAGTTCATCATGTATGACTTGCCCACTTGGCTTTCGCCGTATGCCGCTATCGCAGGGCTGTCCTGCTGAGCGTCCGCCAGCCTGCGCAGTTTCCTGCGTTCTTCGACGAGTTGCAGGAATTTTTGTTCATAATCGTTGGGCTTGTTCTTTTTTACCCACGCCAAAGACTTGTTGATGTTCTCTATCTGTGATATTATTTCTTGTATCATGTTTCCAGGTTATTTTTTAATGGTTAATTCAAATTCGCCCTTGTCAAGCCAATAATTGCCGTCATCGGCTAACGATTGTTGTACGAGTTCTATCGAACCTTTAGGCATGGTATTGCCTTCGGCGTCTGTCACGTCCTCTATCATAAGGTGTTCCTTGTCTTCATGGAAATTGCGGGACAGCGTCACCGCTAACGAGCCGCGGCCGCTTTTGTCGTATATGGCGTACAACGGCCTTGCTTGGTATATGGGAGAATCGAACTGCCGGCATCCTATGAATGCAGGGAATACGGCGATGTTCAGTGTGGCCATTGATTGGGCGGGTGTCAATACGGACTCGGTGACGACTTGGCGCTTATAGTTGTAATCTCCGATGTAGTTGGCCGTTGATTTCATTTTTTCCGTCATTTTTGAGAAGTCGATGACTAGCCCTTTCAGGCCGGCGTGTGAGGCGAGGTAGCCTACCATGCCCCCGACGGCCACTATTGCCTTTTGGTCGTAAAAATATCCTTGTCCGTCGGCGGTCGGGAAGAATGAGCCTACATGGTAGTCGTTGAGGCGTATAAGCCTGTCTGGCGATGTCGGCACGTATTTTATGAACAGTTCGGTGATTGTGTCGAGCGATGTCGGACGTCCGGCCAAGACTATTATGTCGCAATGCTGTGTGTAGAGGACCAGGGCCAGCTGTTTCATAAGGGGTTCCATCGTTGCTTTCACGATGCAGGCCACCTCTTCCGGGACAAACCTCCACGACAGTTCCTCAAAACGGAAACCGAAATGATGCTCGAAATAATCGAGCAGGTATCCAGCGGGCTTCAGGCCAGGAAAAATCTCGTCAAAACTGTAAAGCCTTGAAGGTCTATGGCAGCGCAACAGTTCCAACATCAACTGGGCTATCGGGACAGATATTTGGGTGTTGAAGTCGTTACGGCAGCGACGGTCCTTGAAACTCATCATCGAGCTGTCGATGCCGAAGAAGTCATGTATCAGGTTTGAGGCAAAAGCTATTTTTTTTGCTTGTTTCTCATCTTCATCGATGGTGGCGCGGATGTCAGCCACCTTGTCTTTATAAACTATGTTGTCGGTAAGGCACGGCATTGCCGACAAGGCGTCGTCGTCCATTGCTAAAACTCTGGCCGTCAATGCTGCGCTGATGTTCCCCATGTCGGGTTGTCCGTGTTCCTTGCCTTCTATCACGAAGTTTTGCACCAGGTTGCGCAGTATGTCGTCGCCGGCGAGGTAGAAGCTGTCCCAGAACAACGGCGTCGGCGTTATTTTGCTGCGTCCCAGCCCTTCGTATTCGTATGCGCACACCATGATGTCCGTAGTGCCGGCTCCTATGTCCACAGTTCCTATGGTCAGTGCCTTGTACGGGTAGCCTTCCTCTTTCAGCTCCGGACGTACGTGTCCTTTCAGCTCGAAGAATTTGTGTATCTCTCCATTGTAGCGTTGGGCGATCTCGGCGTATAGGTAAACCAGCTGGCAGCATGAAGCCTCGTCGTAGGCCCATGTCCGTTTTTTTGCGTTCAAGGTTAGCGACGCTGCCGATGGCGTGATTTCAGGCATAGGCAGGCCTGGCATGCATTTCGTTACGGCGTCGTAGGCCTCGGCTGCACATTGGCGCAGCCGTACTTGCTCTTTCAGGGGCATCGCGGTGGGGCAGGTGACAATGACATTCCTTATGTAACGCCGACAGTCTACCTCGCCCCATTTCTCGCGGTATTTTACCGAGTTGATTTGCGTGACGGCCTGTTGGAATATCTCTATCAAGGCGAACGTCATAAGCGAGGAGCGTGAATAATGGTGCTCTTCTTTCTTGAAGTCAAGCAGTTCGCCGGCTTTGTCCTTTTGTTGCTGGGTGTCGCCTACGTATGTCCCGTCTTCTTGGAACAATTCGGAAAGCGCCGGAACTGAGATTGCATTCGACAGCAATACGTTGAAGGGGTCGTCGGTCGTGGTGAGGTTTTCCCATTGGGCTTTCACGGGTTTCGTGTCCCACAGGTATCGCTTGGGGCTTGAATAATTCGTATTCTTCTCTGCGAGACCTTCGTCTTCAATGGAGCGGTAGATCAGGTCGCGCGCTTCTTCACCGATGCGCACAAAACTTTTCCATTGGAACAGGTCTTCGTCAAGCACGATGTCGTTGCCGAAGTCCGCCTTGCGGAACACGATGCGCATGTCGAAAGTCTTGTTCTCGTATAGTATCCACGGTTTTGAAAGGTTGCGCAGTTCCAGCATCTTCCCCTTGGTGAACTCGCCTCTTTCAAACAGTATTCCACACGTCCTTGAATTTCCGATGTCCAGGACAAGGTCTACTGGTACTGCGAGTCCCGGCTTGTCGTGCAACGTGACTTCCGGTGCACCGCCTGAAAGGCGTATGAAGTTCAAGAAGTAAATGTAAAACGCCTTGAACATATATGAGATGTCGTCTCTTGTCAGGTTGATGCCGAGCAGTGCCGCTATATAGTCCGAAAAGGCGTGAAAATCCTCGCCTGACGACATAAAGTCTTTCAGCAAGTCAACCTTGTTGCACAAGCAGAAATCTGCTTGCTCGTTGTCTATGTAGGGCTTTAGCATCGACAATGGGTCGGTCGCCGTCTGTGTGTCAAATGCCCATACGAGCCTGTAACGTTCAAATCCTTTTTTCGTTCCTTCTCCCGTCTTGACCATTTTCATCCGGCACCATCCCAACGGGAAGCCGCTCGTCACACCGTCAACTTCTTTAAGAAACATCGGCATCGGCAGCCATTTGTTTTGTAATAGTTCAAAGGCCGGAGTCTGTATCAATCCGTTTTCGGGGGCTTTCAGCCTGAATTGGTGTAGCGAGTTGATGCTGAACACATCGTCATCGTCGTCGTTATATGTGGTGAACAGCGTGGTTTTGCAGCCGGGGAGCATTATCGGCATACCGGCTTCGTCAAGTTCTTCACGTCCGTTAGGGCGGCGTAATACGCCGTCTTCAGCCGTAAGCAGCTCGTCGATAGGGATGTACTTGCTTTCATCGTTGTTGTAGTACAGCAAGTCGAAAACCTTTGTCCCGGAAATGAAGTCCTCTGTCTCGCAAAATGAATATTTTAATATTTTTCCGTTGCTTAGTCTTAATGGTTCTGAGGGATTTATCTCTATTTCCTTAATGATGAAGTGAATCCCGGAGTTGGCAATCAGGTGTTCCATAAGTTTTTAATTTAGATGATTAATTTTTCAAGAGCCGCCACCATTTTTCGCTCATTTTCTCGTATATTGTCGTCCTGTCCGGACAAAAGTGAGCTTTGCGGCTTGATTATTTAGACGATTAAGGATGCAAATCTCTTGTTTTGGCAGGTTTTGGAGTTAGTATTTGTGGCAAAGTTAATAAATATTTATATATAAAAGGTATGTAAATTCAAAAAAACTTGTTTTTAAACCGTTTTATTCATAATCGTTTACTCAAGTGTAAACCAAAAGGTTACACTGTTGTTTCTTTAAAATGCGATATATGGTAAACGGGCTTGTAAAAGGCCGTTTTTTGCGTCCTGTTTTGCCGTCTTTTACATTGCGGAATACGGCAAATTGTCCTTGTCCTGAAAACAAGAATTTTTGTGAATAATCTATGTTTTTCCTTAAAAATCACGGCGGTTGCTGATTTTTTACGTATGTTTGTAGTCTGAATGTATTTTATTCACGTTAAAAAAGAACCAAATTAGAAGATTATGAACGAAGAAAGATTGTATGAACTCATACGCGAGAAAGAACAGGCCGCATCGGTGGCCTTCCCCGCATTGATGCGCAAGGTGTACGTGTGGATGACGCTCGCGCTCGTCATCACGGGCTTCACGGCCTACGGCGTGGCCACCAGCCCCGGCATACTGTCGGCGCTGTTCAGCGCGCAGTGGAAGATGTGGGCGCTGCTGATAGCCGAGGTTGCGCTGGTGTGGTACGTCTCGGCGCGCATCGACCGCCTCTCGCTGCCCACGGCCACGATGCTGTTCGTGCTCTATTCGGTGCTCAACGGCGCCACGCTGTCGGTGATTTTCCTGGCTTACACGATGCAGTCGATAAGCTCCGTGTTCTTCATCACGGCGGGCACGTTCGCCGCAATGTCGCTGATAGGCTATTTCACCAAGGCCGACCTCTCGTCGCTTGGGCGCATACTGATGATGGCTCTCATAGGGCTTATCATCGCCACGTTCGTCAACGTGTTCCTGGTTAAGAGCGGCGGCTTCAGCCTGATATTGAGTTACGTGGGCGTGCTCATATTCGTCGGTCTTACGGCTTATGACACCCAGAAAATCAAGATGATGCTGGTGCAGGCCGACGACATGACGGAGGACGCGCAGAAAATCGCCCTGATGGGGTCGCTCTCGCTGTATCTTGACTTCATCAACCTCTTCCTTTACCTGCTCAGGATATTCGGCGGGAACAGGGAGTGAGGATTTTTAGAAGTTAAAGAATTTAGAGAAGTTAACGCTCACTGCGTGAGCTAAGAAGTTAAAGCCATTACCTTTATTGCTTGTTATTTTATGATTAAACAACTAAGCATTTGGCTATAACTTCTTAGCTCACGCAGTGAGCGTTAACTTCTCTAAATTCTATAACTTCTTCAAAACGGCAAGAAAATATGCAAAAAGTTGCATATTTTCTTGCCGTTTTGAATATTTATTCATACTTTTGCATTCGTAACTGCATAAATATACAGATTATGAAATCGAAGAACAGCAGGTTGCAGACGTTGCGGATGCTCATATCAAGCCAGGAGTTGTGTTGCCAGGACGACGTGTTGAAGGCCCTCGCCAAGGAGGGTTACAACGTCACACAGGCCACGCTGAGCCGCGACATGAAGCAGCTCAAGGTGGCGAAGGCCACGAGCCTGGGCGGCAAGTACTTCTACGTGCTGCCCAACGAGACGATGTACAAGCGCGTGGCCAGCCCCAAGCGCGCCGC
>CALUGU010000016.1 GCA_944320255.1 uncultured Prevotella sp. | reverse complement strand
CTGATACAAATCTTAATTGCTATTCTGCCTGAGGGCTTCCAGTCTTAGAGAGTATCCTCTATCGCAGCCTGCGCCGCCGCCAATCTTGCGATGGGCACGCGGAAGGGTGAGCAGCTGACGTAGTTCAGGCCTACCTTGTGGCAGAACTTGACAGATGACGGTTCGCCGCCATGCTCGCCGCAGATGCCGCAGGTGAGTTCGGGGCGTGTGGTGCGTCCCTTGTCAACGGCCATCTTGATGAGCTGGCCTACGCCGTTCTGGTCGAGCACTTGGAATGGGTCAACGTTCAAAATCTTCTTGTCGAGATATACCGGCAGGAAGCTGGCGATGTCGTCGCGGCTGTAGCCGAATGTCATTTGCGTGAGGTCGTTCGTTCCAAAGCTGAAGTATTCAGCTTTTGCCGCGATGCGGTCGGCAGTCAGTGCGGCGCGCGGTATTTCGATCATCGTGCCGACACGGAACTCAACCGTGACGCCTTCTTCCTCGAACAGTTCCTTTGCAGTCTTGCGTATCACCTTCTCCTGGGCGTCAAACTCGTTGACGATACCGATGAGCGGCACCATTATTTCGGGATGCGGGTCGTAGCCCTCTTTCTTCAGTTGTATGGCTGCGCCGAGTATCGCACGGGTCTGCATGGCTGTGATTTCGGGATATGTGTTGCCGAGACGGCATCCGCGGTGTCCGAGCATCGGGTTGTGCTCGCTCAGGCTGTTCACGCGCTGTTGCACTTCCTGCACGGTGATGCCCATTTCCTGTGCCATGATTTCCTGTCCCTTGATGTCTTGCGGAACGAACTCGTGCAACGGCGGGTCGAGCAGGCGGATGTTTACAGGATAGCCGTCCATGGCCTTGAGAATGCCGTAGAAGTCTTGCTTTTGGTAAGGCAGCAGCTTGGCGAGCGCTTTCTCGCGTCCTTCAACGCTGTCGGCGAGAATCATCTCGCGCATGGCCTTGATTTTCTCGTTCTCGAAGAACATGTGCTCCGTGCGGCAAAGGCCTATGCCCACTGCGCCGAAGTTGCGCGCCGTCTGTGCGTCGCGCGGCGTGTCGGCGTTGGTGCGCACCTTCAACTTGGTGTACTTGTCGCACAGCTTCATCAGGTCGGCGAAGTCGCCTGTCACCTCTGCCGGCTTCGTCTTCACCTCGCCGAGGTAGATTTCGCCCGTAGAGCCGTTGATTGAGATATAGTCGCCTTCTTTCAGCACAACGCCGTCAATCTCGACGGTGCGCGCCTTGTAGTCGATGTTGAGTGCGCCGGCTCCCGACACGCAGCACTTGCCCATGCCGCGCGCCACAACGGCGGCGTGCGACGTCATACCGCCGCGTGCCGTCACGATGCCTTCAGCAGCAGCCATGCCCGCCAAGTCTTCGGGGCTGGTCTCTATGCGCACCATTATGGCGCGATGACCCTCGGCGTGCCATTTTGCGGCGTCGTCCGCGAAGAACACAATCTGGCCGCAAGCCGCTCCGGGCGAAGCCGGAAGTCCGCGCGTGAGCACCTTGGCCGCTTTCTGCGCCGCCTTGTCGAACACGGGGTGGAGCAGTTCGTCCAGCTTGTTAGGCTCGCAGCGTTCGAGCGCTGTCTTCTCGTCGATTTCGCCCTCGCGCAGCAGATCCATGGCTATTTTCACCATGGCCGTGCCGGTGCGCTTGCCGTTACGTGTCTGCAAGAACCACAGTTTGCCCTCCTGCACGGTGAACTCCATGTCCTGCATGTCGTGGTAGTGGTGCTCAAGTTTCTCCTGCAATGCGTTGAGCTGTGCGTAGATTTCGGGCATGGCCTCCTCCATCGAAGGATATTTCTCTGCACGCTCGTTTTCGGGTATGCCTTGCTGTTGCGCCCAGCTGATGGAGCGTTCCTTGGTTATCTGCTGCGGCGTGCGGATGCCGGCCACAACGTCTTCGCCCTGGGCGTTGACGAGGTATTCGCCGTTGAAGCAGTTTTCGCCGGTGGCGGCGTCGCGGCTGAAGCATACGCCGGTAGCCGATGTCGGGCCCATGTTGCCGAACACCATGGCCATCACCGTTACGGCAGTACCCCATTCGGCGGGTATTCCTTCCATCTTGCGGTAGAGTATGGCGCGCTCGTTCATCCAGCTGTCAAACACGGCGCAGATGGCTCCCCAGAGCTGTTCCATCGGGTCGTCGGGGAAGTCCTTGCCTGTCTGCGTCTTGATGGCCTCTTTAAATAAGGTTACGAGCTGCTTCAGCTCGTCCACGGTCATCTCGTTGTCGAGCTTGATGCCCCTCTGTGCTTTCACCTTTTGTATGATGGCCTCGAACGGGTCGATGTCTTCCTTGTTGACGGGTTTCATGCCGAGCACTACGTCGCCGTACATCTGTACGAAGCGGCGGTAGCTGTCGTATGCGAACCTTTCGTTGCCGGTCTTCTTGGCCAAGCCTTTCACCACCTCGTCGTTGAGGCCGAGGTTCAATATCGTGTCCATCATGCCGGGCATCGAGGCGCGCGCGCCTGAACGCACGCTGACGAGCAGCGGGTTCTCCACGTCGCCGAACTTGCAGTTCATCAGGTTCTCTATGTGGTGCACTGACGCTACTACGTCGTCGCTGAGCAGTGCCACAACGTCGTTTTTGCCTTTTTCAAAATATTCGTTACAAACGTCGGTCGTAATGGTGAAACCGGGAGGCACGGGCACTCCTATCAAGTTCATTTCAGCCAAGTTGGCACCTTTTCCTCCGAGGAGGTTGCGCATATCCGCCTTTCCCTCGGCCTTTCCGTTGCCGAAGGTATAAACTCTTTTTTCAGTCATAATTTAAGTTTATGGGGTTCACGTATAATTAAAATGATTTTCAAGATTTTGCAAATATACTTAAATTTGGTAATTGTGCAAATCTTTTTAGCCGTTTTTTGCAGCGTTATGTGCATTTTTTGCCCTGTGAATAGCCGTTTTGCGCCATATTGGTGTTTGGCTGACAGGGGCTTAGTCGGGTGTGTGCGCTCACAGGTTTTTGCCCGTTCCGTTTTGTTTCTCACTTGTTTCATTTGCCATATTGGCTGTTGTTGGGGCGTTAAAGTTTTCAAAGTGTCATTTTCAGAATGTCCGTTATTTCCATTGAAATAGCTTTGTCAGGGGTTGGTGTGCGGCGTCTTTCAGGGCGTTTGGCGGCAAGTCGCTGTGTGTTTTGCCGTGAAGCGTGTTGCGTTTTGCCGTCTTTTGTCTGCCCGGAAGCCGTCCGAACTTGCCTTCATGGCGGTTCATGCCGTGGCGAATAACCATAAATCAGGGGCTTTACGGGGCTTGTTTGTTGCACACTTCACATGTTTATATATGTAAGCCGCTGACGTTTAATGACATGTGGATGCACACGTATTTTGCCGATTTTACGTGGCGGCGCAGGTTTGTTTCAAAATATCGGAAATATGAAGGCTTATCGGAAATCAGTGTGTCAGCAAAAACGGAGGATTTGTTGCATTGCGTTTTTGAGGCGTATCGGCAGTCCGGGCCGGTGCTGTGATCGTATGCCATAATGCCGGGTGTTGTTTTACGCTTCTTACTTTTTGCTTTATAAAACTGCAATATATAGCTCTTTTGTAAGCAGGATGTCTTAAAATTTGCGTTCGTGAATGGTTGTGTGTGACACAATGATAGAGTACGGTTTTTGTAATTTTTACGTTTTTAATGCAAATATAATGCGGAAAATTTGTTTGACGAACTAAAAAGGCCTATATTTGCGAGGCGTAACCATTGCGCCGTGATTGACGTTAAATCTTAAAAGACATACTTAAATTTTATTACTATGGACAAGACAGTGGAAATGAATGCCAACGAATTGGTGGCGTTTTTCAAGAAACCGGCTTCAGAGCTGACCAAGGCCGACATCGTAGCCTTTGTGCAAGAGAAGGGCATAAAGATTGTAGATTTCATGTATCCCGCCGAAGACGGGCGCGTGAAGACGCTCAGTTTCATGATTAACAATCTTGCTTACCTTGAGACAATCCTCAACGACGGCGAGCGCGTTGACGGCTCAAGCCTGTTCCCCTCGTTCGTCGAGGCCGAGAGCAGCGACCTTTACGTGCTGCCGCGTTTCCGCACGGCGTTCGTAAGTCCGTTCTCCGAAATTCCCACGCTGTGCATGCTCTGCTCGTTCTTCGACAAGGACGGCGAACCCTTCGTGTGCTCCCCGGAACAGACGCTGCACCGCGCCGCCGAGGCGTTCACTGCCTCCACGGGCATGACTTACGAGGCTATGGGCGAGCTTGAGTATTACGTGATAACCGAAGACGACGAGATGTTCCCCGCCGTTGACCAGCGCGGCTACCACGAGTCAGGCCCGTTCGCCAAGCTGGGCGAGTTCCGCAAGAAGTGCATGGCGTTCATCGCCCAGACCGGCGGACAGATAAAGTACGGCCACTCCGAGGTGGGCAACTTCACCGAGGGCGGCCGGGTGTACGAGCAAAACGAAATAGAGTTCCTGCCGTGCCCCGTAGAGAGCGCGGCCGACCAGTTGGTGCTGGCCAAGTGGGTGATACGCAACTTGGCCTACGAGTACGGTCTTGACGTTACGTTCGCCCCGAAGATAACCGTGGGCAAGGCCGGTTCGGGCATGCACATACACATGCGCATGATGAAGGGCGGCCGCAACTGCATGACCGCCGGCGGCAAGCTCTCGGCCGAGGCGCGCCGCGCCATAGCCGGGATGATGGAGCTTGCGCCGTCAATCACGGCTTTCGGCAACAAGACTCCCGTGTCTTACTTCCGCCTTGTGCCCCATCAGGAGGCGCCCACGAGCGTCTGCTGGGGCGACTGCAACCGCTCCGTACTCGTGCGTGTGCCGCTGGGCTGGACGTCGGGCAAGGATATGTGCGTGCAGGCTAATAAGCTGGAAAGTGCGACAGAGAGCGATACTACGCTGAAGCAAACCGTAGAGATGCGCTCGCCTGACGCTTCGGCCGACGTTTACCAGCTGATGGCCGGCTTGTGCGTGGCCTGCCGTTACGGCTTGGAAATGGCTGAAGACAAGGCTCTCGGCATAGCCGCAGACAAGTATGTAGGCCTTGGCGAGAGCGGCAGCAACAACGACAAGTTCGAGCAGCTGCCCGACTGCTGCGTGGCTTCAGCCGACTGGCTTGAGAAGCACCGTGCCGTTTACGAGGCCGGCGGAGTGTTCTCGCCCCGCATGATTGACGGTATAATAAGCAAGCTCCGCGGCTTTGACGACGCCAACCTGCGCGCCGCCGCCGAGAAAGACGCCGAACTTATGCAGAAGCTCGTGCGCGCTTCGTTCCATTGCGGATAAGCAAATTAAGTAAAGAATTAAAAATTAAGAATTAAGAAAATATGCCGCCGTCTTTTTTATCGGCAAAGCATATTTTCTTAATTCTTAATTTTTAATTCTTAATTTTTTGTCCCCCTTTGAAAAATATCCGTTATCTTTGCACTAAATTTGTTTAGACGGAGTGTTGTGCAAGGTTACGTTTTGTTCGCTTGTCTGCACGCCGTCTGTTGCCATAATTTACGAGATGAGCAGAAAGAAGAAACCGTTACCCATATTAGAAAACGTAACAATAACGGACTACGCGGCGGAGGGGAAGTCGCTGGCGAGGGTCAACGACCTTGTAGTGTTCGTGCCGTTCGCCGTTCCCGGAGACGTGGTTGACTTGCAAGTGCGCCGTAAGAAACACAGCTATTGCGAGGCGGAGATAGTAAGGATGGTGAAGCCAAGCGACGTGCGCGTTGAGCCGCGGTGCGCCCACTTCGGAGTGTGCGGCGGCTGCAAGTGGCAGAACGTGCCTTACAGTGAGCAGCTGAAGATGAAGCAAAAGCAAGTGTACGACCAGCTGACGCGCATCGGCAAGGTGGAATTGCCTGAACTAAAACCAATCCTCGGCTCCGAAAAGACGTTCGGCTACCGTAACAAGTTGGAGTTCGGATGCTGCAACAAGCGTTGGCTTACGAAGGAAGAAATAGCGTCTGGCACGGAGTATTCGCAGATGAACGCCATCGGTTTCCACATCACAGGGGCGTTCGACAAGATATTGCCAGTGGAAAAATGCTACCTGATGGACGACCTGCACAACCGCATAAGGAATGAAATCCGTGACTATGCCTATGCCACGGGCATGACGTTTTACGACCTGCGCGGCAAGCACGGTCTGCTGCGCGACATCGTGATACGCAACTCCGACACGGGCGAATGGATGGTGCTCGTGCAGTTCCACTATGACGAGGAGGGCGACGAAGCGCGCGCCAAGGCATTGATGCAGCACATAGCCGACGCCTTCCCGGAGATTACGGCGTTGCTGTATGTTGACAACCAAAAGTTTAACGACACTTACAACGACCTTGATTTACAGGTGTTTAAGGGCAACGACCATATCTTCGAGACTATGGACGGGCTTAAGTTCAAGGTCGGGGCGAAAAGTTTTTACCAGACAAACACCGAACAGGCCTTCCGTCTTTATTCCGTAGTGCGCGATTTTGCGGGGCTAACGGGCGGAGAACTTGTTTACGACCTTTACACGGGGACGGGCACGATAGCCAACTTCGTGTCGCGTTACGCGCGCAAGGTGGTGGGCATAGAGTATGTGCCTGAAGCCATCGAGGACGCCAAGGTGAATTCTGAAATCAACGGGATAACCAACACGGCGTTTTACGCCGGCGACATGAAAGACATCCTTACGGATGAGTTCATCAACGAGAACGGCCGTCCGGACGTAATCATAACCGACCCGCCGCGCGCCGGAATGCACCCCGACGTGGTGCAGACCATCATCCGTGCCGCGGCGAAGCGCATCGTCTATGTGAGTTGCAATCCTGCAACCCAGGCGCGCGACCTTGCCTTGCTCGACCAATATTATAAGGTGGAGGCAGTCCAGCCGGTGGATATGTTCCCGCATACGCCGCATATGGAGAATGTAGTTTTGTTGAATAAAAGGGATTAAATGTTTATGTATAGTTTGAAACCAACGATGAATATATCTATGACAGGTAAGTCTGCGGGCTTTTTTACCTTCTTGTTTCTTTGCCTTTTCGCCTTTTCACAGGTGAATGCCGGTGAGAAAACGCAAATCTTTAGCAAGCCGAAGTTGAGCGGTTACGCGATGGGGCAATATCAGTACAGCGGACAGCACGGGGCTGAAAGCAACTCGTTCAATGTGCGGATGGTGCGTCTTTCGCTTGACGGGCGCATACTCGGAGACTTCGCCTATAAGCTCCAAGGACAGGTGAACGGCAACACTTCAACCTTGGGTGAAAGTCCGAGGCTCGTTGACGTATATCTTGAATGGCAGAAACTGCCTTTCCTTAAGATAAAGGCAGGACAGTTCAAGCGTCCCTTTACGTTTGAGAACCCGATGAACCCGATAGACCAAGGCTTTATGAGTTATTCTCAGAACGTCAGCAAGTTGGCCGGTTTCAACGACAGGGTGGGGGAGCATTCGTCCAACGGCCGTGACATAGGTGTGCAGCTTCAGGGTGATTTGATTAAGACATCGGCTGGCCGGCCGTTGTTGCATTACCAAGTAGGAGTGTTCAACGGGCAAGGCATCAACACCAAAGATGTTGACAACCAGAAAGACGTTATCGGCGGATTGTGGGTTATGCCGGTTGAAGGCTTGCGCATCGGGGCGTTCGGCTGGACCGGTTCATACGCCCGCAAAGGGGTCGACGGGGTGAAAAGCCTTGCTAAACGGCGTTATGCAATAAGCGGTGAATACGTCGTTGACGACTGGACTTTCCGTTCGGAATACATCCATTCTACAGGCTTAGGTTTCACAACTGTTTACAATCAAAGCTCTGATGCGAAAGTGGATGAAGTGAACCATGAGGCCGGCGACAAGGCGGATGGCTTTTACGCCTTGGCTATTGCGCCGGTAATAAAGAACAAATTGCACGTTAAGGCCCGTTATGACTTTTATCGTCCAAGGGCGGAGTGGGGAACAAGCAAGACATTTTACGAGATTGGCGTTGACTATCTTTTCGTCAAGAACTTGCAGATAAACTTGGAATACGCCTTTGTAAACGACCGTTCTCTCGCCCGCCACAACTACAGTATGATAGACACTCAGTTGTCTTTCAGGTTCTAAGTTGGTGCAGGAGGCCAGGCAGATAGGTTTGCCTGCGCCTTGTCTTAATAAATCTTTACCATATAAATAAAACATTTTAATATGAATATTCCAACGGTTTTCTGGCTGGTTCCGCTTGCTTCGGTGTGTGCACTGGCTATGGCTTGGTATTTCTTCAAGCATATGATGAGAGAAGACGAAGGTACTGACCGCATGAAAGAAATTGCCGGCTACATACGTGTCGGCGCAATGGCTTACCTCAAGCAGCAGTATAAGGTGGTCGGCATTATATTTGTCATCCTTTGCGCCGTGTTCGCTTTCATGGCGTATGTCCTCCATGTGCAGAACCCTTGGGTGCCTTTCGCCTTCTTGACAGGTGGAATATTCTCCGGGCTTTGCGGCTTCTTCGGCATGAAGACGGCTACTTACGCTTCGGCGCGCACGGCGAATGCCGTTAGCCGCAGCCTCGACAGCGGTTTGCGCATAGCGTTCAGGAGCGGGGCTGTGATGGGGCTTGTTGTCGTCGGGCTTGGCCTTCTTGACATAGCTTTATGGTTTGTCTTGCTCGGCGAGTTTTATGAAGGCGATGACATGGCGCTCGTTACGATAACGACAACTATGCTTACGTTCGGCATGGGGGCGTCAACCCAGGCCTTGTTCGCCCGTGTAGGCGGTGGCATTTACACCAAGGCTGCCGATGTCGGGGCTGATCTTGTGGGCAAGGTTGAGGCTGACATACCGGAGGACGACCCCCGCAATCCGGCCACGATAGCAGACAACGTGGGCGACAACGTAGGTGATGTGGCCGGCATGGGGGCTGACTTGTATGAAAGTTATTGCGGAAGCATACTTAGCACGGCGGCTCTTGGTGCCACGGCTTTTGCCTTGGACGGTGATATGCAGATGAAAGCCGTCGTTGCGCCGATGCTTATTGCTGCCGTCGGCATATTCCTTTCGCTTGCCGGAATATTCTTGGTGCGCACGAAAGAGGGTGCTACTATGCGTGACTTGCTTCATTCGTTAAGCCTCGGTACGAATGCTTCGGCTTGCTTGATAGCCGTGGCAACGTTCGTTATAATGTATTTCCTGGAGTTGGAGAATTGGATTGGCGTGTCGTTTTCAGTCATCAGCGGCCTGGCGGCAGGCGTGATAATAGGGGCTGCGACGGAATATTATACAAGTCAAAGTTACAAGCCTACAAAGAGCATTGCCAAGTCTTCAGAGACAGGTTCGGCGACAGTCATAATAAAAGGCATAGGCACTGGGATGATTTCGACTATGGTTCCGGTGGCCACAATATCTGTTGCGATAATGGCAAGTTATTTATGCGCCAATGGTTTTGACATGTCGATGAGTTCTTCGAGCATATCAAAGGGGCTTTACGGCATCGGCATCGCGGCAGTGGGAATGCTCTCAACGCTCGGCATAACGCTTGCAACCGACGCTTACGGGCCTATCGCCGATAACGCCGGAGGTAATGCCGAGATGAGCGGACTCGACCCGGAAGTGCGCAAACGCACCGACGCTCTTGACGCTTTAGGCAACACTACGGCCGCCACGGGCAAAGGTTTTGCCATAGGCAGCGCGGCCCTTACGGCTTTGGCTTTGCTTGCATCGTATGTAGAGGAGATAAAAATCAACATGGTAAAGGCGATGAATGACGGCGCAACGTTTGTCGATAATCTGGGCAAGGCTTTTGATCCTACGAATGCGGGATTGTTAGATATGATTGATTTCTTCCAGGTCAACTTGATGAATCCAAACGTTTTGGTAGGTGTGTTCATCGGAGCAATGGCTGCATTTATGTTCAGCGGCATCACGATGGGCGCCGTGGGGCGTGCCGCCGGGTCGATGGTGGAGGAAGTGCGCCGCCAGTTCCGTGAGATTAAGGGGATACTTGAAGGAAAGGCTACACCCGACTATGGGCGTTGCATCAAAATCTCAACACGTTCGGCCTTGCACGAAATGGTGCTGCCGTCGTTGCTCGCCATCGTCATTCCCGTTGTCGTCGGGATGGTCTTCGGAGTAGCGGGCGTGTTGGGACTCTTGGTCGGCGGTATGTCAACAGGTTTCACCTTGGCCGTGTTCATGGCAAATTCGGGCGGGGCGTGGGACAATGCCAAGAAGCTGATAGAGGAAGGAAACTATGGCGGCAAGGGGTCTCCGTGCCACAAGGCGGCAATCGTTGGTGACACAGTAGGCGACCCGTTCAAGGACACTTCAGGGCCGTCGCTCAACATCTTAATCAAGCTGATGTCTATGGTAAGCATAGTTATGGCCGGGCTTACGGTAGCGTTAATTTAACGCTTCGCCGTAAACCCGGCCATAACCAAGGCTTGGTTTTATTGTATTTACAGCCTGAACTTCAGGCTTTCGCTGATTTTCTGCATTGTCGTAAGGCGCGTTGGCACGAGCGGCAAGCGCAAAATGTTCTCAATCATACCCATCTCGTGCAGCATGGCTTTTACGCCGGCGGGGTTTCCGTCAACGAAAAGCAGGCTGAACAAGTCAGTGAACTTATGGTGTATCTTGCGCGCGCTTTCTATTTCGCCTTTCATTTCAAGCCTTATCATCCGTGAGAACTCCTTTGGCAAGGCGTTGCCTATCACCGAGATTACGCCCGCCGCGCCGCAGGCAATCATCGGGAACGTCAGGGCGTCGTCGCCGCTGATTACGTCGAACGTGTCAGGCTTGTTCTTGATTATTTCGTCCACTTGCTCAAGGTTGCCGCTGGCTTCCTTGATGCCTACGATGTTAGCGCAGTCGCGCGCCAGCCTGACCGTTGTCTCCGCTTTGAGGTTGACGCCCGTGCGTCCCGGCACGTTGTATAGCACAACCGGCAGCTTTGTCGCCGAAGCGATGGTCTTGAAGTGCTGGTAAAGGCCTTCCTGCGACGGCTTGTTGTAATACGGGCATACGCTCAGTATGCCGTCGATGCCGGAGAAGTCACCTGTCTGCAACTCGTTCACCACTTCCGCCGTGTTGTTGCCGCCGCATCCGATGAGTATGGGCATCTTGTCGCCGGCCATGTCAACCACAAGCTCCTTGATTTTTTGTTTCTCGTCTTTTGTCAACGTTGGGGTTTCACCGGTTGTGGCGAGTATGCAGAAGAAGTCCGCCCCGCCGGCGATCTGGTATTCTATCAGCCTTTTCAACGCTACATAGTCCACCTCGCCGTCGGTAGTGAACGGTGTCACGAGTGCTATCCCTAAACCTTTGAATATATTGTGTGCCATAAAAGTTGCGCCTTAAAATTATTATAAATCAGATGCAAAAATACTATTTTTGTGTCAAAAGTACAAATAAAACTAACTATTTTTAGTAAACAGGGGGATTTATGAATTAAGAGTTAAGAATTAAGAGTTAAGAAAATATGCTTTGCTGGATATAACTTTTATACTGCACATTTTCTTACCTCTTAATTCTTAACTCTTAGTTTGCTTACTTGCTGCCGATGTACAGGAACAGCATACCGAGCAGCACGAGGGCGAGATCAACCACCTTGCTCTTGAGGTTCTTTTCGTGCAAGAGCACCGCGCCGAACAGGAACGACACTATCACGCTGCCGCGGCGTATCATTGACACGATGCTGATCATTGCGCCGGGGACGCTCAAGGCGTAGAAGTAAACGAAGTCGGCCGCGCTGAGGAACACGCTTATCAGCACGATGCACCAGTCCCAGCGGAAGCGCGTGGTGGTCTTGCGCTTGGGCCACCATATCAGCATCATCATGGCCAGCATCATGAAGCATTGGTAGATGTTGTACCAGCTTTGCACCATCATACGGTCGAGGCCTACGCCGCCATGCCCTTTCGGCGCCATGAGATACTTGTCGTAAAGTCCGCTTACGGCGCCGAGCAACGCGGCCAGCACCACGAAGTAAATCCAGCGGTCGTGCTTGAAGTCGATGCCCTCCTTCTTGCCGCTGCGGCTCAGCATGAAAAACGAGGCCACGGCCAGCGCAACGCCTATCCACTGGTAGATGTTGAGGCGTTCGCCAAAGACGATGAACGCTCCGATGAGCACCATCACCGGGCGCGTGGCGTTGATAGGGCCGACGATGGTGAGGGGCAGGTGTTTCATACCGAAATAGCCGAACACCCACGACGACAGCACTATGACGCTTTTAAGCACGATGTATTTGTGCATCTCCCATCCGCCTGACGCGGTATGGAATATCGTGCCGTCGAGCACGTCGGTCGTGCCTGAAATGATGATGAACGGCAGGAAGATGAGCGACGAGAACAGCGTGTTGAGGAACAGCACGGGGATTACGGCGTTGCCGTCGAGTGATTTTTTCTTGAACGAATCATAAAAGCCGAGCAGAGCCGCTGATAAGAACGCTAATAATAACCACATATTTAAATTAAAAATTAAGAATGAAAAATGAATAATTAAGAATGAAAAGTGAAAATTAAGAATTAATGAACTTTGTAATTTATGAAGTTAAGCTCATTCTTCATTCATCATACTTCATTTTTCATTTTTAATTATTCATTATTCATTATTTCAAGTTATATTCAATATTTTCGAGGAAAAGGGCGTTGCCGGGCATACTCTCGCCCGCGCCTGAACGCCTGCGACCCTCAATCACTTGCCTGAAGCCTTCGATGTCAATGCGTCCGCGGCCCACGTCAACGAGGGTGCCTACGATGGCCCTCACCATGTTGCGGAGGAAGCGGTTGGCGGTGATCACGAAGTGCCAGGCGTATTCGCCGTCGCGCACCCATCTCGCCTCGGTTACTTTGCACAGCGTGGTCTTCACGTCTGAATTGCTTTTGCAGAACGCCGCGAAGTCGTCGTATTCCGTAAGGACGGCGGCGGCGCGGTTCATGGCGTCGAAGTCCAGGGGGTAAAACAGTCCGCACGAGTACGCCCTCATGAACGGGTCTTTGCGCTGGTGTATATAATAATGGTACGTGCGCGAGGTTGCACTGAAGCGTGCGTGCATGTCCCCGCTTACCGGCACCGCCGCGTCGGCTGACACGTCCCGCGGCAGCAAGCCGTTCAGCCTGTAGACGAGTTGGCGGCAGTCAAGCCCCGCCTCGGCGTCGAAGTGGGCCACCATCATGCGCGCGTGCACGCCTGTGTCGGTGCGCCCGGCCCCGGTTACGGGCGTCTCACGGCGCAACAGGGTTGACAGGGCCTTTTCCACCTCCTGCTGCACGGTGCGCGCGTTGGGCTGCACCTGCCAGCCGTGGAAGGCCGTGCCGTCATATTTCAGGTAAAGGAAATATCTTTGCATATCGATTGCGTTATTCTGTAAACCAAGGTGCAAAAGTACAAAAAAATGGCGTAGGCGACAAACTTACGCAGATAAATGCGTGCTTTGCGCGAGGCTGTGCCGGGCCTTTGCTTCAGGGCGTTTTGCAATGCGCTTTACAAGAGACGGCAACTTGGCTTGCAAGAAGCCGTAAAACGGGCGGTGAAAGACGGCAAACGGCGGTGCGTTTTGCTGTCTCTTGCAAACGCTCCGCCGTTTTTGCTTCAGGCGTGCGGCATTTTGCCGTTTTATGATTTTGCGTTATCGTGATATTTGATTACTTTTGCATTGGATAAAACGAACAACATAATAAAACAACAAAAGAAATGAGAAGCAGGACAACAACATGGTTTGAGTGTAAGATCCGTTACGAAAAGACAATGGAAGACGGCACCCAGAAGAAAGTGACCGAGACATATACAGTGGACGCGCTCAGCTTCACCGAGGCGGAGTCGAGCATTATAGACGAGATGTCGGCGTACATAAGTGGTGAGTTTGAAGTGCGCGACATCAAGAAAGCAGCTTACGGCGAGGTGTTCTTTAGCGATTCGCCTTCGGCCGACCGTTGGTATAAGACTAAATTGCAGTTCATCACCATCGACGACAAGACCGAGAAGGAGAAACGCTCCAACGTAAACTACCTTGTCCATGCGGCCTCTTTGCCGCAAGCCGTCAAGAGCATCGACGAGGTGATGGGCGGCACGATGATCGACTACGTGATAGCCTCTGTCGCCGAAACGCAGATTATGGACGTGTTCGAGCATAACAAGATCAACGCCGCCAAGGCCGAGACCGACGACAAACCGGAGTATGAGCAGGAGGCGAAAGGGGAGGACGCGAAATGACACTCAACGTTGACGTGGCGTCAAACTTGCGCGCGGTAAGGGACACCCTGCCCGCCGGCGTCAAGTTGGTGGCGGTGAGCAAGTTCCATCCGGCCGAATACATAGAGGCGGCTTACGCCGCCGGGCAGCGCATCTTCGGCGAGAGCCACGAGCAAGAGCTGGCGAAAAAGCATGAAGTGTTGCCGAAAGACATCGAGTGGCACTTCATCGGCCACTTGCAGACGAACAAGGTGAAGTACATCGCGCCTTACATCTCGATGATCGACGCGGTTGACTCGGTGAAGCTGTTGAAGGAAATCAACAAGCAGGCGGCCAAGCACGGGCGCGTCGTCAACGTGCTGCTTGAGCTGCACATAGCCGAGGAGGCCACCAAGTACGGCTTCACCCTCGACGCCTGCCGTGAGATGCTTGAGGCCGGGGAGTGGCGCGAACTGGCCAACGTTAAGATTTGCGGGCTGATGATGATGGCCTCGAATGTTGACGACGAGGAGCAAATCAAGCGTGAGTTTGACACCGCCGCGGCCTTCTTCGATGAGGTGAAAGGTAAGTATTTTGCCGATGACGACAGTTTCTGTGAGCGTTCTTGGGGTATGAGCGGCGACTATGGGATAGCCGTAAAGTGCCGCAGCACGATGGTTCGCGTGGGCACCGCCATCTTCGGAGAGAGAGTTTATTAAAGTTAAGAGTTAAAAATTAAGAGTTAAGAAAATATGCTTTGTTGGTGATAAGCCTTTATGTTGCATCTTTTCTTAACTCTTAATTTTTAGCTCTTAACTCTTCACTTAAAAAAGTATTGCCCTTTGTTCTTTGTCCTCCGCCCGTATTCAATGGCGTGGTTTGGGCAGTGGTGGTAGCAGGAGAAGCAGGTGAGGCACGTGCCGTCGTGCTTCCATTGCGGCCTGCCGTCTGTCATCTCGATGTTGTCTGTAGGGCATGAAGCGGCGCAAATGCCGCATCCTATGCACTTGTCAGTCGTCACGCGGAACGGTTTGTCGGTAATCAGGCAGTTTGTGAAGACACCGCCCAGCAGCCGGCTGTTTATCCGCGGCCACCGGCCCGTTGCCAGTTCTTCCACGCCGCGTTCCCTTTCGGTTATTGTTTTTACGTGCCGGGCGAGGTCGGCTGCGGCCTTTTCTTTCTTCATCTTTTCCTTTTCCGGCGTGTCAACATCCATAAACGGCAGCCCGACGTATGACTCCGGCATTATCAGCGAGAAAGCGCTGTCGAGCTTTAAGCCTACGGAGTCAAGGTCTTTTTTCAGTATCTTGATGGTCTCGCCGATGTCGTCGCCGGCCGTGCAAAGCGCGTAACAGTAGTGTCCTTGCGGGTTGGTGAAGCGCAGGTGTTTGACGAATGTCCTGAAAATCACGGGCGGACGCCAGCCGTGCACGGGGAAGCAAAAGCCAATGCGTTCACCTTCGGCGAGAGTGTAAGGCGTTTGCCGGTCGCCGGCTTTTGTTATGTCAATCAGCTCTTCGCCCGTATGCTCGGCTATTACGCTTGCCGCCCATCTGGTGTTTCCTGTGCCTGAAAGGTAGAATATCATGTCGTGATGGTTTTCTTTTTTAGTGTGTTGCAAAAAAAGAAGGCGTTGTAAGCCGTACTTACAATGCCCCCTTGGTGGTTGGCAGTTCGTAGTGGAAGATGTCACGCTTCACCGCCATGCGCAAGGCTCGTGCCAAAGCCTTGAATATCCCTTCAATCTTGTGGTGCTCGTTTTGTCCCTCGGCCTTGATGTTCAGGTTCATCATGGCCGCGTCGCTAAGGCTTTTGAAGAAATGGATGAACATCTCCGTGGGCATGTCTCCAATCTTTTCGCGCTTGAAGTCGGCGTCCCACACTAACCAGGGGCGGCCTCCGAAGTCGAGGCTTACTTGGCACAGGCTGTCGTCCATAGGCAGGCAATAGCCGTAACGCTCAATTCCGCGCTTGTCGCCGAGGGCCTTCCTTATGCACTCTCCGAGCGTTATGGCGGTGTCTTCGATAGTGTGGTGGCCGTCAACGTTGAGGTCTCCCTTGGCGTGCACGGTCAAGTCCATCATTCCGTGGCGGCCTATTTGCTCTATCATATGGTCGAAGAAGCCGATGCCTGTTGATATGTCGCACTTTCCCGAACCGTCGATGTTGAGTGAAACGAAGATGTCAGTCTCTTTCGTAGTCCGCCTTGTTTCAGCCGTGCGTTCGCCGGCGAAGAGCGTTTCGGCTATCTTTTCCCACGTCATTCCGTCGCGTCCGAGTATCAAGGCGTTGCATCCGAGGTTGTCGGCGAGCTGCTTGTCGGTCTCCCTGTCGCCTATTACGTAGCTTCCCTTGATGTCGTATGCCGGGTTGCCGATGTACTCTGTCAGCATCCCCGTGCCCGGTTTGCGGCACGGATGGTTGTCTTCGGGGAAATGCCTGTCGATGAGTATGTCGTCGAAAGTTATGCCTTCGCCTTCCAAAGTCTGGAGTATGAAGTTGTGCACGGGCCAGAACGTTTCTTCAGGGAACGAGCTTGTGCCCAGTCCGTCTTGGTTGCTCACCATTACGAAGCGGAAGTCTAACTTCTCCTTTATGAACGCAAGGTTCTTGAACACGCCCTTGGTGAACTTCAGTTTTGCGAACGAATCCACCTGCTCGTCGTGCGGTTCTTCCACCAAGGTGCCGTCCCTGTCGATGAAAAGTATGCGTTGTTGTTTCATGCCGTTTGCTTTTCGTTTTTAAGAAATGCCCTTTTCTCTTTCTCCTTAGTCGCTATGCTGCCGTAAAGGAAATAGCTTACGAAGATGATGAATATGTCGAGGTAAGCCCAGATGAAGAATGTCAAGACGAACACCGAGCACTCAATGAATGGGAAATAAGACGGCAGTCCGGTTGGGTCGCCTATGAAGTTGACGCCGAAGACGGAGTAGGCGTTGGCCGTAGTGACGATGTGCATCGGTATGGAAACGAACAGGCTGACAACCAATACGCAGAGGACGGCAAGCAGCATGGCCGTGAAAATGAAGCCCCAATGCCGCAGGCCGGTTACGTAAGCCTTTGTCAATATGTTGCCCAACTTGCTTTCAGGCTCGGTGAGGTACTTTATCGAAGCATAAACGTAAGGCAGCATTATGAGGACGAAAACGACTGACGACACGGTCGTGGCCGTGGCGAGCGGGCGTAAGTCAACGGGATACACCGGTTGGCTGTTGACGACGTAGCCGTAGAATATGGCTGCGCAGACGGCTGCAATAACGACGATGAGGGCGATGAAGCAGGCAGCCAATGCCGCGCTGCGTGCGATGTTCCATTTCATCGGGCGTCCGTTGACGAGGTGCATCACCCTTGCGAAGAATACCACCGACGCCGCCACGGTCAGCAGCAGGGCGGCGTCTGCGGCGATGCTGATGCCGGTGTTAAGGCCGTAGAGCAAGGCGTGGGTGACAAGCGAGGCGAAAACCGCCCACATGACAGCCACGGCCGCGGCGTAAACCCATGTGCGGCTGAATATCACGCGGAAGTTGTCGAACAGCATCCTGTGGGCTTCAGACAGGCACGCCGTGTAGCTTCGGCTTTTGCTTATTGATGATTTTTTGATATTATCCATTTCAATTTGTTTTATTATGGATGTGTTTATGTTGCAAAGGTAGCAATATAAAATGTAATATGGAACCATTGTATGGATAAAAATTGCTAACTTTGCGCCAAAACGTTAAGCGCGCTCCCGTCCCGGCCTGTAGGCTGTAGGCAGGGTGCGGCATATTATATTAAAAGGTAAACAGAGACATGAAATTACTTAAGTGGGGATTTATCGGCTGCGGCGAAGTGGCAGAGAAGAAGTCAGGCCCGGCCTTCAGCGAGGTGGAAGGTTCCGAGGTGGTCGCCGTGATGAGCCGCAACGAGAAGAAGGCGCGCTCGTATGCCGAGCGGCACAATGTGAAGAAATGGTACACCGACGCCCAGGAACTGATTGACGACCCTGACGTCAACGCCGTGTATGTGGCCACGCCGCCGTCGAGCCACGCCACGTTCGCGATAATGGCGATGCGCGCCGGCAAGCCTGTGTACGTGGAGAAGCCGCTGGCTGCCAACTATGATGACTGCGCAAGGGTGAACCGCGTGAGCGAGCAGACCGGCGTGCCGTGCTTTGTGGCTTATTACAGGAGATACCTGCCTTACTTCCGCAGGGTGAAAGACATCATCGGCCAGAAGACCATCGGGCGTGTGATGAACGTGCAGATACGCTACTCGTGTCCGCCGCGTGCCGAGGATTACCCTTCAGCCGGGCAGCTTCCGTGGAGGTTGCAGCCTGATATTGCGGGCGGAGGCTACTTTTACGACATGGCCGCCCACCAGCTCGACCTGCTGCAAGACATATTCGGCGTGATAACTGAGGCCGAGGGGATGTGCGCCAACCGTGGCGGACTGTATGCCGCCGAGGACACCGTGAGCGCGTGTTTCCGTTTTGAGAGCGGGCTTACGGGCAGCGGCTCGTGGTGCTTTGCCGGTCATAAGTCGGCACAGGAGGACACCATCGAGATTGTCGGCGACAAGGGCATGATATGCTTCTCGGTGTTCAGCTACGACCCGATCAAGGTGGTTACGAGCGACGGCACCACGAGCATCGACGTGTCTAATCCGCCATACGTGCAGCTGCCGCTCATCAAGGCCGTGATTGAAGACTTGCAGGGCTTCGGCGTCTGTTCATGCACGAGTGTGTCGGCGACGCCCGTCAACTGGGTGATGGACCGCATACTCGGTAAGTTTTAGGTGATTTGGGATTAAGGGTGAAGAACGGAGGATTGGCTTGCCTTGTGGCTGTCTGGTCTTCATTCTTAATTCTTCCTCATCGTTGTTTTATGTTTTATTCTTTATTTCTTAAACCTTTCACATTTAGAAACTCAAGATATGCGATTTATAGCAGCATTAATCTTTTTTGCATTCAGCTTCACTTGCGCCTCGGCTTACGAAGTGCAGTATGACAAGGCGGACAGCCTTAAGGTGATGGAGCTGCTCGACGGGGCGCGCCGCCAGCCGCAAGGCACGAACATCGTGATATACTTTGCACGCCGGCTAAAGGGCTTGCCTTACGTGGCGCACACGCTGGAAGTGAACCGGACGGAGAAGCTCGTGGTGAACCTGCGCCAGCTTGACTGCACCACTTACGTGGAGAACGTCACGGCGTTGGCCATGTGCGTCAGCCAAAAGGCGTACACCTTCAAGGCTTTTTGCGGCAACCTTTGCAAGATACGTTACCGGGGCGGGGCTGCCCCTCACTACACAAAGCGCCTGCATTACTTTACCGACTGGATAGCCGACAACACGGCCAAGGGGCTGTGCAGCGAGGTGCAAAGCCCCGATCCGCCGTTCACGGCGGTGCAACGGATAGCCGTAAATTATATGTCAACATATCCCGGCAAGTACAAGATGCTGAAGGAAAACCCCGGATACGTGCCTGCGATAGCGGCCACGGAGCGTGAATTGAACAAGAAGTCGTACCGGTATGTGCCGAAGTCGCTCGTGGGCAACACGGCGTTGATGCGCAAGGTGGTGAAAGACGGCGACATCATAGCCCTGACTACATCGCTCAAAGGGCTTGACATCCAGCACATAGGCTTCGCCGTGTGGCACGACGACGGCCTGCACCTGCTCAATGCGTCGAGCTTGAGGCACAAGGTTGTGGAGGAGCCCATGACGCTTTACCGTTACCTGCAACGGCAACGCACAATGACGGGCGTAAGGGTCGTGAGGCTAAATCAATAAGTAAGCAAAACGCCCGTTTCGCTTACTTATTGATTTTCGTTGAGCACGTAGAACGGCTTTGGCGAAAAATTTTCTTACTTCGGGCCTGAATAACGCATAAAATCGTGTGCAAACGTAATGCGTTGGAAATAAGGTTGATACGTTTAGTTATGCTAAAAGTGTGCGCCGTTTATGACGCTTGCGGGCGTCATAAACGGTCTTTTTAATGAGTAAAAGCCGTTATCTTGACCCGTAATAACGGCTTTTACGACCCTTAATAACGGCTATTACTACTTGAATTAACGCCCTTTGCTATATGAATTAACGCCCTTTACCACCCTTAATGATGCCCTTTACGGTGTGAAAAGGGCATCTTTGGCTGTGACGCCGTTCTATTTCGAGCAAAAAGTCCGACAAGACAGATTTGACGTTTTGATGTTTTTTTCAGCAGACAAGCAGACAAGTGACGAGCAGACAAGCCTTTTTTTAGCAGACGAGCAGACAAGATGTCTCTTTTAGCAGATGATTGATAAGTAAACGAGTGACGGGCAAACAAGGATGTTTATACCTTGCTTGCCCGTCACTAAATAAACAATGCAAACTTCCTTGTCTGCTTGTCACTTGTCTGCTTGTCTGCTAAAAAAAAGCTTGTCTGCTCGTCACTTGTCTGCTCGTCTGCTAACAATTAAAATTCGCTTGTGAAATGGAAGCGTATGTGCTTGAAGTCCTGTTGCGCCATTTGGAGCACATAGCCGCTGTCGGCAAGGAACACGTCGCGCCCGTCCTTGTCTTTCGCCATATACTGGTATTTGCGCTTCTTGAACGAGTCAAGCTCCGCCGGGTCGTCAGAGTCAATCCAGCAAGCCTTGTACAGGTGGACTGGCTCCCAGCGGCACTTGGCGTTGTACTCGTTTTCCAGGCGGTACTGTATTACCTCGAACTGCAACTGGCCTACCGTGCCGATAATCTTGCGGCCGTTGAACTGGTTGACGAACATCTGCGCCACGCCCTCGTCCATCAGCTGGTCGATGCCCTTTGCCAGCTGCTTCGACTTCATCGGGTCGTCGTTCTCGATGTATTTGAACATCTCCGGCGAGAACGACGGCAGCCCGCGGAAGTGGAGCTGTTCGCCGTCGGTGAGCGTGTCGCCGATTTTGAATATCCCGTTATCGGGCAGGCCTACTATGTCGCCCGGCCACGCCTCGTCGATGGTGCTCTTGCGCTGCGCCATGAACTGCGTGGGCGACGAGATGCGCACCGTCTTGCCGAGGCGCACGTGCAGGTAGGGATGGTTGCGCTCGAACTTGCCGCTGCACACCTTGCAGAAGGCTATGCACGAGCGGTGGTTGGGGTCGATGTTGGCCGTTATCTTGAAGATGAAGCCCGTGAACTTCGGCTCCTCCGGGTTCACCATTCGTTCCTCGGCCTTCGTCTGGCGAGGGCTGGGAGCTATTTCAACAAAGCAGTTCAGAAGTTCCTGCACGCCGAAGTTGTTAAGCGCGCTGCCGAAGAACACCGGCGCCACCTCGGCGTTGCGGTAGTCGTCAACGTTGAACTCCGGGTAAACGCCGTCCACCAGCTCAAGGTCTTCGCGCAGCTTGGCGGCGTCGGCATCGCCAACGCGCGCCTCAAGCTCGTCGCTGTCGATGTCAACCTCCACCTTTTCGGTTACGCGCTGCTTGTCGGGCGTGAAGAGGTCGAGCTTGTTTTCATAAATGTTATACACGCCCTTGAACTTCGCCCCTTGGTTTATCGGCCACGACAGCGGGCGCACCTTTATTTCAAGTTCCTGCTCAAGTTCGTCGAGCAGGTCGAACGGGTCGCGTCCCTCGCGGTCCATCTTGTTGATGAAGATTATCACCGGCGTTGAGCGCATGCGGCACACGTTCATCAGCTTGCGCGTCTGCGCCTCCACGCCTTTCGCCCCGTCCACCACGATGATGGCCGAGTCAACCGCCGTCAGCGTGCGGTAAGTGTCTTCGGCGAAGTCCTGGTGGCCCGGCGTGTCGAGTATGTTTACCTTATATCCTTCGTAATCAAACTCCATTACGGAGGTTGACACCGATATGCCGCGCTGCTTCTCGATGTCCATCCAGTCAGACGTGGCCGTCTTGCGTATCTTGTTGTTCTTAACCGCCCCGGCCACCTGTATCTGGCCACCGAAGAGCAGGAATTTCTCGGTGAGCGTTGTCTTGCCGGCGTCAGGGTGCGATATTATCGCGAACGTGCGCCGCCTTTCGATTTCTTTATTCATATTTTTTAGTTGACAAGCTGTCAGTAACGAGCAAACAAGCCTGTTATGCTTTGTTGCTGACAGCTTATTACTTGTCTGTTTGTTTACTTGTTAATATTTTGTCACTTGTCTGCTTGTCTGCTTGTCACTTGTCTGCTAATATTTTGATGCACTCTGCGAGGCTGTCTTCCCAATAAGGTATTTCCAGTCCGTAAGTTTCCTTGATTTTTGTCTTGTCCAGCACGCTGTAAGCCGGGCGTGTGGCAGCCGTGGGGTATTCGGCTGTGTGCAGCGGCTTTACGTGGCACGATGTGACGCCGGCTATGCGGTGTATGGCCTTGGTGAAGTCATACCAGCTGCAAACGCCTTCGTTGGAGAAGTGGTACACGCCTGGCTTGACGCCTTTCTCTACGGCGGTGAGTATCGCCACGGCGAGGTCGCGGGCGTAAGTCGGCGTGCCTATCTGGTCGAACACGACGCCGAGTTCGCTCTTTTCGCCGCCGAGGCGCAGCATAGTCTTTACGAAGTTGTTGCCGAACGGCGAATAAAGCCATGCCGTCCTTATGATCATTGTGTTCTTGCAGAACTTGCTTACAGCCAGTTCGCCCGCAAGTTTCGTGTTGCCGTAAACGCTGTCCGGGCAAGGCGTGTCGGTCTCAACGTAAGGCGTGAACTTCTTTCCGTTGAACACGTAGTCGGTTGACACGTGCACCATCCACCCGCCGCGCTGGCCGATGGCCGCCGCCATGTAAGCCGGCGCTTCGGTGTTGAGGGCGGTGCTTAGTTTCTGGTCGTTCTCGGCCTTGTCCACGGCTGTGTACGCGGCGCAATTCACCACGCCGTCAATCTCGTTGCGGCATATAAAGTCGTTAACGGCTTGCTGGTCTGTTATGTCAAGCTCGTCCTTGTCAGTGTTGAAGAAAGTGTGTTGATTGTAATCCTTCTCAAGCAGCCTGATTTCGCTGCCAAGTTGGCCGTTGCAGCCTGTGATGAGTATGTTCATTGCTTTTGTTTTTTTAGTTGGCAAACCCCTTGTTTGCTTGTCCCTTGTTTACTTGTCCCTTGTTTACTTGTCCCTTGTCTGCTTGTCCCTTGTCTGCTTGTCCCTTGCCCGCTTCTTAAAATTCAAGCGGTTCTTTCTTGTCTTTCATATAATAGTCGGACAGCATCCCGATGAAAGTCGTGATTTCTTTTATCGCGTGTTCAGTGTCAGGGCTTATTTTCTTTTTTTGCAGGCGCAGCATCATTACGCCGTAAAGCGCGTTGAAACACGTCTCAATCTCGTTTTCGCTATTGTCAGCCCCGCGCTTGCGCAGCTCAACGATGAAGGGCAGCACTTTGTAGTATTCGCTGTTGTAAAAAGGGTTTTTCGTGCTTTGCAGCAGTTGGGCGTTGAGTTCCGTAAGCTGTTGCATCACAATCTTGTTGATTTGCAAGTGCCCATTTTCGCGGCAGCCTTCCTGGTTCATCATCCTTACGAGGTTGCCATACCAGTCGGCCATTTCGTCTTTTTGCACGTCGGTGTAGTCAAACTTGTCGATGTACTCGCGGCGTATCCTTCCAAGGTTGCAGCCGTAGGCGCGGATGATGTCTTCCACCTGCCACATATAAAGAAGGTACTCGGCTATGCTTTTTTTCCTTAATTCTTGTGATATGAACATTGTTTATATGGTTGACAAGCGGGCAAGGCACAATCAGGCAAGGAGTTTTTGTTTTCGGCTTGCCTGCTTGTATCTTGTCTGCTAATAATGAAACGTGTAAAGATTGAACACCGTGCCTATGAAAACGAGCAAGGAGAAAATGATGACGATGCTCCCGATTATCTTGTTGATGATGACGATGCTGCTGTTGTCGAACTTGTTTCTTACCTTGTCTATAAGCCATGTCAACCCGAACCACCACAGCAAGGCGCCGCATATAATGCTGAAATAACCAACGCACATGTGCAGCGGATGTTTGGGTATGACAAAGGCGAACTGGGCGAACGCCGCCATGAAAAGGAAGATGATTAAAGGATTGGAGAAGGTCACGAGGAATGCCGTGACGCAGTTGTGTACCAACGTACCTTTTTTATTCTTACCGCTTACGTGTATTTTCTTTGTCGGGTCGGAGCGGAAACAATATATTCCGAACGCCATCAGCATGATGCTGCCGCTGATTTGCAATATCAGGCGGTTGTGGTTGTTGTTTATCAAGTTCATCACAAAGCTCATTCCGAAACCTGTGATTAAGGCGTAGATGAAGTCGCTTATCGTCGCTCCTATGCCTGTGACAAAACCGTACCAACGCCCTTTATTCAGCGTTCGCTGGATGCACAAAACGCCGACAGGCCCCATTGGCGCAGACGCCACGATGCCTATGAGAATGCCCTTGAATATCCAATCAAGTATGTCTAAATGAAACTGAAACGGCATAACGTCTGCAAAATTGCCATTTTTTTGCGAAAGAAACAAATTTTATCAATAAAACTTTGCCGTGTATTGGATTTTTGATAACTTTGCAGCTATTGAGCCAACAAATAAATACAATTATCAAATGACATCACAAATATTAAAGCCGTATGTCATAGGCCTTGACCTTGGCGGCACAAATTCAGTTTTCGGTATCGTTGACAGTCGTGGCTACATTAAGGCCACGACAGCCATAAAAACACAAAATTACGCTAATGTTGAAGATTATGTTGACGCTTCGATTGAGGCGTTGCACATTATAATCGACCAGGTTGGCGGCATTGACAAGATAAAGGCTATGGGCATTGGCGCGCCGAACGCCAATTATTACCGTGGAACGATAGAATATGCGCCTAATATAGTGTGGGGACATGAATGTTGTGTGCCGTTGGCGGATATGTTCAAGAAGAAACTGGGCATCCCCGTGGCCATAACCAACGATGCCAACGCCGCCGCAATAGGCGAGATGACTTACGGCGTGGCGCGCGGCATGAAGAATTTCATTGTTCTTACGCTTGGCACTGGCGTAGGGTCGGGGATTGTTGTCAACGGCCAATTAGTCTATGGATGCGACGGCTTCGCAGGCGAGCTTGGGCACGTCATCATGCGCCGTGAGAACGGACGTTCGTGTGGATGCGGCCGTACAGGTTGCCTTGAGGCGTATTGCTCTGCTACAGGGGTCGCCCGCACTGCGCGCGAGTTTCTTTCAACAACAGAAACTCCGTCAGTGCTTCGCAGCATAAAACCTGAAGACATAACTTCGCTTGACGTTTCTATTGCAGCAGGTAAAGGCGACGAGCTTGCCAAGCGTGTCTATGAGTTTACCGGTGAAATGCTTGGCGAGGCTTGCGCTGACTTCGCGGCGTTCTCGTCGCCTGAGGCTTTCATCTTCTTCGGCGGACTGACGAAGGCGGGTGATTTGATAATGTATCCGATAAAGAGAAGTTACGATAATCATGTAATGCCGATATTCAAAGGCAAGGCCCAGTTCCTCATCAGCGGCCTTGACGGTTCTTCCGCAGCTGTGCTTGGTGCCAGCGCAATAGGATGGGACATACAGGAACAGGAATAACATAACCGTATGAATCAACAAGAAGACATTAAGAAGGCGGTGGAGGTGATGCGTAATGGCGGCGTGATCCTTTACCCCACGGATACAGTTTGGGGCATAGGCTGCGACGCAACCAACCCCGAAGCCGTTGCAAAGGTTTACAAGATAAAGCAGCGTGACGACTCGAAGGCGTTGATTTGCCTCGTTGACTCTGAGGCGCGCTTGCAACGTTATGTGCGTGACGTGCCTGAAGTTGCTTGGCAAGTGATGGAGCTGGCCACGCAACCTACAACCGTGATACTTGACAACGCAACCAGTCTTGCCGAAAATCTTACGGCAGAAGACGGCAGCATTGCGATGCGCATTACGCAAGAACCGTTCTCTAAGGAGTTGTGTTATCGCTTCCAGAAACCAGTAGTATCGACGAGCGCCAACATCAGCGGACAGCCGGCCGCCCAGAATTACAAGGACATTTCAGAAGAACTCCTCAACGCCGTGGATTATGTTTGTTACAGCCGGAGGCAGGAGAAAAAGCCGCACACACCTTCTAAAATAATAAGGATAAGGCGCAACGGCGAAGTGGAAATCATTAGATGACAAGGGTGTGAACCAAGGGACTATTGACCAAGAGGCTGCGCAGGCTGAACTTACGTTTATGCAGCGTGTTATAAAACTGCGTGAGCAATACGTGACAGACAAGCAATTTACGCTCATCTTGAGTTTTCTTGTAGGCTTGTTTGCCGCTGTGGCTGCGTATTTGCTGCATTGGATCATCGAGGAAATCGAGCTTTTATTGACTTCACGCTTTGACAGTGAGACTTTCAATTGGATGTACCTTGTATATCCGGTGATAGGCATTTACATCACTTCACTTTTTGTGCGTTATGTCGTTAAAGACGAGATAAGCCACGGGATAACGCGCATCCTTTACGCCATCAGCAGCAAACGCAGCCGCCTTAAGGGGCACAACTGTTGGAGTTCCGTCATAGCTTCGGCCATAACCATCGGTTTTGGTGGAAGCGTCGGGGCAGAGGCACCGATTGTGCTTACTGGTTCAGCCATAGGCAGTAACCTGGGGCAGTTGTTCAAGATGGACAATAAGACCCTGATGTTGCTCGTAGGCTGTGGCGCGGCGGCGGCCATAGCGGGCATCTTCAAAGCTCCTATCGCCGGGCTGGTGTTCACTCTTGAGGTTCTGATGATAGACCTTACGATGGCTTCGTTGCTGCCCATCCTCATATCGAGCGTCACAGCCACTTGCTTTACTTATATTTTTACGGGCAGCGACTCGTTGTTCGTTTTTACGTTAGACAATCCTTGGCCCGTAGAGCGCATACCTGCAAACATCCTGCTTGGGGTGTTCGGCGGTTTCGTAAGTCTTTATTTCATACGTGTCATGACGGCGTGCGAGGCCGGTTTTGCACGCTTGAAGAACAAGCCTGTACTCAAACTCTTGGTCGGAGCGTTGGTGTTAAGCCCGCTCATATTTATATTCCCTTCGCTTTACGGTGAAGGTTACGGCAGCATTAACATCCTGCTTAGCGGCAAGACAGAAGCTGATTGGGATATGATTCTCAATAATTCCCCGTTCTATGGCCATTCCGAAATGCTGATACCATATATCGGCATGGTGCTGTTGACTAAGGTTTTCGCCACATCGGCTACAAACGGAGGCGGAGGCTGCGGTGGAACGTTTGCGCCGTCGCTGTTCATCGGGGCTTTTGCAGGTTTCTTTTTTGCGAGGGTGTGGAACATTTATGAAATAGGCGTTTACCTGCCTGAAAAGAATTTCGCCCTCCTTGGAATGTCGGCCGTTATGGCAGGAGTGATGCACGCGCCCCTTACCGGAATATTCCTCATTGCAGAAATAACGGGTGGTTATCAGATGTTCATCCCACTGATGATAGTCAGCATCTGTTCTTACCTTACCATTATAATATTCGAGCCGCACAGCATTTACGGAATGCGCCTGGCACGGCAGGGTAAGTTGATAACCCATCACACTGACCGCGCCGTGCTGACGCTGATGAGTCTTGACAGCGTAATCGACAAGAGTTACACCGCCGTATCGCCTGACAGAGACCTCGCATCGCTTGTCCATGCCATAAGCAAGAGCCATAAGAACGTCTTGCCTGTGCTCGACGACGCCGGTAATCTTTTGGGTGAAATAGACATAACGAAGCTGCGCCACATTGTATTCCGCACAGAACTTTACCACCATTTCAAGGTTCGCCAGTTGATGTCCCAACCTGAAACAGTGCTTTCGGTTAGCGACACAATGGAGGAAGTCATGAAGAAGTTTGACAGCACCGATTCGTCAATGCTTCCCGTTGTAGACGGTGAGAGACATCTGCGCGGCTATGTCTCGCGCACGCATATCTATGCAATGTACCGCAAGATGGTGGCTGACTTGTCAGAAGACTAAAGTTTATCCTCAATCAAAATATGTAACGGCGATGCCGTTCATAATGTAAGGAAATAAGGAGTTAATTGGAGTTAGACTCTTCGCGTCGAAGTTATCAGTAGAGACGCAAAATTTTGCGTCTGTACAACTGACAAATGCCAAATTGTTGTAACATTGGCTATTGTCAGTTACTTCTGGCGAGTGAAACGAGCCTGACTCTGTTGACTACAGATAACTCCGGATGTAATATACGACCTCTTGCCTTGTAAAAGGTCGTATATTACATTCCGTTTGATGATGTTTTGCAAACTAAATTATCCACGCTTAGCCTTTCATCTTTCACTTTATTGTGTAATGCACTGATTATTAGTGTGTTATTAGGCTAAAGAAAAAGGTGTCTTGGCAAAATTCTTGTCGTCACCTCGTGGCGCGGAAGCTCTCCATGTTCACGTATCTTCGTTTCATGAAACGTTGGTAGATGTTCCTTATCCATAGTTGGTGGGCGGCTATGAAAACCAAGCCGAGCACGAGAAGGACGATATACGACGTGTTTTCAGGGAACACGCTGTTCATCACAGAAATGAAAATCACGGGGCAGAACATGGCTACAAGTTCGGCAACCACCTGGAAATAATTGTTCTCAACGTTGCCTTTGCTTATGAACTTAGTGTTAAGCGGTATTGTCTGTCGGTTGTAGACGGCCATCTGCATCAGCAGGCAGTATATCGGACCGGCGGTGAACGCCATCATCGCCAACAGTGAGAGCAGGGTGTACTTGCCCATAAACACCGTGGGGAGCATCAGCAACAGTGGGAAAAGCAGCATGGCTGTGTAAAGGTAGTATTTTGCTTTTAGCAGGTGCATGATGTTTTCCTTGTGTATCATCAGCCCATCTATGTAGTTCCCTTCGGCGCTCATGATTTTTATAATGAAGATCGAGCCGTAAAGCACGAAAGTGTAAACCACCCAAAACGCCTTGTAAGTGTCAGTGTCGTAAATGTCGGTGAACGAGATTACAAGGCTCAGGATGGTGACAAACACCGTGCTGAAGATGAATGACTTGCGCATATTTTTGTTACGCATTATGCTCTTTATTTCGAGTTTCAGGTATTGGCCGGTCTCGCCGTATTTGTCGAAAACATGAAATTCCGACACTGTTTTCAGCTTTGTGTCTTCCACACCTGCGCTCTCGTTGTATGTCAGGCGGTATTGCACCAGCTTGTTTATTTGTGTGAAGGCAACCAATATGGCTATTAAGCCGATGTATGCAGGCAGGTTCCATGCTGCAAACCACGAACCGAGATGTGAGTATAAATCGAAAAAGGTTTCGATTTCATCAATGTAAATCGGTGAAAACATCGCAGCGTAGACGGCCACGGGCAACGCCCACCATCTGATGGTCTGGTTTATGAGCGTCCTTGCCAGCATATACCATTGGCTGTTGATGGTGACAATCAGCTGGAATGCGACTATCAGCCCCAACGCAGCGGCCCATCCTGCGCTGAACAGGGTCGTCATTATGGCGTAAGGTATGGTTATCACCAACCATATAAGATTGTTGGGCGACAGCGTGCTTGAATAAACGAACATCTCAATGCAGGCATATTTGGGGATTGGCAGCAGCGAATACGGCTTAACCAGCTGGTTAGGCGTCTGCTGGCTGATGAAACGGAAGAGGAAGTCAACGGTGAGTAAGAATGGTGTAACGCCAAAGAAAAATCCGCTTGACGTAAACGGGAAGTCTGACGAATTAGCTATAAGGGCCATCATCACCGCGATGAAAAGCATATACAGCATTACGAAGGCCGCGCCTATGTAGATTAGCACTTTTGCGGCCTTGTTCTGCTCGTATGCTATGCTTCTTTTCTCTGACAGCTTGATGTGTTTGCGCAAAATGCGCAGCAGTTGCAGTTTGTTCATTTTTTTGAAATGACAATTAAGAGTTAAAAGATTAACTTCTTACTTCTTCTCATCCTATCTAAGGTCGATGACTTCAGCGTGCGGAAAGTCCTTGGCGTTGAAGCGGAATGTTGCGTCGCTAAGGTTCTTCGCCTTGAAATTTGACACGTTTATGGTTGTCCAGCCGTTGCTCTGGCGCATCTTGATGGTCTTGGGGTAATAGTTCTTGCCTATTGTGATGTACATCTCCTTGATGGTGCGGGCGTTGTTGGTGGCCGTCAGGTGTATCTGCCATCCGCCTGAAACGTTTTTCACGCCCAGTTTGTAGCCGCTCTTGTAAACATTGATGAACGTGTACGGGTTCATTGAAATCTGGCTCGCCTTGGTCGGCGTGCTGACGTTCACCTCTTGGTTGTTTTTCATGTATGTCCAAAGCGTCTTGCCGTCGTACCACACAATGGCTTGCGGCGTCTTTGCGTTGAACTTTGTTCCCTTTATCGATATGGTGCCTGACGTGTTGCCGGCTTTTCCGCTCATGCTGAAGTTTGCGCTCGCCCCGCCTTTGCGGCCTACTATTGCGGCGGTCTTGTCGAGTATCTTGCGGGCTTGCGCTGCGTTTTGTGCGTAAAGGCCCGTTGCCAATAAGATGGCAAGGATTATCAATGACAGTCTTTTCATGTTCTGTGATGTTTTTGTTTTATCCGTCCTTTCTTACTTTCTTAATTGCGCAAGCAGGCTTTCCAGGCTGTTCTCGTCTTGTATGAGCACTTCTCGCGGTTTGCTGCCCTGCGCGGTGCCTACGATGCCCGCCTTTTCGAGTTGGTCCATCAGTCGGCCGGCGCGGTTGTAGCCTATGGAGAACTTGCGCTGTATCATGCTGGTTGAGCCTTGCTGGCTTAGCACGATAGTGCGTGCCGCCTCTTCGAACAGCGGGTCAAGGTTGTGCCCGTCAAGTCCGCTCTTGCCGGCAGCGCCGCTGTCGTCAACCGTAGGTTCGGGCAGCTCCATCGGTTCGAGCGGCCCAGGTTGTCCGGCGATGTATTTGTTGATGCGGTCTATTTCAGGCGTGTCGATGAAGGCGCACTGCACGCGCACAGGTTCGTTTGTGCTAAGGAACAGCATGTCGCCGCGGCCTATCAGCTGGTTGGCTCCTGGGCGGTCGAGGATTGTTCTTGAGTCAACCATCGCACTCACCCTGAACGCCATGCGTCCTGGGAAGTTCGCCTTGATGTTACCCGTGATGATGGATGTCGTAGGACGCTGCGTCGCGATGACCATGTGTATCCCGACGGCGCGCGCCAACTGGGCGATGCGCGCTATCGGCAGCTCTATCTCCTTGCCGGCGGTCATGATGAGGTCGCCGAACTCGTCTATCACGACGACGATGTACGGCATGTATTCATGTCCGTCGGTGAGGCGCAGCTGGTGGTTGATGTATTTCTTGTTGTATTCCTTGATGTTTCGCGCCCCAGCCAGTTTCAGCATGTCATACCTCGTATCCATGAGCTTGCACAGGCTGTTGAGCGTCTTGATGACTTTCGTCACGTCAGTGATGATAGGCTCCTCGTTTTCGTCTGGTATTTTCGCCATGAAGTGCTGGGCTATCGGGGCGTAAACACTGAACTCAACCTTTTTCGGATCTATCAGCACCAACTTCAGTTCGTTGGGATGTTTCTTGTAAAGCAGCGATGTTATGATGGCGTTAAGGCCGACAGACTTACCCTGTCCTGTGGCTCCGGCTACGAGCAAGTGCGGCAACTTGGCCAAGTCCACCATGTATATTTCGTTGGTGATGGTCTTTCCGATGGCGATGGGCAAGTCCATCGCCGTCTCTTGGAAGCGTTTTGAATTTAGCACGCTTTCCATTGAGACTATGTTCGGTTTCTTGTTAGGCACCTCTATGCCGATAGTTCCCTTGCCGGGGATGGGCGCGATGATGCGGATGCCCAAGGCGGCGAGGCTGAGGGCGATGTCGTCTTCAAGGTTCCTGATTTTCGATATTCTCACGCCTTCGGCCGGCGTTATTTCGTAGAGGGTGACTGTGGGGCCTACGGTAGCCATTATCGTTTTTATCTCAACCCCGAAATTGTTGAGCACTTCCACGATGCGGTTCTTGTTGGCCGTCTGTTCCTTCATGTCGATATACGGCTTGCCGTCGTCGTCGTATTTCTTGAGCAAGTCAAGCGTCGGATACTTGTATTTAGTCCACGGCTCGTGCGGGTCTATCGGCGTAGACAAGTCTTTTTGTCCGGAAACGTCGGTCGAATCAGCCTTGTTTTCTACGTTTGTGTCGTTTATTATGATGCCGTCGTCGCCCTTGCCTTCAGGTGCTTCTTCAGCCGGTTCGTCTTTTACCGGTTCGGTTGGCGTAGTGTCGTCGAATATCACGGTTTGTGTTTCCGGGTCGTCAAACACCTCCGGGTCGTCCAACGTCTTTATCTCCTCTGCCGGTTGCTCGTTGTTCTCCGGCAGGTTGTTTATGCCGAACTTCACTTTCCTTGTCAGCGCGCCTACTGGGTTGAGCACAGTCCTGACGATGCTTATCGTCTCTTTGCTCAAATAAGTGAGGTAGATTATCGCAGTAAGGATGAGTATCGCCATGAGGCCGTAAACGCCGATGACGTTCTCAAGCCATTGGCAGCAAAACATTCCGTGGTCGCCGCCGGGGTTGAAAATCTGGCTTCCCATTATCGGCGTAAGGAGCTTTGCCGCTGTTATGGAGAACCATACCATCGCTATCATCAGGCAGATGAACCATTTCAGCAGGTTGATTTTGTAGGCCTTGGCAAGCTGGAGGCCTGCCATGCCGGCGAAAACAGGTATTATGAACGACGCCAAGCCGAAGCATCTCGATATGAAGAAATATGAAAGAAACGCCCCCAGCGAGCCGCAACTGTTCTTGAACTCCCTGTTCTTGTTGAGTATTTCCTGCGGCGTGTGGTCTAAGATGAGGCTTTGGTCGTATTGTCCGGTTGAAAAATAAGAGATGAATGCGATTATCGTGTATATTGAAAGAAAAATCAGGACAATGCCAAGTATGAAGTTCAGAATGTCGTTTTGCAGTATGGTTTTCAGTCCGACGACTTCGCTAAAGGAATTGCCAGCTTTCTTGTTTTTTTTCTTGCCCATCAGTTTATATGAAGTTTTATTTGCAAAAGTAATTGAAAAATGTCAGAATAAGCCATATTAATCGCCTTTTTTTTATATTTTTGCACACCGATTATGAGGATGCCAAGGCTCCTTTTCTTTTATTATAATGGAAAAAGTAATATATAATAAATTCGATAAGAAAGACATCGCCACCTTGCCGAGAGCCGTGTTCGGCGGAAGGATATTCGTCATCACCACCGCAGCCGAGGCCGAGAAAGCCGTGGAATACTTGCTTACGCAAGACATCCTGGGCGTGGACACCGAGACGAAACCGTCGTTTAAGAAGGGCAGGGCGTATGAAGTGGCGTTGCTGCAAGTGTCAACCCATGACACTTGTTTCCTTTTCCGATTGAACTTGATAGGCATGACGCCGGCGATAATCCGCCTGCTTGAGGACGTGAAAGTCCCCAAGATAGGCTTGTCGCTGCGTGACGACATCTTGTCGCTGCACAAGAGGGCGGATTTCGTTCCGGGCAACTTCATCGATTTGCAGAAGCACGTGTGCGAGTTGGGAGTCGAGGATCTTAGCTTGCAGAAGCTCTATGCTAATTTCTTCCATGAGAAAATCAGCAAGACCGTGCGCCTTAGCAACTGGGAGTCTGACGTGCTTAGCGAGAGCCAAAAGCTCTACGCCGCCACTGACGCATGGGCTTGCATCAACATTTACGAGGAACTGTTGCGGCTTGAGGAAACAGGGGATTACAAACTGGTTAAGACTGACGAACAAAAGAATTGACTTTATGTACAAGAACATATATCTGAAGAAAGGCAAGGACGACAGCCTGAAGCGTTTTCATCCGTGGGTGTTTTCAGGCGCGATAAGCCGCATCGACGACGGCGTTGAAGAAGGCGACATCGTGCGCGTAATCAACAGTGACGGGGCATTCATCGCCCTGGGGCATTTCCAGGTAGGCAGCATAGCCGTGCGCGTGCTTTCCTTTGACGACATTGAGATCGACGACGCATTCTGGCGCAAGCGGCTTTCATCGGCTTTGGCCATGAGGCAAAGCATCGGCATCGCCGACAATCCGGCCAACAACACCTTCCGCCTTGTTCACGGCGAGGGCGACAACCTGCCGGGACTGGTCATTGACTGTTACGGAAAGACAGCCGTGATGCAGGCGCACAGCGTGGGAATGCACGTGTGCCGTGAAGTCATCGCCCGCCAGCTTGTCGAGGTTATGGGCGACAGGATAGGAAATGTGTTCTATAAGAGCGAGACCACATTGCCGTTCAAGGCGGGTCTCGGCCAAGAGAACGGCTTTATCTACGGAGGATGTGACGACAACATCGCCGTGGAGAACGGATTGAAATTCCACGTGGATTGGTTGAAAGGGCAGAAGACAGGCTTCTTCGTTGACCAGCGTGAAAACCGCTCCCTGCTTGAGCGTTATTCAAAAGGGCGCACCGTGCTGAATATGTTTTGCTATACGGGCGGCTTCTCGTTCTACGCCATGCGCGGCGGTGCCAAGCTCGTCCACTCGGTTGACAGCAGTGCGAAAGCCATAGAGCTGACTGACGCGAACGTCGCGTTGAACTTTCCGGGCGACAGCCGCCACGAAGCCTTCTGCGACGATGCGTTCAAGTTCCTTGACAAGGCCGGCGGCAAATACGACCTTATCATACTCGACCCTCCCGCTTTCGCCAAGCACCGCGCGGCGTTGCACAACGCCCTGAAAGGCTACACGCGCCTCAACGTAAAGGCTTTCGAGCGCATAAAGCCGGGCGGAATACTGTTTACGTTCAGCTGCAGCCAGGTGGTGACAAAGGACAACTTCCGCAACGCCGTGTTCACGGCGGCGGCCTTGGCAAGGCGGAACGTGAGGATATTGCACCAGCTGCACCAGCCTGCCGACCATCCCGTTAACATTTATCATCCTGAAGGAGAGTACCTTAAGGGATTGGTGCTGTATGTTGAATAAGACCTTTTTGCGTAAAGTCTCGGCCTTTGCCGCTTCGCAGGGTTTGTTGGCCAAAGGCTCTAAATATCTCGTTGCGCTGTCAGGCGGGGCTGACAGCGTGGCTTTGGCGCTTGCCATGAAAGAGCTTGGCTACAGCGTCGAAGCCGCCCATTGCAATTTCCATCTCCGTGGAGACGAGTCTGACAGGGACGAGCGTTTCTGCGTAAAGTTTTGCGAAGCCAACGGCGTCAAGCTCCACGTCACTCATTTTGACACCGAAAGTTTCGCCAAGCTCCGCAAGGTAAGCATCGAGATGGCAGCCCGCCACCTGCGTTATGCGTATTTCTCCAACCTTCTTCGAGACATCGGGGCCGCCGCCGTGTGCGTGGCCCACCACCAGGACGACTCCGTTGAAACCGTCCTGATGAACCTCGTCCGTGGCACGGGCGTGCACGGCCTTGTGGGGATACGTCCGCGCAACGGCCACGTACTACGCCCCCTGCTGTGCGTCACGCGGCGGGAGATAGAGGCCTGCTTGCGCGAAGCCGGGCAGGATTACGTCACCGACAGCACAAATCTCGTTGACGACGTTACGCGCAACAAGATACGCCTCGATGTCATCCCGATGCTCAAGCGCATTAATCCGTCCGTTTGCGAGGCCATAGCCAAGACGGCTTGGCGCGTAGGCGAGGCCGTGAAAGCATTGGACGCGCTTGCCGACGAAGCCGCCCGCCGCCTGACGGAAACGTCCGCCGGCGGCGTTGTGCGCGTCTCATTGGATGGCTTGCGGCGCGAACCTTCACCTGAAAACCTCTTGTTTCACATCCTCAAGGGCTACTCTTTCAATCCGTCGCAGGTTGAGCAGGTCAGCCGTGCGTTAAGTTCAGCTCCCGGCCTGACTTTTTATTCGCCCACCCACCGGCTGCTCATCGACCGCCGCCACATAGTCATAGAGCCTGTAGGCGATGTGGCTTTACGTCCGATGAAGCTGCCTGAAGAAGGTGTCTACGTGATAGGGGAGAAGCTGAAGTTAAGGGTGGAGACCGTAAGTCGCGGCGATGGTTTTATGATTTCAAAATCAAGAAACTGTTGTTACGCCGACGTGTCAGCCGTCAGTTTCCCACTGACGGTGAGGCCGTGCGCCGTCGGCGACCGTTTCGTACCCTTCGGCATGCGCGGCTCAAGGCTCGTCAGCGACTATCTTACCGACGTCAAGATGAACCTCTTTGACAAGCGTCGCCAGCTCGTTGTCGAAGACGCCTCCGGCCGCATCCTATGGCTTGTGAACCAGCGGGCAGACAACCGCTGCCGCATAACCGACGCAACAACGGCGGCATTGAAAATCAGCTGTGAAGAAATCTAAGCCAAGGAGTTAATGGGGGTTATGCGCCTCGCCTCTCTACAACTGGCAAATCCGCAGGAACTGACGGCGTTTTGATTTATCACAATGTCACGACTTAAGGCAACACCTTGACAACCAAGCCGTTGCGGCGTGACATTACGCTCCGTTCCACTGTCACTAATGTCACTTTACGTGTTGTATGACATATAAAAACATTGTGATATTGGTGACGATGGGACGTGGTGGAAAAGCCACGCGACTTTGACCCTCTTGGCCAAATAGGATTTGCCCACCTTTGGCTACAATATGATTGACCCTTTAAAGTCCTGGTGTTGGGGGTCAATTTTATTTTACCC
>CALUGU010000015.1 GCA_944320255.1 uncultured Prevotella sp. | reverse complement strand
TAAATCGTTACCTAAAATCTCACACTCTTCAATTCCATTCTGTGTATCAATCAGATACAGCTTTTTTAATTATCCTCAGCAAAGATAGTAAAAAATATGCAGACAAATAGAGAAGTATGCAAAAAAGCTGGAACAAAGATACAAGCTACCATAAACCCACCGAAAACTTTTTTCTATTTGCGAGCTGTTGAAACGGGAAGAATGGTGCAACAATAAGTTTACAAAATCTTATCTTGGATTAAATCGTTGACGGATTCCCTCCACTTGTTTCCGTCATGCCACCCGCATCCCACACAGCTGCCACAATATTCTCTCCCACCTTGATACCAATAACTAATACCCAAGAAAGGAGGACGGATATTCGTTCTTTTACACTCAGAACACATCCTGTCCTTTAACAGGTTGTGCTCTCTTGTGAGTAATTGAAAGTTTTCCGCAATTTCATCATCCGATAGAACCCGTATATCAATATCACCGTCAAGCCTGGTCCACGGAACTTTATGATCAATCTCCGGGGTCGATGTTATTTTCGCCCCCGTGAACGCATCGCGCCAACCGAGAATGTTCAGCACCCTCTCTCTTGATTTTCTATCAATGGCCAGACGCGTATGCTTGGTCAACGTCGGGGTAGCGTTCAATAATTTGTAATGCGTGGTTTCTTGTTGGCATATTGGGCAATACATTGTTTTTGCCCACCTGTTAGGGGACACCTCTTCAAATTCGTATCCCAGCTTTTTCACTTCACGGAAAACAGCGGCAGGTTGATTACTGCCTGTCGTGTGTAAAGAACATATCCATTTCCCGACGTTGTTCTTGCATTCATTTAGAAAATCATCCGCCTTGCTCATACTTTCTTTATTTTTATGAGGACAATAAAAAGTCTTTTTAGTAAAAAAGGCGTGGCGGAGACTGTATTGACATAAAGGCTTAGCACTGCCCACGTCAGACAAAACAACCTCACGCCCACGCCCATATTCAAGCGCGGACACCGCTGTCTTAGCTTGGCTGACGTGTTTTGAAGTGCTAATTCTTATGTCACAGCCGAGTCAAGGATGTCCTAAACACATCTTGATAATAGAATTGGCATACTCTTTCGAGTACGTTTCTTTGTGCAAAAATACAAAAATATTCACATATAACAATTTTAATTCAGCCATATAAATACACTTGCGCTCAAATCATCACCCAAAAAACATCCTCATACCTTATTATAATTGGTGTCCGCAAAAATAATATGCCATATATCACTTTGCAATGTTCTTGCCGTAAATCATTTGCAAAGCGTAAACCAGGAATTGTCAGCGGAAACTGGGCAAATAGATTACAAAAGTGCGAACAAGCTCCGCACAGGATGTGGTCAACGGCATATTACAACTCATAAAGGCGCGTTTCACAACGCGATATGCCACATATCGCTGGCTGATTTGCCGCTAAACACAATGGCATAAGCCGTCAAACCAAGGCTGAAAGGGCGTTAACGGCATTGCGAACGACGGTCTTTTATAGACAGAATGAATGTAAATCAATGCACATTCAAGTAGCGGCAAGAGTTATATCACTGGCTGTCAGCGACTTAATTTTGCACACGAAAAATTGTGTTTTCCTGGCAAAGATTGATAGAATTAACGACGACGGGATTTTGAGAGCGTCATCCTAAATCAGTTTGTCAGCATAAGCGGGGTTTCACTTTACATAATATCATTCGTGATTACGATGTAAAGCAATCAACGCGAAAATCTTACCTCAAGGGGAATGAACTGCCGCCCACCAACAGCCTTTAACATTTTTTGGACGGTATTCATTGGCAATTATAACGGTATTCATCGGCGATTATAACGGTATTCATCAGCGATTATAACGGTGGTTAATCATACGCAGCCAATTTGCAGGCTGACAGCGGACATTAACTTCACACAATACATTTAGCAATGACAAGCAAAAAGGCAAGAGGCCGGCTGCCTAAAATTAGTTAAACAAGCTATGCCACGGCAAAAATCGACGCCGGGCACACTGCATATTGACTAAATTTAGCTATCTTTGCATAAGTAAGCAAACAAGCGGCAAGGCAATTTCTCTTGCGTGCTTGTCATTGTGAGACTTGCCAACTAATAATTGTAAAAAACTTGTCAACTAATAAAACTGATAATAACGATGCTGAAAACTAAAATCATATCGCTGTCGCTCCTGCTGCTCTCAACGGGCGTGGCGGCACAGGCGCAATCTAAGAAAAAAGCCGCGAAGAAGAAGGCTAAAACGGAAATGACTGACGAACAGGAGCGCGTTGACGAACTGCGCGAAAGGATGTTGCCGGCCACGGCGCAAGTGATGTTCATAGACAGCGTGGTGACGGACAAGGCCGGCTTCATCGGCAAAATACCGCTGAACAGGGAGTCGGGACGCTTAGGGGTTTACGGCGAGACTGCCGACACGGCGACCGTACAGCCTGGAGGCGCATACGTAAACGAGTTTGGCAACAGGATGTTTTATGCCAAGGCGGACAACGACGGTCACTACAAGCTCTACACGGCCGACAAGCTGGGCGGCAAATGGACGGGCGAAAGGCTCATAGGCGAACTTGGCGACGGGTTCAGCGACGTGAATTACCCCTATATGATGGCTGACGGCGTGACGCTGTACTTCGCAGCAAAAGGCGGCGACGGCCTTGGCGGATATGACATATACGTGACAAGGTATGACCGGGAGACGGGACGCTTCTACGAACCAGAGAACGCCGGACTGCCTTACAACTCGACGGGCAACGACTATTACTGCGTGACAGACGAATTTGACAACATAGGATGGCTCGTAACCGACAGGCGGCAGCCTGAAGGCAAGGTTTGCATTTACACGTTCGTACCGGCAGAGACGCGCACGGCGTATGACGCCGAAATCATCGGCGAAGACAAGCTGGAAAACCTTGCCGACATAACGAGCATCAGCGACACATGGACTGACGAGGCCAAGCTGCAAGCCGCGCGCGAAAGGGTTGAAGCCATGAAAGCAAGAACAACCGAGGAAGGAGGTGACAGAATATCGTTCGTAGTGAACGACAGGACTGTGTACACCTCGGTGTCAGACTTCAAGTCGCCCGCCAACAGGCAACGCTTCAGCAAGCTGTGCGATATGGAAAAGTCCGCCGGAAAACTGGCCGAGACCCTTGACGCGATGAGACGGAAATACTCTGACGGCTCGCCGGCAACCAAGCGGCAACTAAGCGCGGACATCATGAAAGCCGAGAAACAGCTCGAAACGCTCGAAGCAGGCATCCGGCAAATGGAAAAGGAAATAAGAAACGCCGAGAACCTTTGAATAAAACCACAATCGGCCTGAAATCAAAAGACCGGTTTGGGTTAAATTTACAAAGTCAATGTATTTAACACCAAATGAATATGAAAAGATATTTCGCCGAATCTGAATTGATAATAAATCCTGACGGGAGCGTGTTCCACCTTCACCTGAAGCCTGAACATTTGGCCGACAAAGTGATACTCGTAGGCGACCCTGAGCGCGTAAATCTCGTCTCGTCGCATTTCGAGACGAAGGAGTGCGAGGTGGAAAGCCGCGAATTCCGTACAGTCACAGGCACCTGCAACGGCAAGCGGATCACCGTAACGTCAACAGGCATAGGATGCGACAACATCGACATCGTGCTCAACGAGATGGACGCTTTGGCAAACATCGACTTCGACACCCGCACGGAGAAGGACGCACTGAGGCAATTAGAGATTGTAAGGATTGGCACGTGCGGCGGACTGCAACCTTACACGCCTGAAGGGACGTTCATCTGTTCGGTTAAGTCGGTGGGATTTGACGGCCTGCTGAACTTTTACGAAGGACGCAACGCCGTGTGCGACCTACAGATGGAGCGTGCGTTGCTCAACCACCTGGGATGGACGGGCAACATCTGCGCGCCCGCCCCTTACGTCATCGACGCCGACGAAGAACTCGCTGACAGAATAGCCGGTGACGATATGGTGCGCGGCGTAACCGTAGCGTGCGGAGGTTTTTTCGGGCCGCAAGGACGACAGCTCCGTGTGCCGCTGGCCGACCCTCGGCAGAACGAGAAAATAGAGAGCTTTGAATACAACGGTATGAAAATCACCAACTTCGAGATGGAAAGCTCCGCACTCGCTGGACTGGCACGCCTCATGGGGCACAAGGCCGTGACGTGTTGCATGGTGATAGCCAACCGTCTGGCTAAGAAAAGCGACACAAACTATAAAAGCCACATCGACGACCTGGTGAGGTTGGTACTTGAAAGGATTTGAGGATGAAGAAACTTTTAATTACATTGCTCCTCGCAGCTGGTACCATACACGGGGCGTTCGCCCAATACGACTTCTTGCGCCCGGTAAAAGATTCCATTCCTGGCGGCTACAACTTCTGGGTTTATACGCCGCTTGACTATTATTACTCACTTGAAAGCACGCCCGTCATAATCTTCCTGCACGGCAGAAGCCTGTGCGGGCGCAACCTCGACCGCGTAAAACGCTACGGCCCGCTTGACGCAATAGTGAAAGGGCGTGAAATTGAAGCCCTTGTCATTGTGCCGCAGAACCCAGGCGGAGCGTGGGACCCGGACAAGATAAACGACGTGCTTGAATGGACAAAGAAACATTATGCAATGGACTCGACACGGGTCTACGTGATGGGCATGAGCCTCGGAGGTTACGGAACGCTCGACTTTGCCGGTACTTATCCAGATAAAGTGGCAGCGGCGATTGCCCTCTGTGGCGGATGTTCGCTGAAAGACGCCAGCGGACTTGGCAAACTCCCGCTTTGGATAATGCATGGCACGGCTGACCGTGCCGTACCAATAAAGAACTCGAAAGTCGTTGTGGAACAACTTCAACAAGGCGGAAACGACAAGCGGTTGCGATACGACTGGCTAAAAGGGGCGTCTCATGGCGCGCTTGCCCGTGTTTTTTATATGACAAAGGCATACGAATGGCTGTTCTCCCATTCGCTGTTAGACCAAGACAGACCGGTGAACACTGAAATAGACATCGAGAAATCAGACCTGTCAAAAGCGTACAACGATATGATTTCAGGTGCTCCCGACCCTGAAGTCGTTTACTACAAAACAATATATTAAGAGCAATGGATAAATGAAAAATCATAGATGAAAGTCAGAAAGACGACTTACTAAACCTTTCATCTTTGATTAAAGCTACAATCTCAACCATAATTAAAAAGCCAACGGGCGGTGTAATTGTTTACGCCACCCGTTGGCTTTTTATACATATTACCGTTTTTGTTTAGAAGAACATATAACGGTTGTCTGTTACTTTTGCGTTACTATAAAGCTCTTGCATGAAGTTTCCGGCATACTGCATCAGTTTCTGACGCTGACGCTGCTCATACTCCTTGGCGTTGAACTTCACAGGACGTGTCTTCTTGTCCGTAACCTGGAACATATATACGCCTCCGTAACCCTTAACCGGCTGTGAGCAGAACTTGCCTTTGCCTGTAGCAGAAACGGCTCCGCTAAGTGCAGGTTCGCTCATACCTGTCGCCTGTACGAACACCGAGGCTGCAAATGTAACCTGGTTGACGTTCGCAACCTTGGCTCCTTTAGCCTTAGCCTCAGCTATGTTCTTAACACCTTTTGCCTTAGCAATGAGCATTTCGGCCTTCTTGTCACGGATTACTTCACTCTTGATGAAGTTCTTTACGTTCTCGTCATCAAGCGAACGATAGCCCGCCTTGTTTATTTTCGTAAGCACAACAACCAAAAGATGATCATTGTCACCACACTCATAAAGCGGCGAAACTTCGTTTTCCTTAGCACCGAAAAGCCACTTCATAGCCTCGTGGGTACTACCTATTCCGGCGATGTTGTGCTCAAAATTGCGCACGTCAGCACGCTCCCTAATCGTATACCCGTACTTTGCCGCATTCTTCTGCATAGCTTCAAGTGTTTGGTTTTCGCTTACGAACTGGCTGAACTTGTTGTAAGCGGCAGAACGTGTGTCTTTTGAGAATTCGATAGGTTTCTTTATAACCGCAGCAACATACTTTGGAGTCATCGCCCTTCGGTCGGTCACTTGGAGAATAAGATTGCCCTGAACAAACTTCAAATTCTTAGTCTCATTAACACCCATAGTGTTGAGAGCCTGAATGTAAGTCTTTGTGTCGTTGTCCATTGATGGTGCGTTCTGGTATTGTGATGAAGTCAACCATGTCTTCTCTCCTGTCTGTCCGTATTTCTTTGCAATAGCTTCAAAGTCGGCACCAGCTTGAAGTGCAGTGTAAATACTGTCCGCACGCTTTACAGCTTCATTGGCTGTCGCACCAGCTACGTTGATTGCACGGAACTGGATTGAGTCTGGCATCTGTTCCTTTGAAATGAGCTTTATTACGTTGAGCGTATTGTCTGTCTTGTTTTCAACAGGCGAAGTGGTAGTTCCAACTGCAATAGAATCAAGGCGCGCCGCGATGTCTGACGGGAACGCTGCTTTTGTTTGCGGAATACCGAGGTAAGCTACAACTGAACCGCTTTTCCTTATAATTCCAGAAGGATCTGCCGTATCCCTCAAAGCCACCATATATCCGTTAACCACCTTATTAAGTTCCGTGCGGTCAGCTTGTGACGGAAGAATCTGGAAATCTACAAATTTTATCGAACGTGTCTCATCATCCTGCTTGAAGCGAGGCTTCAGTTCGTCATACTTTGCTTGCAGTTCGCTGTCCGTAACTTTCACAGTGTTATCGTTGATTGAAGAATACGGGAAAGCGGCAAGCTCGATGTTGCTCTCCTGGTTCTCGTCGTTGTAAGCCATCTTGGCCGATACCGGATTGGAAAGGAGGCAGCCTGCGAGCAATGACTGGTACTTCTGCATAAGGAGTTGCTGGCGCAATGTCTTCTCTATGAAAGTCCAGAAATCATAAAGACTGCGGTATTGCTCCGCCATTTGCGAATTTGTCCCTTGAGCCTGCTTGTATTCGGCGAGGAACTGTTTGAGCAGGTTGGCGTCGAAGCGTCCAGTCTGCTGGTTTACGAAAGGAGTCTGCAACAGCATCGGGTTGGTGCCGGCGTTGAGAACGTTCTGCATCTCCTTGTCCGTCACCTTAAGCCCCAACTTTTCGGCTTCGCTCTCTACGATTTTGTTCTGGACGTAGCTGCTCCACACGCCGTCCCTCACTTGGTCGAGTTCCTCCTCGGTAAGGTTGTTACGTCCTTGCGTCATCTTAATGACGTTAGTGTACTCCTCAACGAGCTTTTGAAAGTCCTGATAGTTGACTTTGTCACCTAAGACTTCGCCTACTTGCGCTCTCTTTTCTGCGCCCAAGGCGTCACAAGAGCGGAACAATTCTTCGGCGATAAACGCAAAAAGGGCGAATCCTATCACGCAGATAAGGATTACGCCTTTGCTTCTGATTTTTCCTAAAACTGCCATTATTACAATTATTTGTTTTTTTAATTTATCTCCTTGAAACCAGTGTTTAAGTTATTTAGCGCACAAAAGTACAAAAAAGAAAGTAAAAACAATTATTTTTCGGCCAAAAAGTTCATCCTATGTTCACACGCCCGTGTTTTTCCTTGGCGCGGGAGCCGTAGGCAGACGCTTCTTAGCTTTAACCGTGTCAGGAGCTACAAGGATGCTGTCGCCTTCGCTATTGCCCATTTCGCCCTTTACGAACGAGCCTTTCGAGTTTGTTATCGTGTAGTGCATCATACGCTCATCGCTTCGGAAATAAGTGCCTTCCATCTCGCGGTCGGGCGTTACGAGGCGTGAGTACACATTGCTGTAAAGCTCATGTTTGGCTTGGTCCCAATACAACTCTTCGCTTGAGAAGCGCAAACCGTCAACCGTCCGAATACGCACGCGCCCCCTAAGCTCCCACAGCTTCTGCTGATCAAAATAATAAGCCGTGTCACACTGCACGTAAGCCTCCACGTGGAACTTCTCGTCGAACTGTTCAAGGAAAAGCCCTTTCTCGAATATCCACCGCGAAGGATTCCGCACCTGGTTCACCTCCCAGCACTCGGCCACGATGCGGTATTTCATCACACCGGAGTCGGACACGAGCGTGTTGACGCCGTATGACACCATCATCGACACAGAGTCGCGCGGATTGACGGCGGGCGCGGTGTGCTCGCGGCGCTCCTGGCAGGCCGACAACAGCAACAGCAGGGCGCATACGTTAAAGGCGTACTTAAAAGATGCCACGGTTATCTGACTATCAATCGACTTTCCACTTCATGAACCAACGCTCGTTGAACGTGAACCCGATGTTTATGCGGAACGTGTTTTCCGTCAGCATACCCTTGGCAGCCGAACGCACCCACTGTCCTGAAATGTTAAGCATCGAGCGGTTGTTGTAAGCGTTCACGATGGGTATGCCGAAACCGGCGCTCACACTCACCTCGCTTGGTCCGTCCGCACCGTTTATCTTATAATAAGGAGTGGCGTAAGACACACCAGCCCTGAAGCGCACGCGGTCGATAAACCTGCGGCTCATCTCACGGTTGCAGAACTCGCCGCCCAGCGTCACCTTGTAGCGATCTGAATAATAGCCGTCCGTCAGAGCATACGACGGAACATTGTTTGTGACGCTGTAAACGGGGAACTTGACGTCCCCCCATTTTTGCAGCGTGAAGTCCGCCCCCACCTTAAGCCTCCCGGCATGGTTCCACATCACGCCTGCGCCGAACGACGACGGCAGCTCAAGTCCGTTGTGCACCGTGTACGACGACGTGTCAGCCACAGCCGTTGTCGTGTTAGTTGAAATAACCATGCACGTAGGGTCGGAGTTCAGCTTATGGCCGAGACCATACGTAAGTCCCACTGCCATAGAGTTTTTCTTGTTTATATTGAATGAATACTGCAAGCCTACGTCGAGCTTGTAACTGCTTACCGTCGCCGTGTAATACTTTGACAGCGTGTTGATGTAGCCGTCACTGTAGCTGTTGACAACCGAGCGGTCGATGTCGCCCCAGAGGTACGACACGTTCGCGCCAACGGAAAGCCCCTTCAGGAACTCCCACCCCACTCCGAAATAAACTTGGTGGATGCCGCCGCTGCCTGCGTAAGTGTTCGTGTAGACGGTGCTGCGGTCGCCGTCAAGGTAGTCGCTGTAAGAATAATTATAGCCAACGTTGGTGAACGGCACTATGCCAAAGCTGACGCCCACGTGCTTGAACGCGCGGAATGCCGCCACGGCATACTCGAAATCGGCGTTTTTCGCATTCACCTTGTGGCCTCCCTCGCTGAAGTTGGTCAACTGTCCCGACACACCGGCGTCGAAGATGAACGTCAGGGAATCGAGCGCAGAATAAGACGCAGGGTTCAGGTAATTCACTTGGTTATGTTCCCTGAAAGCCAGTCCGAGGCCATTCATACCACGGTTGAAGCCCCCCGACTGCTCGCTCAGCAAGCCCAGTCCATACTGGCTGTAAGGCGAATTCGTGCCGCTCTGCGCCGTGGCAGTAACAGCGAACGCCGCAGCCACGGCCACCGCGCCTAATACCTTTTTATAATAATTCATTTTTCTTACTATAATTCTGTTCAGCCCTTGACGGGCACAAAAACGACTGCAAAGATGGGCATTTTTTCCGAAAAATCCAAATCCGCAAAAGCCTTACCGCCAAAATTAACCAAAAGTTAAGGTTATTTTTCACAACTGACACTTGGGACGGCCTAAAGAATGCAAAAAAGTAAGATTTTCATAAAACAAGGCCGTCATCACAAACGGCCATCGCCGACGACGCCTCCTGCCCACGTCCGTCATTTATTTTTTCAACAGAAATCTTCGTCTTAAATCCACTATCGGACATCAGTCCACAAACGGACGAATTACAACTTGCCGTCACTTGCCTTGCGATTTGCCGTCTTTCACTCAATGAAACACGGCAAATCGCAACCTAAAAAGCCGTTATTTGCAACGACACAAGTAACCCGCTCACCATCAACAAGTTAAGGATGGATATTCAAGTAAATGCGGAAATCAACTTAACGTAAAATGTCCACAGAATTAAAAGCTATGCAACGCCGTTAAATCAACATATAAACAGGCGTGGACTTAACACAAACAACATAAAACTAATGTAAGGTATATATTAATAAATCGGTAAAAAAGTATTTTACAGTAAAAACGAGTAACCCACTCCCCTACCGCCAGGCACAGTCAGGACGGTGACGGCGGGCAAAATGAAAAAATCAGGCTGATGATGCCGCCGTTTGGGAAATATGCGCTATTTTTGCAGCGTGAAACAAATAAGCTGCTTTTTCAGGCTTGCAATATTGTGCATTATCACGCTGGCCTGCAACGAAATACAAGCTGACGACGGCGTGCAAACCGGCGGCGGGGCTGACTCCATAACGGTGAGCCTGCTGACGTGTTCGCCAGGCGACGAGGTTTACAGCCTCTACGGACACACAGCCATAAGGTACACCGATTATAATAATGGTGTGGACGTGGCCGTGAACTACGGCGTGTTCTCGTTCGGCAAACCTTTCTTCGTGCTGCGTTTCATCTTCGGCGTCACTGACTATGAGATGGGCATTGTGCCTTTCAATTATTTTTGTGAAGAATACCGCAGCGAGGGACGCTCCGTCCGCCAGCAGGAGCTTAATCTCACCCCGGATGAGAAACTGGCCCTGCGCAAGGCTCTGGAGGAGAACTACCTGCCGCAAAACAGGGTTTACCGGTACAACTATTTCTACGACAACTGCACCACGAGGGCGAGGGACATCATCTTCTCGTGCATCAACGGGCGCGTTGAATACAACGGCGACGGAGATACGTACCCCTCGTTCCGTTCGCTGATACACGGCTTCAACGAAAACGCGCCGTGGGCGCGCTTCGGCAACGACATCCTGCTCGGCGTAAAAGCCGACAGGAAAACAGACCGCAAGGAGCACCAGTTCCTGCCGGCTTACCTGATGCACGACTTCGACAAGGCCCGCATCGTAAGCGCAAACGGCGCGCAAAGACCCTTGGTGACGCACAGCTCCACCATCGTAGAAGGCGGCGCGCAAGTGGCGGAAGAAGGCTTCCCGCTGCGCCCGGCGGCCTGTGCTTGGATAATATTCGGCATCGTCGTGGCCGTGACTGCCGCCGAAGCCCTGACGGGAAGGAGGCTATGGCCCTTCGATGCACTGCTCATGACGCTTTACGGCTGCATGGGCATAGTGGTTTTCCTGATGTTCTTCTCCCTGCACCCGGCCACGAGCACCAACCTGCAAGTGCTGCTGTTCAACCCCCTGCCCTTGGTCTTCGCCTACAGGGCGGCGCGGCGGGCAGTGAAGCGCAAGCACGAACCGTTCTGGACTTACTCTGCCATATTGGCGGCATTGTTCTTCATCGGCGGCTTTTTCCAGGACTACGCCGAGGGCACATACGTCTTGGCACTGTCTTTGCTGGTGAGGAGCTTGTGGAATATCTCTTTGCAAAACAAATACCCTTCGGTAAACTATGATAAATAAATACATAACAGCAGCCATATTGGCCGCAGCCGCGGGCGGCGTGGCAGAGGCGCAGGTGTCGAGACCCGTGCCGCACCTCGTTGTCAGCATAGCCATCGACCAGCTGCGGACCGACTATATGGAGGCCTTCATGCCGTCTTACGGCACTGGCGGCTTCAGGAAGCTGTTGCAGGGCGGCGCAGTGTACCAGAATGCCCGGTACACCTTCGCTCCCGTTGACCGAGCGTCAGCCGTGGCGTCGATAACCACGGGCACGTCGCCGTCGGACAACGGCATAACGGGCTTCAAGTGGCTCGACAAGGAGACGCTAATACCCGTAGGTTGTGTTGACGACGACAAGTATGGCGGGATATTCACCAAACGCAAATCGTCGCCTAAGAACATCGCCACCACAACCATGGGCGACGAACTGAAGATTGCCACCGACGGGGCGGCCTTGGTGTACAGCATAGCCGCCGACAGGGACGCCGCCGTGATTGGCGGAGGCCACGCGGCTGACGGGGCGGTGTGGTTCGACGGCGACAACCAGTGCTGGTGCTCGTCGGAGTATTATTATAAGAAAGCTCCTCAATGGCTTGAAGGGTACAACCTGATGTCGGCCGGCGCCATGACAGCCGACAACGTAAACACCGGCGTTACAGGTATGGCCTTGCAGTGCGTGGCGTCGGCAAGCATGGGCAAGGACAACGTGCCTGACATTCTCTCGCTCACTTACGACGCGAAAGTTCCCATAGACAAGGACGTGCTCAACAAGCAACTGCTGCAATACAAGTACATCCAGCTCGACAAGGAGCTTGAAAGGCTCATCACGGGGATAGAGGAAAAGGTTGGCAGGAACAACGTGCTGTTCGTTGTAACAGGCACGGGGTATTGCAACGAAAGGGACGTAGACTATGCGAAATACCGCATCCCGAACGGCACTTTCTACATGAACCGCACGGCCAACCTGCTGAACATGTACCTTGGTGCCATTTACGGGCAAGACAAGTATGTGGAAAGCTGCTTCTACAACCAGATATTCCTTAACATAAGGCTGATAGAGCAGAAGCGCATAAACACGAGCGAGCTGCTGAGCCGCGCCCAGACGTTCATCATGCAGCTGTCAGGCGTCAGCAACGTATTCACCAGCAAGAACCTGTTGCTGTCAGGCGACGGCGGAAGTTCGAGGCTGCGCAACTGGTTCTTCCCCAACAACTGCGGAGACCTCGTAGTCGAAGTGTCGCCGGGATGGAAACTGCTGAACGAGGAAAACTTCCAGCAATATACATCAAAAGAAAGTGCCATACCCTTCCCGCTGATATTCTACGGGACAGGCGTGACACAGGAAAACATCAACACGCCAGTCACGATAGACCGGATTGCGCCGACCATCGCGAAATCCATACGCATAAGGGCGCCTAATGCCTGCTCGGCATCGCCGCTATATTAAAATTAGGCGTCACACAGACAAAGATTTATCCATCGTGCGAATTTAAGAGATAAAATGATTACTTTTGCACAAATTTACACACCAAAAGAAGAAAACGTTAACACAAAATGGGTTTAAATAGTTTTTTGAAGTCGCTTTTCGGCGACAAATCCGCAAGGGACATGAAGCTCATACAGCCTGTGGTTGAGCAGGTGAAGGCCGAGTATCCAAAGATAAAGGCGCTCAGCAACGACGAGTTGCGTGCCAAGACAAAGGAAATACAGAAGTACGTGCAGGACTCGGCAGCCGGGCAGAAAAAGCAAATCGAGGAACTCAAGGCAAAAATAGAAGACACACCGATAGACGAGCGTGAGACAATATTCAACCAGATAGACAAGCTGGAGAAGGAAGTCCTTGACTTATACGAAAAGGCGCTTGACGAAGTTCTGCCCACGGCTTTCAGCATCATGAAAGACACGGCGCGCCGTTTCGCCGAGAATGACGAAGTTGTCGTAACAGCCAACGACTTCGACCGCGAGCTGGCAACGACGAAAGACTTTGTACGCATAGAGGGCGACAAGGCCATATACAGCAACCACTGGATGGCCGGCGGAAACGATATGAAATGGGATATGGTGCATTACGACGTGCAGCTTTTCGGCGGCGTGGTGCTCCATCAAGGCAAGATTGCCGAGATGGCGACCGGCGAGGGTAAGACCCTCGTGGCCACACTGCCTGTGTTCCTGAACGCCCTTACAGGCAATGGAGTTCACGTAGTAACCGTCAACGACTACCTTGCAAAGCGTGACTCCGAATGGATGGGGCCGCTGTATGAATTCAACGGACTTTCGGTTGACTGCATCGACAAGCACCGTCCAAACACGCCGCAAAGGCGAAAGGCCTACTTGGCGGACATCACTTTCGGAACGAACAACGAGTTCGGTTTCGACTATCTGCGTGACAACATGGCCATCTCACCGGCCGACCTCGTACAGCGCAAGCACAACTACGCCATTGTCGATGAGGTTGACTCCGTGCTCATCGACGACGCCCGTACACCTCTTATTATATCAGGCCCTGTTCCCAATGGTGACGACCAGATGTTCGAGGAATACCAGCCGTTGGTGGAACGCTTGGTTGAAGTGCAACGCAAACTTGCCACGCAATACCTCGCCGACGCCAAGCTGAAAATAACCGAGGGACGCGAGAAGAACGACCAAAAGCTGCAAGAAGAAGGTTTCTTGTGCCTTTACCGTTCACACAAGGCACTGCCTAAGAACAAGCCTCTCATCAAATATTTGTCAGAAGAAGGCATTAAGGCCGGCATGCTGAAGACCGAGGAATATTACATGGAGAACAACAACCGCCGCATGCCGGAGGCCGTCGAGCCGCTGTACTTCGTGGTTGACGAGAAGCTGAACTCCGTTGACTTGACAGACAAGGGCACAGATTGGCTGGCCAAGCAGGTGAACGACAAAGAGTTGTTCGTCCTTCCTGACATTACATCACAGCTGTCCGAACTCGAAAACGAAAAGGATCTTGACGACCAGCAGCGTCTCGACAAGAAAGACAGCCTGCTCAACCACTACGCCGTACAGAGCGAAAGGGTGCATACCCTGCAACAGCTCCTCAAGGCTTACACCATGTTCAACAAGGATGACGAGTACGTCGTGATGGACGGCGAAGTGAAAATCGTTGACGAGCAGACGGGCCGCATAATGGAAGGCCGCCAATGGAGCGATGGTCTGCACCAGGCCATCGAGGCCAAAGAGCACGTCAAGGTGAAAGAGGCCACACAAACGTTTGCCACAATCACACTGCAAAACTATTTCCGCATGTACCACAAACTGTCAGGAATGACAGGTACGGCGATTACCGAAGCCGGCGAGTTCTGGGACATATACAAGCTCGACGTGGTAGAGATACCGACGAACAAGCCTGTCATCCGCAAGGATATGGACGACCGAGTGTACAAGACGGCGCGAGAGAAATACAACGCAGTAATTGACGAAATCGTGGAAATGCGCAATTCGGGACGCCCGTGCTTGGTCGGCACGACGTCTGTGGAAATATCGGAACTGTTGAGCAAGATGCTCCAGATGCGTCACATCCCGCATAACGTATTGAACGCCAAGCTCCACCAGAAGGAGGCGAACATTGTGGCCGAAGCCGGACAAAGCACGCTTGGCACGGTGACAATAACCGACACCGACGGCACGACACGCACCGAAGAACGACTGCTCGGAGCTGTAACCATAGCCACGAACATGGCCGGACGTGGTACCGACATCAAGCTGTCGCCTGAAGTAAAGGCGGCGGGAGGACTTGCCATCATCGGCACCGAGCGCCACGAGAGCCGCCGCGTTGACCGCCAGTTGCGCGGACGTGCCGGACGACAAGGCGACCCAGGAAGCTCCGTATTCTACGTGAGCCTTGAAGACAAGCTGATGCGCTTGTTCGCAAGTGAGCGCATAGCCCGTGTCATGGACCGTCTCGGCTTCAAGGACGGGGAGCGCATCGAAAGCCCGATGATCACGAAGAACATTGAGCGCGCCCAGAAGAAAGTGGAAGAAAACAACTTCGGCATACGTAAACGCCTGCTCGAATACGACGACGTGATGAACAAGCAGCGCACCGTTGTGTACGAGAAACGCCGCCACGCTCTTATGGGCGAACGCATCGGAATGGACATAACAAACATCATCTGGGACCGTGTGGTAGAAATAATCGACAAGAACGACTACGAAGGCTGCAAGGACGAGTTCCTCAAAATCCTTGCGATGGAATGCCCGTTCACGTTCGAGGAATTCACCAACGAGAACCATGACAACCTCGCCGAAAAGTCGTTCCAGATGGCGATGGCCGCCTTCAAGCGCAAGACCGACCGCATACAAGCCGTGGCCTGGCCTGTAATAAAGGATGTGTTCGAGAACCAAGGCGACCGCTATGAGCGCATCATGGTGCCGCTGACTGACGGGAAACGCATTTACAACATACCTTGCAACCTCAAGGAAGCATACGACACGGAATGCAAGAGCGTCGTAAAGCAATTTGAGAAAACCATCCTGCTGCACATAATCGACGACTGCTGGAAGGAGAACCTGCGTGCCTTGGACGAGCTGAAGCACAGCGTGCAGAACGCATCTTACGAACAGAAAGACCCGCTGGTAATCTTCAAGCTGGAGAGCGTGAAGCTGTTTGACGACATGGTTAACCAGATGAACAACCGCATCGTGAGCATCCTGATGCGCGGACAGATACCCGAAATCCAGCGCGAGGAAGTGCGCGAGGCTGCTCCCGAACAGCGCAGCCAACGCTACAATGAGCAGAAAGACGACCTGACCGACCCCGGACAGAAGGCGGCTGCCAGCCAAGACACACGCCAAAACGCCGAGGCCAGACGCCAGCCTGTGCGCAAGGAAAAGATGCCGGGACGCAACGACCCGTGCCCGTGCGGCAGCGGAAAGAAGTTCAAGAACTGCCACGGCAAGGGACTCGTGTAACCCCGTGATAAATTAAGAATTAAGAGTTAAGAATTAAGAAGAAGAGCTTTACGTTCACAACAAGAGGCGTTCTTAATCCTTAACTCTTAATTTTTTATATTAAACCACAATCTTTAAATCCTAATATGTCAATCCAAATAACCAACCTTAAAAAGTCATTCGGCGACAAGACCGCCGTTGACATTCCGGCGTTCACCTTCAACAGCGGAGACATCATCGGACTTGTAGGCAACAACGGGGCCGGGAAAACAACACTGTTCCGCCTGATGCTCGACCTCATCAAGGCCGACGAGGGGCAAGTCACAATGCGCCTGACAAGCGACGGCGGCGTCATAGAGACCAACCCGGCACAGTCAGAAGACTGGAAAGCCGCAACTGGAGCTTACATCGACGAAGGCTTTCTCATCGACTTCCTGACGCCTGAAGAATATTTCAGGTTTGTCGGCAAGGTAAACGGCTTGTCCGAGACCGAGACCGACGAACGGGTGGCAGCCTTCGCAACGTTCATGAACGGCGAAGTGCTCGGCCAGAAAAAGCTAATACGCAACCTCTCGGCCGGCAACAAACAGAAGGTGGGCATCATCTCGGCGTTAATCAACCACCCGCAACAGCTCATACTCGACGAACCGTTCAACTTCCTCGACCCTTCAAGCCAAAACAGCCTGAAACACATTCTCCGAGACTACAACGCGCAAAGCGGGGCAACGGTAATAGTGAGCAGCCACAACCTGGCCCACACCATTGACATATCCAGCCGCATAGCCCTGCTTGAGAACGGACGGATAATCAAGGACCTGCCCAACCACGACGGCAGTGCACGCAACGAACTTGAAGAGTATTTCGGATGCTAAGTTTTGCCCACGCCACTCCCAACCCTTTCACTTTTTAATATGCGACTAATAGAAATAACATCGCTCAACCATCCCGGCACAGAGCCTTACCACTCGCTGACCGAGGCGCAGCTGCGCTCCGGCCAAAGCTGCGACGGCGGCGTCTTCATAGCCGAAAGCCCTAAGGTCATCAACGTTGCGCTCGACGCTGGATACGAACCGCTGTCGCTACTCTGCGAACGACGCCACATAACGGGCGACGCCGCCATAATAGAACGCCTCGGCGACAAGCCCGTATTCACCGGCGGACGCGACGTGCTCGCCGCCATGACAGGCTACACCCTGACGCGCGGAGTGCTGTGCGCCATGCGCAGGCCTAAGGAGCGCAACTTTGCCGACGCTTGCCGCGACGCACGGCGCGTCGCCGTAATCGACAACGTTGTTGAAGCCACAAACGTAGGCGCGATATTCCGCTCGGCCGCCGCGCTGGGCATCGACGCCGTGCTGCTAACCCGCAATACCTGCGACCCGCTCTGCCGCCGGGCGGTACGTGTGTCTATGGGTGCGGTGTTCCTTGTGCCTTGGGCGTGGATTGACAATTCCACGCAAGACCTGAAGCCGCTCGGCTTCAAGACCGCCGCCTTGGCGCTCACAGACAAGTCGATACCATTAGGCTCACGGGAACTCGCCGCCGAACCGCGCCTCGCCATCATCATGGGCAACGAGGGCGACGGACTGCCCCACGACACCATAACGCAAGCCGACTACACCGTGCGCATACCGATGCACCACGGTGTTGACTCGCTCAACGTGGCAGCCGCCTCCGCCGTCGCGTTCTGGGAAATCAACAAGCAAGGATGAGAAGTTAGAGAAGTTATCACTCCGCTTACGCTCCGTTAGAAGTTAAAGAAGTTAGAGAAGTTAAAGGAGTTAGAGCGATAGCCTGAAGTACTTTAAGCAAGGCATACGGCTTTAACTTCTAACGGAGCGTAAGCGGAGTGATAACTCCTTTAACTTCTTCAACTTCTCCATTCCACATTGTAAGCAAACAACACGTTTTGACGTAAAAACGTCAAAACTAAAATGTCAACCAAAACTCTCGAAATAGAACGGCGTGGCTGCCAATTATGGCAAAAACCGTTTGCTTTTACAGTAATAACGCCCTTTATTACTGGTAATAACGGCTTTTACCACCAGTAATAACGGCTTTTACTACCTGCAATGACGGCCTTTACTACCCTCAATAACGGCCTTTACCACCCTCAATAACGGCTTTTACTACCAAAATACGCCGTTTTTCACGCATTAAAGCGTCATTATTATTGCACACAATAATAGCATTACAGCATACATTCCTGACTGACAGACACTTACACTTGCACGCTCTATTTTGCGTTATTTGCGGGCAAACGCCAATAATTTTAAAGCGAAGGCATTGTAGAGCGTCAACAAAAATCAATGTGTAAGCAAACAGCGCGTTTATCTTACATTATGGCAATATCAACAATTCACCAAAACAAAAATTAGCGAGATGCGTCAAAATACACACTCTTAATGCCTGTGTATCTTGACACACCCCGCTGTCAACCGACATCTGAACGCAAACAGCTACCTCCGCTCCTTGATAAAGCCGTGGCGGTAAGCGTAAAGAAGTTTCTTGAGGTCGGATATTTGCCGTTTCAGTTCGCGGCCTATGTCCGTATCAGCCACAAGCATGCGGTGGGCCGACATTTCCACTATCTGCATGGTGCTCTTGATGTCAGAGCCGCGCAAGATGGCGTCTTCGGTGCTTGTGAACGGCTCATGCTGCACAAGTTCGAAACCGCGGCTGTGATACACAAGGGTGTACCCGGCGATGCCGGTCTCCTTGTGATACGCTTCGGAGAAGCCTCCGTCGATGACCATCAACTTGCCACCCGCCTTTATCGGGTTCTCGCCGCTGGCGGCGTGCACCGGCACGTGGCCGTTGATGATATGGCGGTTGGGGCCTGTCACGCCGTAAGCGTCGAGTATGGCGTCACACACGCGGCCGTCGTCGCGCAGCTTGAAGTAGTTGCCCTTCTCTTCCTTGTATGTCTCCTTATCCTTCAGGAAGTAACGCTCGAAGGTTGCCATCTTCGACTTGTCGAACAGCACGGAGTCGCGCCCGCACCACAAGTAGAGGAAGTAATCCGTGGCGAAACATTTTTCCTGCGGGTCGGTGTCGGCCTGGAACGCGCTCCGCACAATGCGGTCGATGCGGTCCATCAGTTCGCGGCCGCCGCATTTGCACCCGTCAAGCTCCACCTGCTTCAAGCTGCCGTCGCTATTCAACGGCACGGAAGCGTGGAAGAGCAGGTTGTCGTTGATTATGGTGTAGAGCGAGCCGTGGCTTAACATCAGTCGGATGTGCTTATGCAGATTCTCGTTGACGGTGAACGAATGCTTCAGCCTGTCAACAAGCGCACGCTCGTCGGCTGTCAGGGCGTCAGGTTCCGCCGGCGACACCGTGGGGAAATGGCAGCTCTTCATCTCATATTCATGACCGCCGATGGTGCATACGCCCCGGTCGTAGTCTATGCAGCCGAGCATCCGCCTGTCATCCATGCCCCATTCGGGATGGCGGGCTATTATGGCCGCCTCAACCTTAAACTGTATCACGGTGATGGCCTTGTGCATCCGCGCCGTCAGCAGGCGCGTTTTCTCGTCAATATCCGTGGCCTCGCCCACCTTGGGCAAGAACTCCGTGCACGGGTCGTCGCCGTATTTCTCCATAGCGAACGTGGCAAGCGGCACAAGATTGATGCCGTACCCCTCCTCCAACGTCACAAGGTTAGCGTAACGCAACGAGAGGCGTATTACGTTGCAGACGCAAGCCTCGTTGCCGGCGCACGCGCCCATCCAGAGAATGTCATGGTTGCCCCACTGTATGTCCCAGTTATGGTAGCCGCCGAGGATGTCCATTATTATATGTGCACCTGGGCCGCGGTCGTAAACGTCGCCGAGGATGTGCAGCAGGTCGATTGCCAGCCGCTGTATCACGTGCGAGATGGCAATGATGAAGTCGTCGGCGCGCCCGGTGGTGATGATGGTGTCGATGATGACATTCACGTAAGCGGCCTTGTCGGCGTCGTCGGTGCGCTCGTGCAACAATTCCTCGATGATGTACGAGAAATCCTCAGGCAGCGATTTCCTCACCTTTGAACGGGTGTACTTGCTCGAAACGTCGCGGCAGACGCGCACAAGCTGGTGGATTGTCACGTGGTACCAATCGTCAAGCTCCGGCTCGGCGGCCTTGATCAGTTCGAGCTTCTCCTCCGGGTAATAAATCAGGGTGCACAGCTCCTTCTTCTCGGCCTCGCGCAACTCGTTGCCGAATATCTCGTTAACCTTCCTCTTAATATTGCCGGAAGCGTTCTTCAGCACGTGCTGGAACGACTTGTACTCTCCGTGCAGGTCGGCAAGGAAATGCTCCGTGCCCTTCGGCAGGTTGAGTATCGCCTGCAAGTTTATGATTTCCGTGCTTGCGTCGGCTATGTTCGGGAACGACTGCGACAGCAGCCGCAAATACCTGATGTCACTCTCGATGTCGTTGGATGATGTTTTCATTGTATGTCTGATTTAAATAGTTTTACCTTGAACTTTCCAGCAGCTTTGCCGTCTGAAGGTTCGGAGAACATGAAGCCTTCGCCGAGGCCGTAACGCTCTTTCAACACCTGCAACAAGCCGGCGGCGTCACGTGACAGTCCTAAAGAGCGGACTTTGGCCTCAACAGCGTCTTCGTCATAGCCGCCGAGACGCAGCGCACGGCACAGCCCTACAAAGTCGGCACGGCTGACGCACGCCTTCCTGGCCTTCATCATCACCGAGACGAACTGCGTGCAAACGTCAAGCTCCCTGCCGGAGAGCTCTCCGTCTGACGACAGCCGTGAGAGCTTAGAGCGTCCGGGCAAGCGTTTTTCCGCGGCACGGCCATTCAAACCGTCCGTAAACCTGTCAACCTTGTCAACGGCCAACGGTGGCACGGACAGCCCGGCGACGCCAAGCCCGCGCCTTACGAAATCCAGCACTCCCTGGTCGGCTGAATGTAGGAATATCCTGCGCCACGCCTTACCGTCAAGGGTATTCATAACTGACAGCACATCACCGGGAACCGAAGTTTGCCGGCTGCCGTCGGCCGCTCCGGTCATTATTAGCCAGTCCTCCGCAAGCAGTTCGTCGGCTGACATCATGGGGAAAGGCGCGCTGTCTACGGCTTTCTGATACAATTTGAGCAGTTCGTCGGCAACAAGCGGTGCGCCACGGCTGACAGGCGTGTCGAATATGTTTGTCTCCACCACCCTGCTGTTCAAGCTGTGTTTGGCTTTCAAACGCGGATGCCAGCAAAACGCCGCCAAGTCTGATGCCTCTTGGGCGCACACTGCGTGCAAGGCCGCGGCGCGAACCACCATATTGCGCTGGAATAAAATGTATTTCGGAAGTTTTGAAAGGAAATAACGGTGTGAATAATGCCAAGGCTCCAACCGGCGGCCTGGAGTAATAACTGTAGGTATGCGCATCCTGGCGCATTCGCCGGAAAGAATGGCTGCGTAAAAGCTCCAACATGAATGGATGTGCACGACGTCAGGCTTCAAAGCCGACAACAGCCGGCGCAACCTGCGGCGTCCCGTGTAAAACGGCAACAGGCCGGGCCGCCATACGTGCATCTCTGAATTGCCAAGCCGCGCGCCGCCGGCGGATGTCAGGACGTGCACCTCGGCCCGCTCCGACATGCTCTTGACCACGCCGACAATGTAATCCGAAACATACGAACCGGCAGCGGCCTTAGCACTTGGTATGTAATGCAACACCTTCATCGCCCTGTCATGATTTATGACTTATAAAGTCGTGCTTGTCTGAAAACTTATGCAAAAACACATATCTTAGATTATGCCATGCGATGCCCATCTCAATGGGCACGACCTTCCACAACGGGATGTGCAAGCCAAAATCCCTCATGGCACGCTTGGCTTTAAGCGTCCTTGAGAGCACCGGCACGACCAAGGCCAATACGGCCAACGGCAATATGAGCCAACGTGAAACCAACGCCGCCCATACCGTTGCGGCAACCGACGCCAACAAGCAGACATACAGCGAAAGCATGTCTGAAACGAACGCCGCGCCATGCCTGAAGCCCCCGTCTAAATGCCGCCGCGTCTCAACGTGAAAGACATTCATGTCATGCCATTTCTTGGGAGACGGAGCATTTTCAACAATGTAACTATCACGGCTTGCCTCAACGGCCACGTTGCCACCGTCGGAGTACTTATTCACCATGAACTCATACTCTCCGCGGAGATACTTGAGATTGCCAAGGAAACCGTTTCCGGCCATAAACATGCTTTTCCTGAACATAAGGTTGCAGCCCACAAGGCCGTAAGCCCGTCCTGACTGTGCCTCATGCAAAAGCGAATACGCACGGTGGAAACGGTAGAGCTTTTTGAAATCGCATGTCTCGTCGGCAAAACAGCTGTATCCCATCACCATGTCTACACCGTCACGGCAAGATGCCGCCATCCTGGCTATCCATTTCGGCGACGCGGGGCGTGCCGCTGCGTCGGCAAGCAATATCCATTCGTTTTTTGCGGCTTTCACTCCCAGCGTCACTGCAAGTTTCCTCCTGCTCATATATCGCGACGAATCCGGCACGAACGTCGTGTAAAGCAGCGGATTGCCGGCAAAAGTTTTCAACACGTCGCCTGTGCCGTCTTCATCCCTGTCAACAACAACTATCACTTCGTATCCTGCCGGATAATCTTGTGACAAATACACAGGCAGGTTGGCGGCCAGTTCGCTTGCGTTATTATCCGACACGACAACGACAGACACTGAAGACACCGAACCTGCGGACTCGCCAGGAACACCGTCTCCATCTGCGACATCCACTTTCGCCAAAAAAGTGTCTGACAATAAAGACCAGACGGCAAGCAGCAGCAACAGCACGCAAACAAAAACAGCAATATTGTCTAAAAGCATTTAAACTTGTCTTTCAAAAGTTATCATTGCAGTTCCTCCGCAATATACCCTTTTGGCAAGGGGCGGCAGTTGTATTGCGAAGCCATAATCTCACCGTAGGCACCGGCAGACCTTATGGCAAGCAAATCGCCACGGTGGCATTCGTCTATGTCAACAGCCTTGGCGAACACGTCGCTCGACTCACATATCGGACCTACGACATCGTAAGTCTTGGGCGAAGCGTCACAAGAGATGTTCTCTATCTTATGGTAAGCCTGGTAAAGGGCCGGGCGTATCAGGTCGGTCATCCCCGCATCGACGATGGCGAACTGCTTGACTGTGCCCTGCTTGACATAAAGCACACGGGTTATCAACGAACCGCATTGACCTACGACAGAGCGGCCAAGCTCAAAATGCAGCTTCTGCCCCTTGCGCAACTTCAGATGGCGTGCGTAAGTGCTGAAATAAGACTTGAAATCCGGCACCGGAACCCTGTTGGGATGGGTGTAATCGATGCCAAGCCCGCCTCCTACGTTTATGTTTTCAACAACGACTTTACGAGCCTCAAGCATATTCTGCAAATCATTAACGCGGTTGCACAAAGCAACGAAATCGCCCATGTCGAGGATTTGTGAACCTATGTGGAAATGCAGGCCAACAAACTTGACGTTCGACATTGCCAACGCACGGCGTATGACATCTTCCATATCGTCCATTGCGATGCCAAACTTATTCTCGGCAAGCCCCGTCGTTATGTTGGCATGGGTATGCGCCCCCACGTCGGGATTTATGCGGAACGCCACGTTGGCAACCTTTCCCTTGCCGGCGGCCAAAGAGTTGATGACTTCAAGCTCAGGCACGCTTTCCACGTTAAAACAAAAAATGTTCTTGTCCAAGCCGAGTTCAATTTCCTTATCCGTTTTCCCTACACCGGCGAAAACAATCTTGCTTGAAGGGAAACCGGCGTTTACAGCCGCACGTATTTCCCCGCCGCTCACACAGTCGGCACCAAGCCCTGCCTGGCAAATCACATTCAGGAGCTTCGGATTGGCGTTAGCCTTGACTGCGTAATGCACACAGAAACCCTCATACTTGCCGGCCTCGGTGTTTATAGCACGCAGAGTGTCACGCAACAACTCTGTGTCATAATAATAAAACGGAGTCTCAATACCCTTGAACTTATCCAAAGGGAATACACCTTTCATATACTAAAACTATAATTACTTACCGTTGAACAATGTTTCACTAAGGCTTTGCAACGCACGCTTCTTGTCCGACTCACGGACAAGGAACGAGATGTTGTAATTGCTGCCACCGTATGAAATCATCCTCACAGGAATGTTCTTCATCGCGTCGGCGGCCAAAGTCTCGAAGCCGACATTGCTCCAATCCAAGTCACCGACAACACAGATTATGCACATATCTCGGTCTACCGTCACAGTGCCATACTTCTTGAGCTCCGCAACAATGTCGTTAAGGTGGGCGTCGTTGTCTATGCTCATCGACACGCCAACCTCACTCGTGGCTATCATGTCAATCGGCGTCTGGAAACTCTCGAATATCTCAAAGACCTTGCGCAGGAAACCTGTCGCCAACAGCATACGGCTGCTCTTTATCTTTATCGCCGTAATATTGTCTTTCGCCGCCACGGCCTTTATCTTTCCGGCTAAGGTCTCATTGTTTATTATCGTGCCCGGCGCCGTAGGATCCATCGTATTAAGCAAACGCACAGGGATGCCGGCAAACTTGGCGGGTTGCACACACGTGGGGTGCAATATCTTTGCTCCAAAATAAGCCAACTCCGCTGCTTCTTCAAAATGCAACTGCCGCACGGCCTCGGTCTTGTCAACGATGCGCGGGTCATTGTTGTGCATGCCGTCGATGTCGGTCCATATCTGTATTTCCTCGGCGTTTATGGCCGCACCGACAAGCGACGCCGTATAATCGCTGCCGCCACGCTGCAAATTGTCTATCTCGCCGTAGGCGTTACGGCAGATGAACCCCTGTGTGATGTAGACCTGCTGCCCAGGCGTCTGCTGAAGCAACTTCGTCAACTTGTCTTTTATGTAAGGGGCGTCAGGCTCGGCGTTCTTATCAGTGCGCATAAAGTCGATGGCTGAAAGCAAGGCGGTTTTAACGCCGCATTCTTTCAAATAGTTGTTCACCATGTTCGTGCTCATTATCTCGCCTTGGGCAACGATGCTCTTTTCCTCGAAACTTGTGAAAATGTCTTTCGTGAACGAACGCAGATAATCAAACTCGCCACGCAGGAAATTACGGGTCTCGGTCTTCCATTCGTCTGTCGAGTACAACTCTTCAACATGGCGCATATACGTCTTCTCCAACCTGTTGATTACGTCGTTTGCGCCTTCCGGGTTTTTCTTATAGAGATAATCTGATATTTCAATCAATGAATTAGTCGTGCCGGACATCGCCGAAAGCACAACCAACACAGGTTCGCCACTGTTTGTCACTAACGAGGATACGTGCTTCATACGCTCCGGAGTGCCGACTGACGTTCCTCCAAATTTCATTACTATCATACAACTATGCTTTTAATTTTATGTCTTTTCAAAATAATACTCTGTCAAAAAAAACGGCGCGACGCCGCACGCACCAGCGGCGTCATTCTTCGCCAACGATGCTCATCTTATTATATTCAGCCGTCACGTCGCTGAGTTTCCCATCCTTGCATTGATACACAATGCCCGGATACTTGTCAAGCATCGGCAGGTTGTGGGTAGACATCACCACGGCCGCCCCCGTAAGGCTGACTTGCTTGAGCAGGCTGACGATATTGTCGGCCGTTTCAGGGTCGAGATTTCCCGTAGGCTCGTCCGCTATAATCATCTTTGGCTTGTTGAGTATCGCACGGGCTATTGCTATTCGTTGCTGTTCGCCGCCGGAAAGCTCGTATGGCATTTTCAGCTTCTTGTCGGCCATGCCTACAGCCTCAAGCACTTCGTCAATACGTTCGTTAATGTCTTTCTTGTTCTTCCAGCCCGTCGATTTCAACACGAATTGCAAATTCTTGTACACACTGCGGTCGTGCAACAACTGGAAATCCTGGAATATAATCCCAAGTTCCTTGCGCAACGCCGGCACTTCCTTGCGCTTCATGCGCAACAGGTTGCGTTCCAGCACAACGGCTTCTTCGCCTTCAGGTATGTCAAGTTCACAATAAAGCGTCTTGAGCAGGCTGCTCTTACCCGACCCTACGTGGCCTATTATGTAGATGAACTCGCCTTCGTCCACATGGAAGTCAACATTTGAGAGGACGCAAACGTCGTCTTGGTAAATATTGACATTCTTATATTCTACAAACATATATCTTTATATTTCATTATGTTCAATGCTTATGCCAACCCGGCTGGTGCCTGTCACGAAGTTCCTCGGCCACACGCTCGATGCGCAAGCCCTTCTCCGTAAGCAGCACTATCAAATGGTAAAACATGTCCGACGCCTCATAAACAAGCCTGTCGTCTTGGCCGTTCACGGCTTCAATCACCGTTTCGAGAGCCTCCTCACCCACTTTCTGGGCTATCCTGTTTATGCCGTCCTTGAAAAGGCTTGTCGTGTATGAGCCTTCGGGCATCTCCTCACGGCGCTTTTCAATGAAGTCCTGAAGCGTGGAGAGAAACGCCAGCGGGTTGGCCTTGTTCTCCTCGCCCCAACAGGTGTCGGCACCGGTATGGCACACAGGGCCTTCCGGCACTACCTTTATCAACAATGTGTCATTGTCGCAGTCGTTCATTATGCTGACTACGTTCAGGAAGTTGCCCGAAGTCTCGCCTTTAGTCCAAAGGCACTTCCGGCTCCTGCTGTAAAAGGTCACTTTCCCGGTCTCAACGGTTTTATTGTATGCGTCCTCGTCCATGAAACCCAGCATCAAGACTTTCATCGTCTCGCTGTCCTGGATCACCACCGGCACGAGGCCGTCCATCTTTCCAAAATCTATTTCCATCTTTATTCTTTTGTAATACACAAACAAACTGAAAACGCGCACGCCGCAAGTCCTTTGGCAAGAGCCTGGCTCAGACCGTCCTGACGTTTACGCCTTCACCATGCAGGTAACGCTTCAGCTCCGGTATGCTTATCTCACCGAAATGGAAAACGCTGGCGGCCAGGGCGGCGTCGGCCTTCCCTTTGGTGAAAGCGTCCCTGAAGTGTTCCATCTTGCCGGCACCGCCACTTGCGATGACCGGTATGCCTAACTCGTCTGACAGCCGCGCCAGGGCTTCATTGGCGAAACCGCACTTAACGCCGTCATGGTTCATGCTGGTGAACAATATCTCGCCGGCGCCACGCTCCTCCGCCTCTTTAGCCCAGGCGAACAAGTCGCGGCCCGTGGCGGCGCGCCCGCCATTCATATAGCATGTCCACGACCCGTCTTCACATTTTGCGTCGATGGCGCATACGCAGACTTGCGAGCCGTATCTCGTTGAAATCTCGTCAATCAGTCCTGGACGGCGCAGGGCGGCGCTGTTCACGCTCACCTTGTCCGCGCCGGCGTTGAGCAGACGCTCCACGTCCGCGATGTCGTTCACGCCGCCGCCGACGGTGAACGGGATGTTAATCTCCCTCGCCACGCGGGTGACAACCTCGGTAAAGGTCTTACGCCCTTCGCTGCTCGCCGTTATGTCGAGATATACCAGTTCGTCAGCCCCCGCGTCGCTATAGGCCTTGCCCAACGCCACGGGGTCGCCCGCACTGCGCAGGTTAACGAAATTCGTACCTTTCACTGTCTGTCCGTCTTTTACGTCGAGACAGGGGATTATCCTCTTTGCCAAACCTCTCGCCATCGCTTTGCTGTTAAATGTCATTGCCGCATGGGCTTTGCCTGCGCATATTTGCGGACGTCGCCCACTAAGGTGCGCACATCCACCCGTCCTTCGTAAACGGCCTTGCCGAACACCACGGAGGGCACGCCTTCCTTGTCAAGGCGCACGATGTCTTCAACGCCCGAAACTCCGCCGCTCGCTATCAGGTTAACTTGCGGGAAACGCTCCATTATCCTGCTGTAAAGCCCGAACGCCGGGCCTTGCAGCATACCGTCTTTCGATATGTCCGTGCAAAGGACATTCTTCACGCCCATGCCTACATAGTATTCCAAGAAATCCATTACATCTTCCGACGTGTCGTCGCGCCAGCCGTTTATGCTTATCTTACCGTCGCGCACGTCAGCGCCGAGGATTATCCTGTCCGAACCGAAGGCTTCAAGCCATCCGGCGAAAACATCCCTGTGCGTAACGGCCACGGAGCCTACCGTAACCATGGACGCACCTGCGTCGAAAACCTTGCGGACGTCATCATCCGTCTTGACGCCTCCACCGAAATCCACAACCAGGCTGGTGCGCCTCGTTATCTCTTGAAGGACGGCTAAGTTCACAACGTGCTTCGACTTCGCCCCGTCAAGGTCTACAACGTGCAGACGCTTGAACCCTGAAGCCTCGAACAGCTCCGCCATGTCAGCCGGCGATTCGCCGTAAACGGTCTTCGAGGCATAATCGCCTTTGGCCAGACGGACGCATTTGCCGTCTATCACGTCTATCGCAGGTATCAGCTCTATCATTTGCTTTTACGGTTACATGGTTTCACATCCCGATGAAATTCCTCAACATCGCCGCCCCGGCGTCGCCGCTCTTTTCTGGGTGGAACTGCGTGGCGTAGAAATTATCCTTGCACAACGCCGCGCTGTAAGGCTGGATGTAATCGGCCTTGGCTGCGGTGAAGCTGCAAACCGGCACGTAATAGCTGTGTACAAAATACGCATACGTGCCGTCTTGCATTCCTGCGAACAGCGGAGACGCCATGTCGTACAACGAGTTCCAACCCATCGCCGGCACCTTGTCCTCATGGCGTCGGGGTCTGAATTTCATCACGTCAACGTCAAACACGCCAAGGCAATCCGTGTCGCCCTCCTCTGAATGGCGGCATAGCAGCTGCTGTCCGATGCAAATGCCCAAAACGGGTTGGCGCAGCGACTTTATCACAGCGTCAAGGCCCTTGGCGCGCAGATACGCCATTGCGCCCGCCGCCTCTCCCTGGCCGGGGAACACCACCTTGTCCGCCGACGCTATCCGCCGTGCGTCATCCGTCACCACAGGCTCTACGCCGAGGCGCCGCAGGGCGTTAACAACGCTGTACACGTTGCCGGCATTGTATTTTATAACAGCTACATCCATATATTTTATTTTAGTTGACAAGTTCACAGTTCTTTTAGTTGACAAGTTCACAGTGACAAGCAGACAAGCCCATTTGCCTTGTCACTTGTCTGCTGACCGCTCGTCTACTTGTCTGCTCGTCGCTCGTTTGCTCGTCACTTGTTTGCTCGTCTGCTTGTCACTCGTCTGCTTGTCTGCTCGTCACTCGTCTGCTCGTCACTTGTCTGCTCGTCTACTCGTCACTTGTCTGCTCGTCTGCTGACAAGCTAACTGAATATTATCGTCTTATTGTTATATGTCAATATCTTACGCTCGATGTGCTTCGTCACGGCGCGGCTCAAGACGATTTTCTCCAAGTCGCGGCCTTTCAGCACGAGGCTTTCCGGCGTATCCTTGTGAGATATTCTCACTACGTCCTGCTCTATTATGGGGCCGGCGTCAAGCTCCGTGGTAACGTAATGGCTCGTGGCCCCCACTATCTTCACGCCGCGTTCCCATGCCTGGTGGTACGGCCTCGCCCCGATGAAGGCCGGCAGGAACGAGTGGTGTATGTTTATTATGTGGTGCGGGTAGGCGGCTATCATCCCCTCGCTGATTATCTGCATATAGCGGGCGAGCACGATGAACGTCACCCGTTCCTTCTTCAACAGCTCCATCTCCGCCTGCTCCACTTCGGCCTTGTTGGAGTGATCCTTGTTTATCGACCACACGTAGTAAGGTATGCCGAACTGCTCCGCCACATAGCGGAGATCTTCGTGGTTGCTAACGATGCAAGGTATCTCGACATTCCACTCCCCGGCGTTGTAGCGCGCCAAGAGGTCGTAAAGGCAATGGCTCATCTTGCTGACGAATATCGCCATACGCGGCTTCACGTCGTTAAAGTAAAGGTTGAACGTCATGTCGTATCTCGCTGCGTAAAGCGTCTGGAAATAGTCTTTCAGCTTCTCGCGCGGTATTACGAAACCGTCAAGCTCCCACTCCAGCCTCATGAAGAACATCCCGTCCTGGCGGTCTACATACTGGTCGAGATATACTATGTTGCCATTGTTGTCCGTTATGAATTTCGTTATCTCCGTTATTATCCCTCGCTTGTCGGGACAGTGAAGCAGCAATATCGCAGTTGGTCTCATTAGCCTTAATCGTTTTTACCTTTTTACAAATCCATTTGCAAAAGTATTAAAAAACTTCTGATTATCAGCATTTATGCCTGAATTATTTTAAATTCCGACACAAAATGACATCCAAAACCCTGCGTCATTGCCATTGTGTAAGCATCATCACACCGCCAAGTCTTGCCCGAAGACGCCGTGCTCCACCTTATCTGCAAAGGTAACGCAAAACTACCAAACGCACAAAGATAAACGCAAATAAATCTCAACGCCAACTCCTTTTTCATCATTTCACCGTTTCCGCCTTTTCCATTTTTCACCTTTTTCTCCTTTTTCACCTTTTCACTTTTTCACCTTTTCACCCCTACCCCTTTCATTTTGTCATTTCAAGAATGTACGCCTTTTTGTCCGAAATAGAACGGCGAAGGTCTCCGCCACGGGCAAGAACCGTCCAAACCGATAGCAATAACGGCTTTTACAACCAGTAATAACGCCCTTTACCACCCGTAATGATGGCTTTTACTAACAGTAATGACGGCTTTTACTGGTGGTAAAAGCCGTCATTAACACCCTTGTTTGCCGTAAATGCCGTCAAAAAAGGCTGTTTTTGCCGTATGAACAAGCCGTCGGCACTGCACAATTCAGCAACGTCTGGCGTAACGTTCACAATGCCAGCAGTTTACGTTTGCACATTTCTCCTTGCGATATTTGCGGCCAAATCCCTTTAACTTCTGAACGACGGCACTGTGGAGCGTCAACGAAAATCACTGTGTAAGCAAACCGCCACGTTTGCTTGCATAACGTCACTATAGCATTACCCACGCCACGCCATCCCTTCCCCTCTCCACGGGGAGGCCGGGCTGGGACTAAAAAATTGGGCGCGTAGCCCAACACTACGCGCCCAACATAAAAAGATGATTGTTATTTATTGGTTTGCCTTATTCAGCAGGGACAAGCTCGATGTAGAACAAGTTGCAAGAGTCTTTCTTCGTCAGCTCATAACTGCCGGCCTCAAGCGTCGCTGTTATGACGTTGTTGGCGTCGCCGTCATATTGCTCACCGTTAATCTTAATATTGCACTTTGAGTCTTCTGAACCGAAATAGAGCTTCAACGTCATCTTCTGTGTCGTTGTGAACATAATGCTTGTTGACGACTCTATTTTCAGACAGTCAGAATAAGTCTGGCCGTTCACCGTGGCAGTGCCTTTGCTGTTAGAATAGCTACCGTTTATCGTAAAGAACGACTCATTGTTGTTCTTCCTTCCTGTAAAGTCACAAGTGATTGTTTCACCGGCAACAGGCGTGTCAGGATTTTCATCCTCACCAGGATTCGGGTCTACGGGTTCTTCCTCGCCACCCTCGTCAGGGTCTGTCACGTCGCCGCCGTCCTTGCTTTCAAGAGAGATATAGAAAATGTAAGATTCTGCCGAGCCTTTGGTTATTGCATATTGCGTGCCCTTCGCAACATCCATTGTCAGCGTAAATCCACCTTCTGTCAAAGCATTACCGGCTTCGGTCTCACCGTTCACCTTAACATCACCTTCTGTAATGGTTGCAGCATCGTCTCCTTTTACACGGAAATAAAGCGTCATAGTCATATCTTCAGACGGAGTGAAAGAAAGAGAACCCTTGGAGTCAAGTTTCAGACCTGTTTCGTATGTCTCACCGTTCACCGTCATACTACCGTGGTTTTGCGCCTGTGAACCGGCTACAGTAAAGAAGCCTTCAACATTACTCTGTGCTACTCCTCCTACAAATGAAGCGTAAATGTCACCTTCGGTAACAACTGGCGTTTCAGGCTCGTCGGGGTCTTCTCCACCCTCGTCACCGCCTGGGTTCGGGTTTACAGGTTCGTCGCCGCCTTCGCTGCCTTGCTCGCCGCTCTCGGCGTTCTCGTCACCATAAATGCCGACAAGCAAAGACTTATAATTCTGGATTGCTGACTGCAAACCTGTGTTTACAGCATAACTTTCATCGTCAACAGCGTCGTTAAAATCCCATTGGAAGTCTCCGTGATTCAATCGACCAGCTCCATAATACCCAGTGACTATTGACGGAACGTCTGCTGCCGCATCTGAAACATAATCATAAATTTGAGCACTATTCGTATCAAAGTTGTTATAAGTGTTACCACCTGCAAGTGTCTTTACGGAAGAAGGTACTTGTTCGTCACGTGATGTAGCTTCATAAGCGTCGAACTGAGTGTTATTTTCCTGATATGTCACATACTTGAATTTGCTTGATTTCTCTGCAAAAACATTTCCATATGATTTTATAATACCACCATCTTCACCTGAAAATGTACCTTCACCATCTCCTGAAATGTCTGAACCTTGCAGTGATATAAGCATTGGGTATTTCGTATTACGGAAATAGTTGTTTTCTACGAATACGCTTGAGCCGGTTGTGGCACCAACGCCGTATTTAGACACACCATCATAATAATTATTGTAAACGTGTACTGTCATTGTACGCACACGAGGAGTACGAGAGTCTGTGTGATCGAACCAATTATGATGATACGTTATCCAGTTTTCACCACTTTCACTCGTCATACCACAAAGAGAACTTTTACCACTATCCCAGAAGTGATTTGAAGACAATGTTATGTATTTAGAATCACCCTTCAAATCTATTGTTCCATCACCTTTTGCCTGATCTGAAGCACCACCCTTCTGACCATAGAATAAGTCCATATTATGAACCCATATATTGGAATTATCTGTGTCAAGAGAGATACCATCATCCATAAAATTCATAATCGCAAAATTACGGAACTCTATGCTCGTAGTACTCCTACAAAGAAAGCCGAAACCAGAGACGGTTGCATCCTCACCGATACCTTCTATTGTGATATTTTGAGATACGCCGTCCTTATTTGACTTTATCTGCAATCCTTCACTGCTACTTGACATTCCATCCAAATCAGAGTCTTCAACCAAACCTATAATACGGAATGCTATAGGTGTAGAATCGTACCCCTTAGTGTAACCATCAAGAATGTTCTGGATACCTGTACGTTTTTCAGTTTTTCCCTTATTGTCAACTTTAACATCCGTAGATATTGTCTTTGCTGTTTTAGCAGTAACATAAAGAACTTTTGCTCCTGCTTTCAGCGAACCGTCATTGTTGTATGCGCCGACGCCTTCCGTGCGGTTGAAGTGCGCATATCCCGAACGGTCGTAGTTGACAACAGTCATATTCCCGGCAATGCCTTCCGCTCCGCTTATCTCCTTGCCGTCATTGTCAACGGCAACCACCTTGACGGCATAGTCACTGCCGGCAACAAGGCCTACAACGTCGGCACGGGCGTATGAGCCATAGTCGCGCACGAGCTGCTGGTCAATCTTCGTCCAGTCTGTTGCTTTTCCTCCTTTATAATATACATTGTAAGAAGCTGCACCGCTGTATTTCTCCCACTTGGCGTAAAGAGACTCCTGCCACCCCTTGGCCTCTGTTATCTTTATCTCGCCTTCCTGGATGTCGCCTTCGCCACCTGTAGGCTGAGCCAACGCAAAGCTGATGTTGCTTACGGTCTTGGTAAACACATCCTGCCATGTTCCTGCATTAGGAGTTACGGTAACTGTTCCTGCCGCACGGTCGAAAGCAACTCTGACATCATCTGTGTTATAATATTTTAGCTCGTTTCCTATAAGGGTTAGACGCATCTGGTTTTTGGCCGTATTAAGAGCGACATCGTTATATTGAGCCGCTGGAGGCGTAACCTCGCCCTCGTCTTGCACCTTGATGCTATACAAATAGAAACCGCCTTCAGGATTTGTTATGACAACATCTCCATCGGCATCAACGGTACCCGTACACGTAATAGTTGTTTCGGAAGTAACCTTATCCCCAAAGCCCGTAGTGCCTGAAAGGTTTGTCGCAGTAATGCTGCGCCCCTCTGTCTTATTGCTACTCGTACCTTCCACAGTAACTACTTGACCGGCTTTAAGTCCGGGAATGGTGATACTGTTAGTCTTGTTGAGAGTCAAGCGCTTGTCAATGTCTATACGCAGACCGTCAGCTTGCGCAATGTTAAAAAGCAAACCGTCTGTAAACGCAACCTTCTGACCGTTTGCCGTCAATGCCCCGTCTATCGGATTGGCATTGGCAAAACGGTTGTTGTTTGCATCATACGTCCAATTCGACGCGTCAGCTTTAAAATTAGCCTCGTCGCCTGACGACTTGGTAAAATTCCAAGTCTGCGCACCCGCGCTTGTTGCAAACAGTGTTGCGAACCCTGCAAGCAACGTATATAATAATGTATTTATCCTTTTCATGGCGTTACTTGATTATTTGTTTCTTACCGTTAACAATATACACACCGGCCGGCAAGCCTTCGGTTGACGTGCCGACATACTGTCCACTGATGGTGTACACTCTCTTTAATTTGTCAGCATCACTGGTTTCAACCTCCGTGATGCCTGTTTCGATGTCGTCGTTATAAACGAGATCGATGCTTACGAGCGACATATCTTCCGTTACTGAAGAAGCGTCGTCAAACTTCATAATAACATTGTCGCCTGAGAAAGTCAACTCCGTGACAAACCCATCCACAGGTGAGCCGTTAACGTACACGGTTTGATCCGTGTCCGCATAGGCAAAGCCTCCTGATAGCACAGCTAACAGGAAGGCGCATAAAGCCTTCTTTTTCATAATTACTTAATTTGTTTTTTAGTTTGTAGATTAATTCGAGGCAAAGATAGGAAAAAACTTTGAAAAATGATAATAAAACAAGAAAATTTTGTTATTAATCGATATTTATCCTGCCATTAATGTTAATCCCAATAAAAATTCACATACTTAACATAGCTAATAAAATGAATATAAGTCCGTCCTTAATCTACCGTGCAACCAGAAAAAAGCCGGATACGCACCTGTTGAAAAAGGACGAACTTATATAAACAAAAAATTGATTGTCTCACGACAACCAATCTTTTATTAACCTTAATAATCTAATACCATGAAAAACACGCTGCAAAGGTATGAATTATTTTCATATCTGCAAAATGTTCCTATGTATTTATTACCAATTTAACATTCTCTAAATATTTCACCGTCCCATTTAAAAGATTTTTTCTTTATTATCGCTTTTATATCGCGCACCATCTCTTTTGTCGTAAATGGAACTCCGAGACCAAAAGTAATGACTTCACCTTTCTCGTCAAAGCTGGCGTTAACGATGACAGGTTCGATATACCGTTGCAATTCGTCAAACCTGGCTACAGCCATTGTGTCAGGACGCACGGTCAATGCGGACAACATAGCAGCGGCGTCCAGCCTTGGCAAGCCGTAATCACGGTCTATCTCATTCCAGTCAGTCGAATAAAACTTCACTTCACTTTCAGCGACGGGCGACTTTATAGTCCTTACGACGCATATTATCTGCGCCGTGTCACCTGAAGAAAGCAGCTTGATTTGCAATAAGGCACTTTTACTTAACTCAACCAAGGCGAAGTCATCGCTAATAGTCCGTATGCGCGTCGTACCATTGAGCGAGTTCTTTATCTCCAAAGAGTCGTTTTCATTTGAAAACTTACCGATTTCTTCCTTCCGGTCTTTGTCTATGTATGGCGCAATATGCTCCGGGATTGTGCTCAGCACATTAGTGATCCTCACCTTGGCAGCCGCCGCCATATATATAAATAAGGAGGCGATAACAAATATTGTCTTTTTCATTTCTTGTTCAATTACGCAATAAGGATTATTCGCAAACAAACCTCAGCTTGCGATTTATTTTCAACTCTCAACTCTTAATTCTATAATCTTTCACCCTTACGGCTTTGCCGTCACTTACTGGAAGCGAACCTTTTTTCACCAACTTGACTTTTGGCGTTAGCAAGATTTCATCTTTCAGGGCGCGCTGGATGTCCTTAGTCATGTTTTGCAGTTCGGGGAACACGTCCGTCGTCATGTCGTCAAGTTCCACTTTCACTGTCATCACGTCGTTGTCATTAACCGTTTCAAGCTCGATCAGGTAGTTAGACCCAAGGCCATGGTATTGCGCAAGTATTTTCTCAACCTGCATCGGGAACACATTGACACCTTTTATAATAAACATATCATCGGTGCGTCCCTTTATGCGGTCTATGCGGCGGTGGGTTCTGCCACAGGCGCATTCGCCCGGAATAATGCGTGTCAGGTCGCGCGTGCGGTAGCGTAATATAGGCATCATCGTGCGGTCAAGCGTTGTCAACACCATTTCGCCGTACTCCCCGTCAGGCACAGGCTCAAGCGTGTCAGGGTCTACAATCTCAACAATGTAATTGTCTTCCCAAAGATGCATTCCGTTCTGGCATTTGCACTCAAACGCCACGCCCGGCCCGTTCATTTCCGTCATACCGAAACTGTTATACGCCTTCACGCCGAGCAGTCTTTCTATGCGCCTCCGCTGTTCCTCCGTATGCGGTTCGGCGCCGATGAATAAAGTATGCAATTTCGTAGAACGCGGATCCACACCTTCCTCCCTGAACACCTCGGCCAGCCTTATCGCATAGCTCGGTATGGCGTGCAGACAGGTCGTGCCAAAATCACGGATAAACATTATTTGCCGCTTGCTGTTACCAGCCGCAGCCGGCACCGTGGTAGCGCCTAAGCGTTCGGCACCATACTGGAAACCGAGACCTCCCGTGAACATTCCGTAGCCCGAACTGTTTTGAAAAACGTCCGTGTCACGGCAACCTACCATATACATATTCCTCGCCACCATGTTGGCCCAAGAGTCGATGTCGTGCCTCGAATACACAACCACGGTAGGATGCCCTGTTGTCCCGCTTGACGAATGTATGCGTATGGCTTCCTTCATATTGCCACCCACGAGGCCAAACGGATAATTGTCCCTGAGGTCTTTCTTCGTGGTAAAAGGTATTTTCCTAATGTCATCAACGCTTCGGATTGTTTCAGGCGTCACTCCGCAACCACGCAACCTGCTCCCGTAAAAAGGCGATTTCAAGGCTATTTCTATCGTCCTCCGCAATTTATCCGCCTGCAACCGCCTTAAATCCTCACGAGGCATAGTCTCAATCTCTGGCTGCCAATATTCTCCGTTCATGCTGTTTTCATTTTATTTGGCGTATGCGGCAATAATAACACCAAAGCCGCATAACCGTAATTTTTTCAACTTGCAATATTACAATTTTATTTTGACACTGCCAATTATATTTAAATTAAAAATTGAAATGAATGTATGCAATCCATCGAATGTCATTTATCACTATCACAAAGACACGGCATCTCCGCATCACGCCCATACCGTTTTATAAACACAAAAAAGCCTTGTAAATCATAGACTTACAAGGCTTAATGGTAGTGGATAGGGGAATCGAACCCCTATGCCAAGATTGAGAATCTTGTATCCTAACCGTTAGATGAATCCACCATA
>CALUGU010000014.1 GCA_944320255.1 uncultured Prevotella sp. | reverse complement strand
ATGCTTGCCATCGGGCAGGGCAGCAAGAGAAGCATACAGAAGCAAATCTCGGAGATGGGGTCGAACATGATTATGATAATGCCCGGCCAGGATATGCGCGGCGGAGTGCGCCGCGACGCCTCCGAGATGGAAACTCTCAAGCTGACAGACTATGACGCGCTGAAAGACCAGTGCCAATACATCAGCGCAATAAGCCCTGTTGTCAACAGTTCGGGGCAGTTTATTTACGGCAACAACAACACTCCGTCAACCATTTACGGCGTCAACGGCGATTATCTTACAATCCGTCAGCTGTCCGTCGAGGACGGGGAGATGTTCACCGACGAGGACATCAAGGCCAGCGCGAAGGTGTGTGTCATAGGAAAGACCGTTGCGGACAACCTTTTCCCCGACGGTTCCGACCCCATGGGGAAGGTCGTCAGGTTCAACACGATACCGTTCCGCGTTGTCGGCGTGCTTAAAAGCAAGGGCTACAATTCAATGGGGATGGACCAAGACGACCTTGTGCTTGCGCCGTATTCCGCCGTAATGAAGCGCATCCTCGCCATCACTTACGTGCAGAGCATCAACTGCTCGGCGTTGACTGAAGACCTTACGGACAAGGCAACCGAGGAGATAACAGCCATTCTGCGCGCCCAGCACAAGCTGAAAGACGCCACCGAGGACAGCGAAGGCGACGAGGACGACTTCAACATACGCTCGCAGGAGGAGCTTGCTACGATGATGAACTCCACCACCGACCTCATGACAATCCTCCTTGCCTGCATCGCCGGCATATCTTTGGTGGTGGGCGGCATCGGCATAATGAACATAATGTATGTCAGCGTGACCGAGCGCACACGTGAAATAGGCCTAAGGATGAGCGTAGGGGCGAGGGGTTTTGACATCTTGAGCCAGTTCCTCATTGAGTCGATACTCCTGAGCGTGACGGGCGGAATAATCGGCGTGCTTATCGGCGTGGCCGCCACTTACGGAGTAAACATCTTCGCCAAGTGGCCTGTCTTCATCCAGCCTTGGAGCGTGTTGTTAAGTTTTTGTGTATGTACGGCCACTGGCGTGTTCTTCGGTTGGTATCCGGCGAAGAAGGCGGCGATGCTCGACCCGATAGAAGCTATAAGGTATGAATAAGCGGTTTACGATGTCGGCTATGACGAAAAGCAGGTTTTTCACGTTCGCCTTCCATGCCGTGTGCTGGTTTCTGGTGGCCTTGCCGTCGGTGATGTTCGTCCCGATGCACGTAGAGCAGACCGCCGGGATGTTCTTCATACGCCTGTGTCTTCCGCTGTTCCTGTGCGTTGTTTTCTATCTTAATTACCTTTGGCTCGTGCCTTCATTCTTCATGCAGCGGCGTGTCAAGGTGTACGTCTGCGTCAACCTTGCCGTCACTGTGGTGTTGGCGTTGTGCATGGACTGGCTCATGGGCGTGTTGCGTTCAATGGAGTTCGGTGCCGGTTTCGCCTTTCCGCCGCCGGCAGAGCGTATTAGCGTTCCCGTGATGGTTGCTGTGAATGTGCTGAAAAACGTGATGCCGTTCGCCCTGTCCGTGGTTCTCGCCACCCTGTTGCGCATGGCTTTGCGCTGGCAGGCAACCGAGGCGGCGCGCAAGGAGATGGAAATTCAGAAGACCGAAGCGGAGCTGAAGAACCTTCAGAACCAGGTTAACCCGCACTTCCTGCTCAACACTCTCAACAACATCTACGCCCTGATATCCTTCGACACGGACAAGGCGCAGCGCGCCGTGCTGTCATTGAGCGCACTGTTGAGGCAGATGCTTTACGGCGGGAGGCAGAGCACCGTGGGCATGAAGGAGGAAGTGGAGTTCATACGCAACTATGTTGAACTGATGAAGTTGAGGCTCAACAATAACGTGAAAATAAGTTTCGACGCCCGCGTCCCCGCCGACCGTGACGTTCGTATGGCGCCGTTCATCATCATCTCGCTCGTTGAAAACGCCTTCAAGCACGGCGTCAGCACCACCGAGCCGAGTTTCATCTCCATCAGCATCACGGCCGGCGACGGTAAGATAGTCTGTGAGATAACCAACAGCAACCATCCCAAAAGCTCCTCCGACAAGAGCGGCCACGGCATAGGCCTTGAGCAAGTGGCGCGGCGGCTCGACCTGGCTTACGCCGGGCGTTACGAGTGGCGGCGCGGCGTTGACAAGCAAAGCAATGTGTATTTTTCTAAAATTATAATCTATGATACTGACTTGTGCGATAATAGACGATGAGCCGTTGGCCGGCGAACTGTTGGCTTCGTATGCGAAGAAAACGCCCGAACTGAGGCTCACGGGCGTTTACGGCAGTGCCGTAGAGGCGATGAAAGAGCTTCGCGGCAATCCTGTCAACCTGTTGTTTCTCGACATCCAGATGCCCGAACTCAACGGCCTTGAGTTCGCCAACCTGCTGCCTAAGGAGACAAAGGTGATTTTCACGACGGCGTTCGACCGCTACGCCGTCGATGGTTACAAGGTTGACGCCGCAGGCTACCTGCTTAAGCCGATAAGTTATGACGACTTCATCAAGGCCGTTGACAAGGTGGCTGACTGGTTCGACGCCAAGGACCGGCAAGACGCCGCCGTGCGCGACAGGTTCGTTTTCGTCAAGAGCGAATACAAGTTGGTGCGTATTTCGTTTGACGAAATACTCTATGTCGAGGGTGTCAAGGATTATGTCAAGTTCTACCTTGGCGACAACCGCAAGTCCGTAATGTCGCTGATGAACATGAAGAAGGTGGAAGACTACCTGCCGGCTCCCCAGTTTCTCCGCGTCCACCGTTCGTTCATCGTCAACATGGCAAAGGTTGACACCGTAGACCGTGGCCGCGTAGTCATCGGCGACACGTTCATCCCCGTCTCTGAAAGTTACAAGGACGCCGTGCAGGAATACATCGACAGGCACAGCCTTTGTTAAGTTAAGAATTAAAAATTAAGAGTTAAGAAAATATGCTTTGCCAGGTATAAAACCTTTATGCTGCATATTTTCTTAACTCTTAATTTTTAATTCTTAACTTTTATATAATCTCTTCCGGTCTTTCTGCGAACGTCTCCGCCCCGTTCCCTGTTAAGAACTCACGGTCGCGGAAGCCCCACAGCACGCTGATGCACGGCAGTCCGCTGTTGCGCGCCGTGGCTATGTCCACCTCGCTGTCGCCCACGTACACGGCGCCCTCCTTGTCCGCGCCGAGCCTGCGCAGGGCTTCCAGCACGGTGTCGGGCGCAGGCTTCTTGCGCACCTGCTCGCTTTCGCCTATCGCCACGCTGATGTAATCCTTGAAGAACGTGCGGCAGAGAGCCTCCGTAGCCTTATAATACTTGTTGCTCACCACGGCCATCCGCTTGCCCCTCCGTTTCAGTTCGGCCAGCATTTCCATGATGCCGGGGTAGGGGCGCGTAGTGTCAGTGCTGTGCTCAAGGTAATGGCTGATGAACGCCTCGTAAGCCTCCTCATACCGCGGGTTCTCCTTTCCGCAGGGCACGGCGCGCTCTATCAGTTTCCTCACGCCGTTGCCCACCATCATCCTCACCTCCTCCACGGTGTGCTCTTTCATTCCCTCCGTCCTCATTGCGTGGTTCACGCTCGCCGTGAGGTCGTCCAGCGTGTAGAGCAGCGTGCCGTCGAGGTCGAAGATGTAAGTGTCGTATTGTCTCATTTGTTTGCGGTTTTACGGTTATGTGGTAATACGGTTTTACGGTTTTATTGTTATTCGGTTATTCTGCTATGTCTTTTTCGGGCAGATTATTATAGCCAAAGGCGTCAGCCCGATTATGAATTGTGAATTGTGAATTATGAATTACCAAAGCGCAAAATTACTTCAAAATATCCATATCCGTGCCCGTTTCCCCCTGTTTTTATTCTTGCCGTCGGCCATCATGATGAAAACAGTAACTTTTCGGCCCGTATTTAATTACATCTTTTCATACAACGTGAGCGTTCCTTGCCGTCTTGTAACAAAACGGCCGGCGTTTGATTGCAATCTAATATGGCATCTTTTATCTCCTAAAACGCGTCCTTTTGCCCCGCCGTTTGTGCCCTTTTGCATGGCTGTTTGGTGTTTCTTTACATGGCAATAAGGCGGGTCTTCATCATTGAGGATAATCCTCTAATGCTCAAATTTGTTATTAGTCTTTGGAATGATTATGTTTTAACATTTTTTGGACGGTATCCGTCGGTCGCCGATACCGTCTTTACTATCCACGGATACCGTCCAAAAATGTTAAACGACCGTATCCGTGATTTTAAGGTTCATCCGCAGTTTGTTTGTCATAAGGCGCAGTAGGGCGTCGAAGACGTCCTACTATGCTTAGCCGCTGGTGGAGCGAAGCGTAACCTGCGGTAATAAACGTCCATAATCATCGTCCTCGAAGAGGGCGAACAACACATGGCTATTGGACCTCTTCGAGGCCCGGCTGGGTGTGTATATGATACCGCAGGTTACGTTCGCTACGCTCACTCCACCCGCGTGTTAAGCATTGTTCGCCCTCTTCGAGGTCGTGAGTTGATACGTATCTCCATCCAATCGAATTGCGGATGAGCCGATTTTAAATGATGTTATGGGCTTTTGTCACACCCGTTTCCTCGGCGTTGCAAATCCGCAGGAACGGTAATCCGCAGGAACGGATTTGTGCCTTTTCGCAAACCGCCTGATTATCATCTGTTTACGCATACAGCGGTTTGCGCCGTTTCATTGCTACTTGCCTATGCCATTTGTTAATATGTGATAGTAAATAAATCGCCGCTTTTATTTTGCCGTTTACACTATTTATCTTATCTTTGCAAAGTCCTACCGCAGAAGCCGCGCAGGCGGCGGGCGGGGGATTATATATAAGAGAAGCGTTTACTTGGCGCTTTGTGCTTGACACTTGGAAACTTCGCAACTTTCTGGAATAGTCAAGAACATGGCAACAGTAGATGTCTATGGGTGTATATTGTACGGCCCTCATTGGCGTTTGCCGCTTTGGCAAGGCGTCCAATGTCGGCGTATATACATACACGGCGTGGGCTTCTGCGTTGCTCGTTCTACTGTTCCGGGCAATGCGAAGGCCTCCAAGTGTGGGACGAGTGACGGGTAAAGTTCCCACGCTTTTTGCATATATGTCAATCAGCTATAATTTATAAACCTTTATTGACATGAACCCCCGTGCATAGTAAATGATACACATTGGGCAACTTATTAAGGCTGAACTGGAGCGGCAAGAACGTTCCGTTACGTGGTTCGCAAAAAAACTTTATTGCGAACGCACCAATGTGTATTCTATCTTTAAGCGTGAGAGTATCGATACGGATCTTTTGCTTCGCATATCCATCGTTTTACATCGAAATTTTTTCAGTTATTATGACAACGAACTGAAGGAGTGTGATTTTTATTCGACAGAACCGTAATTTTTATTTACACGGCAGTCCGTCTCCGACGGATAAAAAGGTGCTAAATTTGCAGTGTATAAATTTGATGCAATAAATCGTATTAAAACGAATGATTATGGGAAAAGAAGATTTACGCAAAGTTGTTTTTTCAATTATGTATCCTCAATTCCGGCCTGGTTTATCGGAGGAGGAGCAAAGGAGGCTTGATGAAAACACCCGTGAAAGGTATGGCTACTTTCATAAATGGGTGACAGTTGAGGAACAAAGCCCCCAGTCTGGGAGGTTTTATGACAAGACAGTGGCATTGGTTGAAGATGTTGAAACAGGGAAATTATACAAGGTAGATACAGAACTTATGAAATTTAAAGATTGAGAAGATGAAGATTGTTAAGATTATTTTGGCTGCGCTTTGTTTGCAGCTTTCCATTTGCGCCTCGGCTTACGACTTCAAGGTTGACAGACTTTATTATAATATCATTTCGGTAGAAGATCAGACAGTGGAAGTTACATATCTTGATAAGTCTTATAATGCAGATTATGTTAAAGGAGGTCTGATTATTCCAGAACAAGTTGTATATGCCAATAAGACATATAAAGTTACGTCGATAGGCGATGGATCGTTTTATGGTTGTTCTAAGCTTACGAGTGTGGAGATTCCGAACACCGTAACCTCAATAGGGTCGTCAGCGTTTATTGATTGTGACCGTCTAAAAATTTTGGAGATACCAAACTCCGTTACTTCGATAGGCGATGAGGCGTTTTGGGGGTGCGACGGCCTGACGAGCGTCGAGATACCGAACTCCGTTACGGAGATTGGCAGGTATGCGTTTTGTAATTGCGATGGCCTTACAAGCATTGATATTCCAAGCTCCGTTACATCGATAGGCGGTGAGGCGTTTTCAGAATGCAAAAGCCTGACGAACGTTACGATTGGTAACTCCGTTACGGAGATTGGCGAGTATGCGTTTTACTGTTGTGGCAGGCTTACGAGTTTGACGATAGGGCGCTCCGTTAAGGCGATAGGCGAATATGCGTTTAGCGGTTGCTCTGCTATTAAAGAGGTGTATTGCATGATGGAAACACCTGTTGAAATAGAGGCTGAATTTCCCAATAGGGTTCTAAATAATGCGGTGTTGTATGTTCCAAAAGGGACTAAGGATGAGTATGAAATGGTATATCCTTGGAGTGCGTTCTCTACGATAGAGGAGTTTGACGCCACCGGCATCAGCGGCGTAACTGTCAGCGGCGGGCAGTTCGTAACCGTGGACGGCGGCACCATTAAGGTGGACAACACCAGCGGACAGATTGTGAACGTCTACACCGTAGGCGGGCAGTGCGTCTATAGCGGAACGGACAGCACGATAAGCAACCTCGCAAAAGGCGTGTATGTAGTGAAGTCAGGCGACAATGTGGCTAAAATCATCTTGAAATAAGAAAGCAAGGGAGATATTCCTGATTTTACCCTCATAATGTCAGTAACTTAAATTTGATAGATCGGCTTACATTAAGAAAAGTAGTCTGTCCTTGTCGGCAAGCTGGCAGGGATTATGATAATAGATTTACATTAGAATCTTTAGATCAAATATTAATTAATTAAAAAAAATGAGGTATAATGGAAAGTATCTTGTTTCTTTTATGTTGCGCATTCCTGAGCATTAGGGTGACTGTGAATGTAGTGCGCATCTATAATGAGTAATTTGGTCGCCGTTCGCGGTAAAGGGAGAGTAAAGTAGATTGAAAGGGCTTGCGGTAAATGATGACACCTAATCGTTGCAAGTCTTTTATCAGACGAAGTGGTGATGTCTGCTAACCACTTTTTGACAGATTACGTGCAGGCAGGGAGCCGTGCTGCGGTGCGGCTCCCTTTGTTTTTTTTAACTATAAAAACCTAAACAACTATGAATAACTTAAAGATTTTAGGCTTGACGGTGCTTGCCGCGCTTGCGTGTGTAAGCCTTACGTCGTGCAGCGACGACGACGAGGGCGGAAGCCTTAACGTGGGCGACACGTTCAAAGTAGACGGATTAAGTTACACTGTGTTGAGCGATGAAACCTGTGAGATATGGAACAACGAATACGCCGGGGACAAGGTGGTAGGCAATCTTGTCATTCCAGGGAGTGTGACGTATGGCGGCCACAAGTATGAGGTGACGGCGATAAAGGACAAGGCCTTCAGCGGCTGCACGGAGATGACGGGCGTCACGTTCTCAAATTCTTCAGTCAAGCGTATTGGCGATTATGCTTTTGCTGGATGCACGGGCCTTACGGATTTGGAATTTGGGGCTTCCGTTACGGAGATTGGCGAGTATGCTTTCGCTTACTGTGACAACCTTGAAGACATCAACATCTATATGGTGACGTCAATCGGCGCGTGCGCGTTTATGTACTGCACCAGCCTCCGCAAGGCAACTGTTCCGCCGTCGGTGACGGAGCTTGGCGAGTACGCCTTTGCAGGCTGTTCCAGTATTGAAAGTGTTTATACAGGCAACAGGCTTGAAGAAATAGCCCAATTCACGTTTTCAGAGTGTTCGAGCCTGAAAAGCGTGCGCATAGGCGAGTCTGTGACACATATAGGTTTCAAGGCGTTTGAGGGCTGTACGAGCTTGGGCAGCGTCGTCATTCCAAACTCGGTGACGGATATAGGCGAGTTCGCTTTTGTCGGCTGTTCCGGGCTTGAGAGTGTGCTGCTCGGCAAGGGCGTGTCTTATATAAACAACATGGCTTTTAACGGTTGTGACAGGCTGATGACGATAACATCGGAGAACCCCAAACCGCCAATATTGCAGGCAAACAATTTCACTACGGAGCAATACATGAACGCCGATGTTTATGTGCCGAGTGGTTCGGTTAGTTTGTACAGGTCGGCTGACGTTTGGAGGAAATTTCAGCGGCTGCGGTGATTTCTTTTTTAGCAGACGAGCAGACGAGCAGACGAGCAGACAAGCAGACGAGCAGACGAGCAGACAAGCAGACAAGGCAAATAACCTTGTCTGCTAAAACGCTTGTTTGCTAAAAAGTTTGTGAATTTTTTCGCGGATTTCTCCGACCCAAGGCAAAATTGCATTAAATTTGCGAAAAGTTTTGCCGATAAATGTTACGCATCTGCATCCATCATATCATCCTGCTTGCGGCGGTTTTCCTGCTCGCGGCCTGCCACGCGGGGCGTTCTGGCCCCGATGCGGACGGGCGCGACAGCGTGTACACCGCCGCATATATAGAGGACATCTCGTTCGAGGAGCCGGAGAAAGCCCTCGCCCTGCTCGACACGGCGGAGGAGAGGCGGCTGCTCACGGCTTTTGAAGTCAATATGTTGCGCTGCATCGTCAACCACAACGGCCTTTCCCGTTACAGGGCGGCACTGTTCTATGGCCGCAAGGCTTACGCCGACCCGGAGGCGCGGAAACATCCCGACAGGCTCTTGCCCTTGCTCTCCTACATGGCGGAGGACAGCCACACTAACGGCGACTATGGCGCCAGCGTGCGCTATTGCGCCGAGGGACTGGAGCTGGCCAGGCGGCAGGGCAGCAAGACCTACGAGGCCGATTTCCACGTCACTTGGGCCAAGAACCTCATGATTATGGCGCAGCACGGCGAGGCGTTCCGCCATTTCGACCTCGGCATCGGCCTGCTCGAAGAGGAGGCCCGCAAGGGCGCAAGTTATGATGCGTGGAACGAGCTGTTCTATTCCCTCGGTATGAAGCTGTCTTCGCTCTACGAGGTGGACCGCGACGAGGAAGCCTACGCCATGGCCCCACGGATGGAGGAAGCCTTGAAAGGCCTGGAGGCAAGCAAGGACGCGCCGGACGGACTGGCGGAACTGCGCCGTGCCGAGCTGCTGGCCGTGCTTTGCCCCGTGGCCTACGCCACTGGGCGCAAGGCGGAGGGCGACAGGCTGTACCGGCAGTTGGAGGCCAACCCCGTGGCTTCCACGCCCGACGGCGAGTACATCCGCATCCCCGGACTGGTGGCTGCCGGACGCTTTGACGAGGCCCTGCGCTACGTCCGCAGGGAGAAGAAGCTGCTGCAGGCGAACACGGACACCGTGAACTGGGACTACATAAACCCTCACCTCCAGGCCGAACTGGAGGCGTGGCAGGGCAAGGGCGATGTCCGCGAGGTGGCACGGGTGCAGTCCGCGATGCTGGCCCTAACGGACACGCTCCGCCACCGGGAGCGGTGCGACGACGCGCTGCAGTGGACGGAAATCTACGAGAGCGAGGAGAAGGACGCGCGGATAAAGGAGGAGCGGCAGAACGCCGACCGGTGGATGATAATAGCCTTGGCCGTCACCGTGGTCATGCTGGTGGGCGGAAGCCTAAGCTACGTCATCGTCCGCAAGAACCGGGGCATCAGCCGCCGCAGCCTGGCCCTGGTGGCGCAGGTGAAGCGGCAGTTGGCTGACAGGCGGGAGCTGGACGGCAAGATGGCGGAGAACCTCGCATTGCGCGACCGCCTGGAGCAACTGGCGAAGGAACTGGAACAGGAAAGGGCCAAGACGGCCCCGAAGGCCGACCTGCCGAAGAATGGCGACGAGCCTGAGGACGACGGCGGCAAGCTGACGGACATGGATTCCGTCCTCTTCGAGCGGATGGTCTGCGAGATTAAGAACGGCGAGCTGTTCCGCGACCCGAACTTCTCTCGCGCGGAAATGCTCAAGATTGTTCCCGTGCCGCAAAACAAGTTCGCGGACATCTTCATCCGGTTTGCCGGGATGTCGTTCAACAACTACTTGCAGAACCTGCGGCTGGACTACGCGAGCGAGCTTCTCATCTATCATCCCGACTGGTCCATCGATGCCGTCATCAAGGAATCGGGAATGTCGCGCTCCACTTTCTACTCGTCGTGGACGGCGAAATTCGGGGTGAAGCCCGAAGAGTTCCGTAAAACGGATAAAATAATATGAATGTCCGCAAAGCGCCCATTCATAGGGTGAAACCTTATTTTGTGTGGTTCCTGCGGATTGCGATCCGCAGGTTCGAGTATAATGATTTGCAATCCGCTAATCGATACATTGTTCCGATAATCCCAATACTCTTTAGAATGATTATGTTTTAACATTTTTTGGACGGTATCCGTCAGTCGCGGATACCGTCTTTACCAGCCACGGATACCGTCCAAAAAATGTTAAACGACCGTATCCGTGAATTTAAATGATGTTATGGGCTTTTGTCATACTTGTTTTTATAATCTTTTGTTGACTTTTTCAAGAACGCATTAAGCAGGACTATTTCTGTTGCCAGCATTACGTTGTCATTTACTGGTGAAGGCGAGGCCGATGCTATGGATTATTAGTTTACGCGGGTTCTGGAATAAGGGATAAACAACGCAACTGTCATACGCCGCTTGCGTTGTTTATCCCTTATCCCGAACCTGCCTTTTTACTGTTATTTTCCGAAAAGTTCCGAATGGCTGCCAAGTCTAAGAAGTTCGATGGTTTCATGTTCGTCATCGAACCAAATAAGCAGGAAATCGCCTTCGATGTGGCATTCCATGCAATCTTTGTAGTTGCCTGTCAGCCAGTGCGGCTTGTAATGTTGTGGAATGGTCTCGCCACGCTCCAACAGCCTTAACACCTCTAACAATTTTTCAAGTTTCGACGGATTGTTCCTATACCGCTTGAAGTCCTTCTTGTACTGGGTTGAGTAATGTAACACTTTCATCATTCACATGACTTTATGAAAGCCTCCATGCTGCTTGTGTCTACCGTCCCTGCATACTTACCTGAACGCGCTTCCTTGATCGCCGCCACCGTTTCATCATTAGGAATGTTATATACGGCGTCCATCAACGTGCTTTCCACGAAGTTGTTAAGACTGCGGTTCTCAAGGCGTGCCGCAATCCGCAACCGTTTAAGTAAATCCGTGCTAAGGCGGAACGATGTCTGTTTCCTTTCCAATGTTGCATCCATACATGATATATTTTATATTGCAAATATACTGCATTTGTATCACACAAACAAATAAACGAAATAAAATCATTTGAATGTCTGCAATTTTCCTATAACCCACTTGTAATGTTGGCAATCAAACCATGTAACGACTTGGGGATTTTGCGTCTCCGCAAGCAATGTTTGTCAACGAATAGGGAATGAACAAATGCCTTTTTTCTTTAGTTGAAGAAAATGATAAGGCGTAATTTAATTATTATTCTCTTTTTATTCGTTGGTTTCATTTTTGTTTTGTATATTTGCCCCGAAAACACGGATACTTGAAAAACAGGCAAATGGCAATTAACGAAAACGCTATATTGCGCAAGATGGGCATCGAGGCCTTGAGCGGCATGCAACAGGATATGAAGGAGGCTGTGCTTGGCACGGCTGATGACGTAGTGCTGCTGTCGGCTACGGGCAGCGGCAAGACACTGGCTTACCTGCTGCCGCTTGTTGAAATGCTCGACGGCGATGCTGACACGCTACAGGCTGTTGTCATAGTGCCGGGCAGGGAACTGGCTTTGCAGTCGCACGAGGTGTTCAAGGGCATGGGATGCGGACTGCGCTCGATGTGCCTTTACGGCGGACGCCCCGCAATGGACGAGCACAGGGAGCTACGGCGAGTGCAGCCGCAAGTGGTGTTCGTCACGCCGGGCAGGCTGGTGGATCACTTGATGAAGGACAACTTCAATCGTTACGGTGTGCGCTATCTCGTAATCGACGAGTTTGACAAGTGCTTGAAAATGGGCTTTCGCGACGAGATGAAGCGCGCCTTGGATTTGTTGCCGGGAGTAGGGCGCAGGTTCCTGTTGTCGGCTACCGACGCCGAGGAGATACCCTCTTTTGTCAACATAGGGCGTGTCAAGCGGCTTGACTATCTGACGGGCGGCGACGTTTCAGACCGTGTGGAGACATACATTGTGAAAAGTCAGGACAAGGATAAGCTCGAAACGCTTGCCGCGTTGCTGTGCTCGTTCGGCGATGAAAGCACTATCGTGTTCCTCAACTTCCGTGACAGCGTGGAGCGCACTGGCGAGTTCCTTGCGGAAAAAGGTTTCGTGGTCAGCACGTTCCACGGCGGCATGGAGCAACGCCAGCGAGAGGACGCGGTGTTCAGGTTCGCCAACGGTTCGGCAAGCGTGCTTGTTGCCACCGACTTGGCATCGCGCGGGTTGGACATCCCGGAGGTTGACAACATCGTGCATTACCACCTGCCTGTGGGCGAAGACGAGTATGTCCACCGCGTAGGGCGCACGGCGCGCTGGCAAGCGGGCGGCAGGGCGTTCTTCCTGTTAGGCCCGGATGAGACGCTGCCTGATTATGTCAGCGAAACGCCGCAGCCGTATAGCGTCCCCGAAGGCGTAAAAGACGTGCCGCAGCCACGCATGGCTACATTATATATAGGTAAGGGGAAGAAAGACAAGGTGTCGAAGGGCGACGTGCTGGGCTTCCTTTGCAAGGTAGGCGGCCTGGCCGGGAGCGACATCGGAAGGATTGACATCCGTGACAGATACTGTTACGCCGCCGTTGCCAACGACAAGTGGAAAGATGTCGTGGCGCGGGCTTCAGGAGAGAAATTGAAAGGCATAAAGACAGTTGTTGAGCTGATTGAGTAGCAAAATGTCAATAAATTTAGATAATTTAACGAAATAATTTGCGTAATACAAGAATTTTGCGTACTTTTGCAAAAGTAATAAGTAAACTTTAAAACTTAAATCGAATATGAAGAAGTATAACTTTAACGCAGGTCCGTCAATACTTCCGCGCGAAGTCATTGAGAACACGGCCAAGCAGATTTTGGACTTTAACGGCAGTGGTTTGTCATTGGCAGAAATAAGCCATAGGGCAAAAGATTTCCAGCCGGTGGTAGACGAGGCGGTAGCTCTCATCAAGGAACTGCTCGACGTTCCCGAAGGCTATTCTGTGCTGTTCCTCGGCGGCGGTGCGTCGCTTGAGTTCTGCATGGTGCCCTACAACTTCCTCATTAAGAAGGCCGCTTACCTCAATACCGGTACATGGGCGAAAAAGGCGATGAAGGAGGCTAAGCTGTTTGGCGAGGTTGTTGAAGTCGCTTCTTCAGCAGAGGCTAATTTCACATACATTCCGAAGGGATGGACTTGTCCGACAGACGTTGACTATCTGCACGTTACGACAAACAACACTATCTACGGAACAGAGATGCGCAAGGAACTCGACGTGCCCGTAAGGCTCATCGGCGATATGTCTTCAGACATTTTCAGCCGCCCTGTTGACGTTGCGAAATATGACTGCATCTACGCCGGTGCGCAGAAGAACTTGTCAATGGCTGGTGTCACTGTGGTAATCGTAAAGAACGACGCTTTAGGCAAGGCTCCGCGCGAGATACCTACGATGTTGAACTACCAGACCCATGTTGATAAAGGCTCTATGTTCAACACTCCGCCGGTTGTGCCTATCTATTGTGCGCTTGAGACCCTTCGCTGGATTAAGAAAATGGGCGGCGTAGAGGTTATGGACAAGTTGGCTCACGAGCGTGCGGATATGTTGTACGCCGAGATCGATAGGAACAAGTTGTTCCGCGGCACGGTGGCTGAAGAAGACAGGTCGCTGATGAACATCTGCTTCGTTATGAACGATGAGTATGCGGAGCTTGAAAAGCCGTTCTTCGAGTACGCTACGGCCCAGGGCATGGTGGGCATCAAGGGACACCGCTCTGTAGGTGGTTTCCGCGCAAGCTGCTACAACGCCATGACAGTGGAAGGCGTGCAGGCGCTTGTTAAGTGCATGAAAGATTTTGAGGCACAGCACTAAGAGAGTTAACTGTGAAAGGTAAAAAGTGAAGAACCCGATGCCCGGTAGGGTAAACGGGTTGTTCACTTTTCACTTTTGGTTTTCATTATTAAAATAAATTTAAGACTATGAAAGTACTTGTAGCGACAGAAAAACCGTTTGCACCAGTAGCCGTAGACGGTATCAGGAAAGAAATAGAAGGAGCAGGACACGAACTCGTTCTTCTCGAAAAATATACAGACGTGGCTCAACTGCTGGACGCAGTTAAAGACGCCGACGCAATGATTGTTCGTTCAGACAAGGTGACGCCCGCCGTGCTTGATGCAGCCAAGCAGCTTAAATTGGTTGTTCGCGCCGGTGCCGGGTACGACAGCATCGATACTGCATACGCAAAGGAGAAAGGCGTAATTGTGGAGAATACTCCCGGACAGAACTCCAACGCCGTTGCAGAACTTGTTTTCGGCCTGTTGGTTTACGCTGTACGCAATTTCTATAACGGCAAGGCCGGCACGGAATTGATGGGCAAGAAGTTGGGCATTTTGGCTTTCGGTAACGTTGGGCGCAACGTGGCACGTATCGCCAAGGGCTTCGGTATGGACGTTTATGCTTACGATGCTTTCTGCCCGAAAGAAGTGATTGAGGAAGCAGGTGTGCACGCCGCTGGTTCACAAGACGAACTGTTTGAAAACTGCGACATCGTATCTCTGCACATTCCCGCCACTCCGGAGACTAAGCAGAGCATCAACTATGCTTTGGTTGGCAAGATGAAGAAGGGCGGCATCGTGGTTAACACTGCACGCAAGGAAGTTATTAACGAGCCAGAACTGCTTAAACTTATGGCTGAGCGTGAGGACTTGAAATACATAACCGACATCAAGCCGGATGCGGACGCAGATTTCGCAAAGTATGAAGGACGCTATTTCAGCACGCCTAAGAAGATGGGCGCACAGACTGCTGAGGCCAACATTAACGCCGGCATCGCCGCAGCCAAGCAGATAAACGCATATTTCAAGGATGGCTGCACGAAGTTCCAGGTGAACAAGTGATGATGTGTTGACTTAAAGAAAACAATGTTATGGCTATAATAAAACCATTCAAGGGCATACGCCCTCCGAAGCAATATGTAGAGGAAGTTGAGTCAAGGCCGTATGACGTGCTTGATTCTGAAGAAGCACGCAAGGAAGCTGGCGACAACGAAAAGAGCCTTTACCATATTATTAAGCCTGAGATTGACTTTGCCCCAGGCACAAGCGAGTATGACCCTCGCGTGTATGAGAAGGCCGCCGAGAACTTCAAGAAATTCCAGGAGAAAGGATGGCTTGTTCAGGACGATAAGGAGCAGTATTACATTTATGCCCAGACGATGAACGGCAAGACCCAGTACGGGCTTGTAGTTTGCGCTTATGTAGACGATTATCTTAACGGGGTGATTAAGAAACATGAGCTTACGCGTCGTGACAAAGAGGAAGACCGTATGAAGCACGTGCGTGTGAACAACGCCAACGTGGAGCCTGTTTTCTTCGCTTATCCTGACAACAGCGTGCTTGACAGCCTTATAATGAGGTATGCACAGACAACACCGGAATACGATTTTATCGCCCCGATAGACGGTTTCCGCCATCAGTTTTGGGTTATCTCAAACGATGAAGACATAGCGACAGTGACGAGTGAGTTCGCCAAGATGCCGTCATTGTATATCGCTGACGGTCACCACCGTTCTGCTGCAGCGGCTCTTGTCGGTGCAGAGAAGGCGAAGCAAGACCCCAACCATAACGGAACTGAAGAATACAACTATTTTATGGCAGTATGTTTCCAGGCATCACAGCTTACCATTTTGGACTATAACCGTGTGGTAAAGGACTTGAATGGGCTGACATCCGAACAGTTTATCGAGGCCTTGAAGAAGAATTTTGATGTCGAGGAGAAGGGTGCGGATATTTACAAGCCCAATCAGCTTCATAATTTCTCTTTGTATCTCGATGGCAAATGGTACAGCTTGACAGCGAAGGCTGGTACATTTGACGACACAGACCCGATCGGAGTGCTTGACGTTGACATATCGAGCCGTTTGATTTTGGATGAAGTCCTCGGTATAAAAGATTTGCGTTCAGACAAGCGTATCGACTTTGTTGGCGGCTTGCGCGGGCTCGAAGAACTCAAGCGCAGGGTTGACAGTGGCGAGATGCGTATGGCTTTGGCGCTCTATCCGGTGACAATGAAGCAGATAATGGATATTGCAGACAGTGGTAAGATTATGCCGCCAAAAGCAACATGGTTTGAACCGAAATTGCGTTCGGGCTTGGTGATACACAAGCTGTCATAACTATTTATCTTTGATGAGTTCAGACGAATTTAAGACTATAACAAACGTAGGCGAGGGAACTTATTCCGAGAAGCGGAGTAAGTTCCTCGCTTTTTCGCATCATGTTGAGAGCGTAGACGAAGTTAAAGACCTGATATTGCAGTACAGAAAAAAGTATTACGACGCACGGCACGTTTGTTACGCTTACGTGCTTGGAGCGGAGCGCGACGTTTTCAGGGCGAATGATGACGGGGAACCGAGCAGTACGGCGGGGAAGCCAATACTCGGACAGATTAACAGTATGGAACTGACAGACGTCTTAGTTGTAGTTGTACGTTATTACGGCGGCGTCAACCTTGGCACAGGCGGCCTTATAGTAGCGTATAGGACGGCTGCTGCTGCGGCGTTGGAAGCGTCTGTGGTGGAGACAAGGCAGGTGGAAGCCGTTGTGACATACAACTTTCCTTACGTTATGATGAATTCCGTGATGCGTGTTGTTAAGGAGTTAAAGCCACGGATTATTTCCCAGACATACGACTCTACGTGCGAGATTAAACTTGGTATAAGGAAATCAGAGGAGGATTTATTAAAATCAAGGCTTGAAAAACTCTCATTTGAGTGATATTTTCTTTGTCATATAAAAAAATAGTGTTACCTTTGCACACGTAAAAGTTCAAGGTGCATACTTTAAGGGGTGATGCTCCTTGTGCAAAATGGAAGATTGGCAGAGTGACCGAATGCGCTGGACTCGAAATCCGGTATACCCATTACGGGTATCGGGGGTTTGAATCCCTCATCTTCCGCTTAATTTACCAGATTGTAAGGAGGCAAGGTTACTTGCCTCCTTTTTTATTTCAAACGTAAAAAGTTCTCAATAAACCTTTTAGGAGTATAAATCTAATGTTGTTTGTCAAAAAACAATGTTGTTACTGTCCGTTTTTTTGCTATCTTTGCGGAAGATAACTTTTCATTCGGCAATTTGCATCAAATATGCATTGTGCCCGTTTGCATAATCTTTACAGTATTAGTAAATCACTATTTATCAACCTAATATAAAATGAAAAACTATCCAAAAATCGGTATTCGTCCGATTATCGACGGACGTCAGGGCGGCATCCGTGAGAGTCTTGAAGAAAAGACGATGATGCTGGCCAATGCTGTAGCAGAACTTATTTCAAAGAATGTGAAGAACGGTGACGGTTCGCCGGTTGAGTGCGTTGTTGCAGACGGCACGATTGGTCGTGTCGCTGAAGCGGCTCGCTGCGCCGAGAAGTTCGAGAATTGCGGAGTGGGTGCCACCATTTCGGTAACATCTTGCTGGTGTTACGGTTCGGAAACTATGGATATGCACCCGTATTGGCCTAAGGCCGTTTGGGGGTTCAACGGGACAGAGCGTCCGGGTGCGGTTTACCTTGCGGCTGTGCTTGCTGCCCATGCGCAGAAGGGACTGCCCGCATTCGGAATATACGGGCACGACGTGCAAGACCTTGAGGACAACACCATACCTGCTGACGTGGCCGAGAAAATCTTGCGTTGGGCAAGGGCGGCACAGGCAGTGGCCACGATGCGCGGCAAGTCTTATCTGTCAGTTGGTAATGTGGCTATGGGTATTGCCGGAAGCATCGCCAACGCAGACTTTATGCAAGAATATCTCGGCATCCGTGCCGAGCAGGTGGATATGACCGAGATACTCCGCCGCATGGAAGAAGGCATATACGACAAGGCCGAGTATGAAAAAGCCATCGTATGGGTTAAGAAATACTGTGTGCCCAACGAAGGCGAAGACATAGGCAACAGGGACGTTAAGAAGAAAGACCGTGCCGGCAAGGATGCCGACTGGGAATTTGTCACAAAGATGACAATGATTATCCGCGACCTGATGACAGGCAACGAGAAATTGCTTGACGCAGGATTTAAGGAGGAATCACTCGGCCACAACGCCATCGCCGGAGGTTTCCAGGGACAGAGGCAGTGGACGGACTTCAAGCCGAACGGAGATTTCTCCGAGGCTATGCTTAACACTTCGTTTGATTGGAACGGAATACGTGAGCCGTATGTTGTCGCAACCGAGAATGACACCTGCAACGGCCTGACAATGCTTCTTGAACATTTGTTGACCAACAGGAGCGCGATATTCTCCGACGTCAGGACATATTGGAGTCCGGAAGCTGTAAAGCGCGTCACAGGCAAGGAACTCAAAGGGCGCGCTTCAGGTGGAATAATCCACCTCATAAACTCTGGTGCTACGACGCTTGACGGCACGGGACGTTGCTCTGACGCCGAAGGCAACCCTGTAATGAAGCCACACTGGGAAATGACAGAGAAAGACGTTGAGGCCTGCCTCGCAGCAACAACCTGGTATCCAGCCAACCGTGACTATTTCCGTGGAGGCGGTTTCTCGTCGAACTTCCTGTCAAAGGGCGGTATGCCTGTTACGATGGCCCGACTGAACATCGTCAAGGGTCTTGGCCCTGTGCTCCAGCTTGCCGAGGGATGGACCGTAGACATCGACCCAGAGATACACAAGATAATCGACAAGCGTACCGACCCGACTTGGCCCACCACATGGTTCGTGCCGCGCCTTTGTGACAAACCGGCGTTCAAGGATGTTTATTCGGTAATGAACAACTGGGGAGCAAACCACGGCGCCATCATTTACGGACACATCGGCGCAGACCTTATCACCCTCGCTTCTATGCTGCGCATACCGGTTTGTATGCACAATGTTGACGCCGACCAGATTTTCCGCCCGGCCGCATGGAACGCCTTTGGCATGGACAAAGAAGGCGCAGACTTCAGGGCTTGCCAGAATTTCGGTCCGCTGTACAAATAACCGACTGTATCAATATTCACAAACAAATGCCGCTTTTTGCTAAGCAAAGGGCGGCATTTGTTTGTTATCAATAAGCTAAATGGAAAAGGGGCGGTCACATATTACTTTCGCAACCCTTAATCATGTTTTCGAGTTGGCTTATGCGTGAGGCTCTGTCTTTTCTTGGGAACTTATTGTAATAAGCCAACGCTGATTTAAAATATTCAGCAGCCTTGTCCTTGTCTTCCTTGAACAGGTAACAAAAGCCAAGCCGGAACAATGCGTCCCCTTTCTCTTTAGGCCGGCATACGAGCGTGAGCTTTTCGTATAGCGGGACGGCCTTGTCGTACTGGCTTAGCTCGAAATGGCTCTCGGCGGCGGCGTTGTAATACACGCTGCGTTCGTCAGGTGAGTAGACGTCAAGCTCCGGTATGGCTTCGTCCAAGTATTTGCAGGCTTCCGCGTATTCCCATTCGTGGTAATAGCAGATGCCGATATATGCCTTGAAGCGCGGGTTCAGCTTATACTTCTTATCTAATTTGAGGAACATCATCAACGCCTCGTGGTACTTGCCGCCGGCGAAATAGTCAAGCGCCATTCCAAGTTTCTGCGTGTCAGCCTTGCCGCCGCCCTGTGCCGCAGCCGGCGCGAGCGTGAGGCACGCCAAGATTATGGATGAGAGCAGGCGTTTCACTTTGTGTAGAAATCAATGAGGCGTTGGAGCGCCCTGCGGCATACCGGACAAAATTCAGGGGTGTCGTTGGTTCTCATCCTACAGTCTTGCGTGCCCCTGTACACGCCTTTCAGGCTGTATCCCGCCCCCTCGAATAGTCCCACTTTCGATTTCACCGTGTCCGGGTCGTTGCTTTCCGGCGTCGGTGTGGCCGTTCCAGGCGCTATCATGTCTTCCCACTTGCCGTGAAAATCTTTAAGCGTCGTGATGTTAGGCTCCCACGGCTCCACGTCGAGCGGATACATAGGCATCTGCTCGAAGTCGTAAGCGTATTCGTCGGCCAGTCCGCCGAAACTGTGTCCGAACTCATGCACGACCACGGGTTTGAACTGCTCGTTGTGCGTCATCGACAATACGTAAGAGTTCAGTATTCCGCCGCCGCCGTATTTGTCGGTGTTCACCAATATGATGATGTGCTCATAGGGCGTGCCGGCGAGTTTGTCGTGGAGCGTGCGGAGGTTGAGCGTAGTCAGGTAGCGGTCGGAGTAGAACGTGTCGAAATGCGAACCCAGCGCGGTGTCTTTCCATACGCCTTTTGACGGTTCGCTCGTGCCGCTCTCGCCTGAGGCGGATTTTACGGCGATTATGTTGAATTTCTCCCTTGACGACTTGAACGGCTCATGGGCGAAGATGGCCTCCATGGCCTCCTTGGCGTCGTTGATGAACGTCGGCATCTCGCCCTCGGTGTACCCTTCGGCTACGAAAGCAATGTGTATGCACTTCGTGGTGTCGGCGGCCTGTTGCAGTGTCGTGTATGGGGTGACGCGCCTTTCGCCGGTATGGCGTATCAGGATGTCGGTGGGTGTCACAGTGTGCGTGTATGACGACGCCACCTGCCTGCGGTTGTCGCGCAATTCCACGGTTACGTCAACGGTGTCTTTGGGCATTGGGATTAGAAACACGTTCTCGAAGGCTTTGCCCGGACCGGCGGCTTCGTCGTAAGTCAGCCATTCCTGGAAAAGCGTTGAGAAAGAGTTTTTGTATATCACGCTGTCCGTGCCGTGCTTCCTTACCGTTATCTGCCCGTTGCCCTCCACCGGCGTTTCGGCCAGCCTATGCCGCTTGCCGTACCAGCGCGGCGTTGAGCAAAGTCGCGACAGGCTTATGTCCTGCCGCTGCTTGTTGCCCGAAAAAATGTAGTCTATGCGCAACGTCCTGTCTGTGAAGTAAGTGTTGAAGTCTTGCGCCTTAACGCTTGTCAGGCAGACGTTTGCGATGAATACAGCAAGCAAGTAATATGCTTTTCCCATTTTTGTTGATGCTTTATGGTCTTTGGGTTAAAACGGGCACGCTTTCATCAGTTTCACCACATAGTCGCGCGTCCAGTCTTTCTCGTGCAAGACCTGCTCGCCGTATTTCAAGATGTCTATGTCCATTTTTACGATGTTGTTCGTCCTTGCCCGCTTCCTGTTGCCGCACAGTTTCTCTATGTGCTTGATGGCCTTGGTTATGTTGACAAGTTTGTGCGACGTGTGGGTGAACACGAGGCAGTTGAGGAAGTTCTCAGAGTCTATGCCTACAGGAGCCGTCCACATTTGCTCGCTGAACACGATGTCGTCCCCGAACATGTCTTTCAGCCTTGAGATGGCTTCAGCCATGCACGCCTCTTGGTCGCAGTTGCTCCCAAGTGACAATATTAGCTCCTTGCTTTCGGTCATGGTGCCAGATGATTAGTGCCTTTGTGCTAAAAAAGTTTCCGCCTTTTCCAGGTCGGCCGGCGTGTCTATGCCTATCGTCTCGACGTTGGTGACGCCCACTTTAATCTTATACCCGTTTTGCAGCCATCTCAACTGTTCGAGGCTTTCGGCTATTTCGAGGCTCGATTGCGGCAGCTTTGTTATTTCTGCCAGCACGTCGCGCCTGTAAGCGTACAGCCCGATGTGTTTCAGGTAATTGAAGCTGCCGAGCCACGATTGCTTCTCGGCGTTCCTTACGAACGGTATCACGCTCCTGCTGAAGTACATGGCGAAGCCGTTGTTGTCGCAGACGAGCTTCGGCGAGTTCGGGTTTTCCAGGTCGGCCAGCGTGTCGTTTTCGGTGAACGGGCGTCCCAGCGTGGCGATCATCGTCTGCGGGTCGTCGAAGCATTCGCACACGGTGCGTATCTGCGATTCGTGTATGAACGGCTCGTCGCCCTGTATGTTGATTACCACGTCGAAGTCTTTTCCTATTTTGTCAACCGCCTCTTCTATCCTGTCAGTGCCGCTTTTATGGTCGGGCGACGTCATGACGGCCTTGCCGCCGAACCCGGTGACGGCGTTGAAAATGCGGTCGTCGTCGGTTGCGACATACACGTCGTCCAATACTTTCGCCACTTGTTCGTAAACTCTTTGTATCATGGGCTTTCCGCCCAATATCGCCAACGGTTTGCCGGGGAAGCGCGTAGAGGCGTATCTCGCCGGTATGATGCCTGCAAAGTTCATAAGCTATGGTTTTAAATGTTTTTACAAAGGTAATGCAAAATCCGTAGAGATACAAGATTTTGCACCTCCAATAATTAATATTCGTCAATTTTTACATTCCTTAGATATGTTTGGGTATGCATAATTTAGCGTTTCAACATATAAGTTGTGTTTGCAGTTTTTTAATGTAACGATGCGTTTAAAGTGTAAGGTAAATTGCTGAATTGCTTGCATTCTGATTTTTCGTTTAACATTTAAAACGCCGTCGGCGTGGGAAAACAGTCGATCCGGACGAAAATAAGGGTGAAAATTGTGTGTAAACGTAACGCCTTGACGTACAGTGTTGTACGTGAAATCTTGACGAAGTGTGCAATCGGCGACGGCTTCCTCTGGCGGTAAAAACCGTCTTTTTAGCCCTTAAATGCCGTTATTACCACTGTTGATGACGCCCATTGAAGGTGTCAATGACGGCAAATGAGAGTGCCGTTTGCGCCCTTTCGTCCCCTCAAAGGGCGCAAACGCCGCCGCCGGAGGCCGTAAACGGAGGTTTTATATGCCGTTTACGCTATCGCGAAATCCTATTTTGCAGGTTTTTGTTGATGTTTTTAGGTTGACGTTTTGACATTGAAAGACGATGAATGCGAGCATTGTGTCAACGCGCCCTGCACGTGGAAGCTGATGGCGGGACATAGGGCGGAGTAGGGGGATTGTGCGTATTTACAGATATGAATATTTCCCAATAAATCAGAACAGAGGCTTGATTTTCATTAAATATTTTTGCCGTTTGATGAAAATATATTACTTTTGGTGATAAATTTAAAATGACAATCGTGAAGAAATATATATTACTGTCTTTAATGTTCGTAATTCCGCTGGTTTGCTGCGCCCAGAAGATAACGCTCGGCTCGTGTGAAACGAAGGACGGCGGAATGTACCAAGGTGAAATAGTTTCAGGCAAACCTAACGGAAAGGGAAAGACCGTTTACAAGAACGGCGACACGTATGAAGGCTCATACGTCAAGGGCAAGCGCCAAGGCTATGGCGTGTACACCTTCTCGGACGGCGAGAAATACGACGGCGAATGGTTCCAGGACCAGCAGCACGGACGTGGTACTTATTACTTTATGAACAACAACAAGTACGTAGGCCTGTGGTTCCGCGACTACCAGCAGGGCCACGGAGTGATGTATTACTACAACGGCGATAAGTACGACGGCGACTGGTACCAGGACAAGCGCAACGGCAAGGGGACGTACACCTACAGCGGCGGCGCCTACTACGAAGGCGAATGGAAGGACGACAAGAAGTGGGGCAAGGGCTTCTTCGACTGGGGCGACGGCACCACCTACGACGGCGGATGGAACGACAACCTGCGTTCCGGCTTCGGCACAAACAAGTACGCCGACGGCGACGTGTACACGGGTGAATGGCTCGAAGACGTGCAGAACGGCAAGGGCATTTACAAGTTCCAGAACGGCGACGTGTACGAGGGCGACTACGTTAGGGGCAAGCGCACGGGCGAAGGCATCTTCACGTTCGCCAACGGCGACCGCTACACGGGCCACTTCACCAACGGCGACAAGGACGGGCACGGCGTGTTGCAGTGGAAGAACGGCGACGTGTACAACGGATATTGGAAGGCTGACAAGCAGAACGGGCACGGCAAGCTGACCAAGAAGAACGGCGACGTGTACGAAGGCGAGTTTAAGGACGGCGTGTTCAACGGCGAGGTGATAATCCATTTCGCCGACGGCGCGAAGTTCAGGGGCGTGTACCGCAACGGCAAGCGCCACGGCAAGGCTCTTGAAGTAGACAAGGACGGCCGCCGCTTCGAGGGCGCGTACAAGGACGATTTGCGCGACGGGAAGTACGTCGAGAAAGACCACAACGGCAACATCGTGTCGCAGGGCATGTATATTTTAGGCAACAGAGTACAATAATAATCTTTTAAATTTTAATGTTATGGTAATAGACACACTTGAGAACCTGGAGAAATACGCGTCGCTTAACCCTTTGTTTAAGGATGTCGTAGAGTTCATCAAATCAAACGATTTGAACAGTCTTGAGGCTGGCAAGCACCAGATAAAGGGAGCCGACCTGTTCGTGAACATACAGCTGGCGAAAGGCAAGACCAAGGAGGCCGCCCTGCTTGAGACCCACAAGAAGATGATAGACATACAAATCCCCCTGAGCGCACCCGAAACTTACGGGTACACGCCGCTCTGCGGACTGCCCCAGGCCGACTACAACGAAGAAAAGGACATAACAAAATACGAAGGCGCAGCCGACACTTACGTGACGTGCAAGCCCGGCGAGTTCGCCATCTTCTTCCCGCAAGACGGCCATGCGCCGTGCATCACCGACGCCGCCGAGATAAAGAAGGCCATCTTCAAGGTTCTGGCTTGAGGCAAGGCATAGTTTCATAATTTAACATTCAAGATATGGTAACGAGAAAAACCAAATCGGCGAAACCGAAAAGTGAGGCGGCCGCAAAGGCGGATGGGCCTAAGCACATAGGCTTGGTGGCCAACGACGGTTATCTCGCCCCTTACGAAGATGCGATAAGGGGGCGTCACGACCACGCCGTGTGGAAAATCGGCCAGCTCACAAGGAACGGCAAGGAAACGCTTTCAAGTTTTGCGAGCGGGTATGACTATTACGGCCTTCACAAGCTGTCGCGCGGATGGGTGTTCAGGGAGTGGGCGCCTAACGCTACGGCGATATACCTCGTGGGCGATTTCAGCAACTGGGAAGAGCTTGACAGGTATAAGGCCAAGCGGATAGAAGGCACCGGCAACTGGGAGCTGAAAATATCCGAAAAGGGCATGAAGCACGGCGACCTTTACAAGATGCACGTCTACTGGGAAGGCGGCCACGGCGAAAGAATTCCGGCATGGGCGCAGCGCGTTGTGCAAGACGAGTCAACCAAGATATTCTCTGCCCAGGTGTGGAATCCCGAACAGCCATACGTCTGGAAGAAGAAAAAGTTCAAGCCAAACAAGAGTCCTCTGCTCATATACGAGTGCCATGTGGGTATGGCGCAAGACGCAGAGAAAGTCGGCACGTACACCGAATTCAAGGACAACGTGCTGCCGCGCGTCGTTGCCGACGGGTACAACTGCATACAGGTGATGGCCATTCAGGAACACCCTTATTACGGCTCGTTCGGCTATCACGTAAGCAGCTTCTTCGCTCCGTCGAGCCGTTTCGGCACGCCTGAGGAGCTGAAGGCGTTGATAGACGAGGCGCACAAGAACGGAGTGGCCGTGATTATGGACATCGTTCACAGCCATGCCGTAAAGAACGAGGTGGAAGGCCTGGGCAATCTCGCCGGCGACCCCAACCAATATTTCTATCCAGGCGACAGGCACGAGCATCCGGCGTGGGACAGCCTTTGCTTCGATTACGGCAAGGACGACGTGATACACTTCCTTCTTAGCAACTGCAAGTACTGGCTTGAGGAGTTCCATTTTGACGGTTTCCGCTTCGACGGAGTCACCTCGATGCTATATTACAGCCACGGCCTTGGCGAGGCGTTCTGCAACTACGGCGACTATTTCAACGGACACGAGGACGACAACGCCATCTGCTATCTCACCCTTGCCAACAAGCTGATACATGAAGTCAACCCTGACGCCATCACCATCGCCGAGGAAGTGAGCGGAATGCCGGGGCTTGCGGCCAAGTTCGAGGACGGAGGCTTCGGTTTCGATTACCGCATGGCGATGAACATCCCCGACTATTGGATTAAGACGATAAAGGAAAAGCGCGACGAGGACTGGAAGCCGAGCAGCATATTCTGGGAGGTGAAGAACCGCCGCCCCGACGAGAAGACGATAAGCTACTGCGAAAGCCACGACCAGGCCTTGGTTGGCGACAAGACTATCATATTCCGTCTTATCGACGCCGATATGTACTGGCATTTCAAGAAAGGCGACGAGAACGAGACCGTGCACCGCGGCATAGCCTTGCACAAGATGATACGCCTCGTCACTGCTGCGGCCATCAACGGCGGTTATCTCGACTTTATGGGCAACGAGTTCGGGCATCCGGAGTGGATTGACTTCCCGCGCGAGGGCAACGGCTGGAGTTACAAGTACGCCCGCCGCCAGTGGAACCTTGTTGACAACCATGAGCTGTGTTACCACTATCTCGGCGACTTCGACCGCGAGATGCTGAAAGTGATAAAGAGCGTGCGCAACTTCCAGAACACACCGGTGCAGGAAATATGGCACAACGACGGCGACCAAGTGCTTGCCTTCATGCGCGGTGACTTGGTGTTCGTGTTCAATTTCAGCCCGAACCGTTCGTTCACCGATTACGGCTTCCTTGTTCCAACCGGCTCTTACGACGTGGTGCTGAACACTGACGCCAAGGCGTTCGGAGGCAACGGGCTCGCCGACGACACGATGACCCATGTCACAAACTATGACCCGCTGTATGTGAAAGACCATAAGGAATGGCTGAAATTGTACATACCGGCACGTTCGGCCGTAGTGTTAAAGAAGAACTGATATGACTAATTATCATCGGGCAAACAATAGCACATTGCTCCGTTTGGCGTGTGCTATTGTTTTCATTTTGTTTGTATTCTTATACTTGTATTGCTTCCAGGCGGACCTCCTGTTTATGTTGCAACACGTTCTCTCTGGAGGTACGACCCACTATGACAAGGCCATAGGCACCATCGTCATAACAGCCGTGCTTTACCTTGTGCACGTCGGCGCGAAGAAACTCGGCGGCTTCGGCGGCGGGTTGTACGCGCTGACTTATTTCCCGTCGTTGTTGCTCCTTGTCGTCTTGACGGCAGTCGCCGACAGTCACACGGGTTCTCCTTTCCGGCGCTTGTGGCTTTGGCTTGCTCCTTTGTTGCTTGCCGCATACGTGTGCGTGTCTTTGCTGTCAAGGTATAAGTTAAAGTTAAGCCAGGAACCCATGGGGGCAGACTCGACTTTTGTCGGCACAATGTGGAAGAACCTGTCCGTCATGGCTCTTATGTTCATAGCCGTGTGCTTGTGCGGCAACAGCGACAGGGTGTTTCATTACCGCCTACGCATCGAGCGTTTGCTTTCGTCGGGTGATTTCAGCGAGGCTTTGCGTGTAGGCGCAAAGTCGGATGACGCCAATGCTAACCTGACTATGTTGCGTGCTTACGCAATGTCGCGCACCAAGCAGATGGGGGAGCGGCTTTTCGAGTATCCGCTTGCCGGAGGCTCCAATGCCTTGCTGCCTGACGGTAAGGATGTGCGGTGCCTGGTTTACCCTGAACGGCAGATATTCAAGGCGTTGAGCATCCGCAAGAAAGGCGATATGACGCCGATGGAATATTTGCGCTATATAGAAAATAACGGCCTTGCTATGAAGCCGGCCGTTGATTATATGCTGTGCGGATATTTGCTTGACAAAGACCTTGACGGGTTTGTCAAGGCTGTCATACGCAAATACGACGTGTCTTCGCCGTCGTTGCCGAAGCATTACAAGGAGGCCTTGACGCTGTACACTCACCTTCGTTCAAATCCTTCGGTGGTTTACCATGACGAGGTGATGGACGCCGACTACGCTGATTTCCAAAGCCTTGGGCGGAAATACAAGGACAAAACAGAACGCGAGGCATACGTCAGGGATATGTTCGGCGGCACTTACTGGTGTTATTATTTTTACGGCGGCACGCCTTCAGCAGATAAAATGTCCAAATAGAAAAGCAACGTTTTTGAGGTAACAGTGAAAGTTTTAAAACCTCAAAGACGTTGCTTTTCTATTTGGACTCTTTGTCTTTCAATTCTTGTTTCCTGAATGTCATACCAGCAGACTGCCAACTTGGTAGACGCAGGCGGACACAATCCAAGCCAGCACGGTGGTGTAGCAGGCGGCGAAGACCGCCCAACGCCAGCTGCCCGTCTCGCCCTTAATGGCGGCGACGGTGGCTATGCAGGGGAAGTAAATCAGCACGAACAGCAGGTAAGAGAAGGCTATGAGCGGCGTTATGCCGTCGGCCTCCATCTTCTGGCGCAGCACTTCGTATTTGCGTGTGTTGTCAACGGTGTCGTCGGCCACGGTTTCGTCGTCGGCGTAAAGCACTCCCATTGTTGACGCTACGATTTCTTTCGCCCCGACGCCGGCTATGAGGCTTACGTCGAGTTTCCAGTCGAAGCCTTGCGGACGGAACACCGGCTCGATGGCTTTGCCTATTCGCCCGATGTAGCTTTGCTCTTGCTGAGCCTGGTTGTCAAGCTGCTCGTTGTGCGGGAAGTAGCCTAACGCCCATACTATTATGCTGGCCACGAGGATGATGCCTCCCATTTTCTTGAGGTATTGCTTGCCTTTCTCCCATGTGTGGCGCGCTATTGCCTTGCCGGTGGGGAAGCGGTAGGGGGGCAGCTCCATGACGAACGGGGTGTCGTCGCCCTTGACAAGCCATCTGCTGAACAGGCGGCTCATCAGCACGGCCATGATGACTCCGATGGCGTAAAGCGAAATCATCACGAGCGACTGGTATTTAACGGCGAAGAACGTGCCCGTTATCATGATGTAAATAGGCAGTCGCGCGCTGCAGCTCATCAGCGGCAATACGAGGATTGTGATGAGCCGGCTGCGGCGGCTCTCTATCGTGCGGGTGGCCATAATGGCGGGAACGTTGCACCCGAAGCCCATTATCAGCGGTATGAACGATTTGCCGTGCAGACCCATCTTGTGCATCAGCTTGTCCATGATGAAGGCCGCGCGGGCCATGTAGCCGGAGTCTTCCATAAACGAGATGAAGGCATACAGGATGAGGATTTGCGGCAGGAACACTATCACCGCCCCTACGCCGGCTATGGCGCCGTCGGCTATCATGTCTTTCAGCGGGCCGTCGGGCATGGCCGATTTCACGAAGTCGCACAACGCCCCTACGCCTGCGTCAATCCAGTCCATCGGGTATTGTCCGAGCGTGAACGTCACCTCGAACATTATATAAAGGAAAAGGAAAAACAGAGGGAAGCCGACATACTTGTTAGTTACTAACGCATCGAGGATGTGTGTGGTCTGGTAAGTGTCGGCGTGCGACCCTTCCTCGCACCCTGCTTCTTGCAGCGCGCCGTGTATTATGCCGTATTTTGCGTTCATGATGGCCGTCTCGCTGTCTTCTTTCGTTTCCATCATGATGTATTCGGCGGCCTTGTCGCGCGTGGCAATTATTTCGCCGCCGTTGGGCAATGTCTTGACAAATTCCTCCACTTTCGAGTCTTTTTCCAACAGCTTTATTGAAAGGAAGCGCGTGGAGTATTTGTATCTTATCTGCTCGTCTTTCTGTATCTCCTTTTTGATTTTGTTTATCGCCTGCTCTATGTATTTGCCGTGGTTCAGGTGGACGTGCCTTTGCAGGCTGTTGCCTTGCGCCCCTTCGCCTTCGTAGACGTTGATCACCATGTTGAACAAGTCGTCCACTCCACGCCCGTTCTTGAACACCGTGGGCACGAGCGGGATGCCGAACAGCTCGCCCAGCTTGTCGTAGTCGAGCTTGTCGCCGCGCGACTCAAATTCGTCAAACATATTCAGCGCGCCCACGATCTTGAGGTTCATGTCCACGAGTTGCGCTGTGAGGTACAGGTTGCGCTCAAGGTTGCTTGCGTCGATGACGTTTATTATCACGTCGGGCGTGTTTTCGATAATCTGCTTGCGCACATACAGCTCTTCGGGGCTGTATGCCGACAGCGAGTAAGTGCCGGGCAGGTCTACGAGGTTGAACGTGTATCCGCCATATTCGGCCTTGCCTTCTTTCGCGTCTACTGTAACTCCGGAGTAATTGCCCACGCGCTCGTGGGCGCCTGAAGCGAAGTTGAACAGCGACGTCTTGCCGCAGTTGGGGTTGCCCACGAGTGCCACGTTTATCGTCCGGCTTTTCTTCATCGCCGCCTTGTGCAACTGCTCGTCGGTTATGAAGCCTTCGTCGTCGCTGTCTTTTTCCGACACTTCCGTAAGTCCTAATTTCTCCGCTTCTTCGTCCTCAAGGCGCCGCGCCTCGTCGGCCGACATTATCTCTATCATCGCCGCCTCGGAGTGGCGTAGGGATATTTCGTATCCCATTATCTTGTATTTCACTGGGTCTTGCAGTGGCGCGTTGAGCAGCACGGTCACAATCTTGCCGCGGATGAAGCCCATCTCCACGATGCGCTTGCGGAAACCGCCGTGGCCGAGGACTTTTACTATGACGCCCTTTTCCCCTGTCTTCAGTTCTGAAAGTCTCATTTTTTGTCCATTATCTTTTAGGCAATGCAAAAGTAACAAAAAAAGCCGACTTATTGTCGGCTCTCTCATAAAATACCTAATAATGGTGATGTTTTGCAAGGTTGCGGGGCCATGCCTGTCGCCGCGCATTGTAAGAGACGGCTTTTTGCGTTGCAAGAAACGGTCTTTTGCAGCCTCGTTTACGGCCTTTTGCAGTGCGAATGACGGTCTTTTGCAACGGCGTGTTGCGCGGTGCGGATGCGGGTGACAAAAAAACGGGCGTGAAAGCCGTTGCAGCTTTCACGCCCGCATGGTCCCAACCGTGTGGCGTCTGTTTATTTTATCATTGACACAGAGCGTTTTACAAACTCGCTAAGTGCCGGGCCTTTCAGCATTCCGTTTTGCAGCAGGGCGAGGTCGATGAGCTGGTGCAGCACCTTGTTGCCCTTCGCATAGTCTGCGATTATTTGCTGTTTCTTGCTGCGCTGCTCCTGCAAGGCCTTTTCAGTGTTCGTCAGGTCGTCCTTCTCCTCCTGTGTCACTTCCTCTGGCTTCTTCTTGCTCTGGTTCTGGTGCAATGCCGACAGGCGGGCCTGCTGGCCTTTAATCTCGCTGATCACCGGCTTGAGGGCTTCGCCGCACTTGGCGTCCTCGTCCTCAAGTATGCCTTTGATGAGCGGATGGTCGCTGTTGAGCACAAGGCTGTAGCTGTCAGGCATTTGTGCGTAGAAGCTCATTCCACTCTGGTAACGGCTGATGTCCTTCATTCGGCGCATATATTCGCTCTGCGTTATCATCACGGGTTGCGCGCTTTCGCCGAGCGACTGCACTTCAACGCTAAATTCAGCCTTCTCGATTTTTGGCATTTGCGAGCGGAAAGCCGATGACAGGTTGTCAGTCTGGTCGCTGTCAAGTTCGTTTTTCTTGACGTCCTCTTTTACTATTATTCGGTCGATGATGTCGCTGTCAACACGCATGAAGCGGCTCTTTTCAAACTTCTGCTCGAACATCGACACAGCCGGGACGTCAAGCTGGCCGTCAAGCAGCAGCACGCTGTAGCCTTTGTCCTTGGCAGCCTCGATGTATGAGTATTGTTCCTCTTTGTCGGTGGCGTAGAGGTAAATCAGCTGCCCGTCCTTGTCGGTCTGGTTGTCCTTTATCAGCGTCTTGTACTCGTCCAGGGTGAAGTGCTTGCCTTCCACGTCCTTGAAGAGCGCAAAGTCCTTGGCGCGGTCGTAGAAGTCTTCCTGTGAAAGCATACCGTAATTGATGAACAACTTGAGGTCGTCCCATTTCTCTTCATATTCTTTACGGTTTTCCTTGAATATGCTGTTAAGCCTGTCAGCCACCTTCTTCGTGATGTATGTCGAAATCTTCTTCACGTCGCCGTCGCTTTGCAGGTAGCTGCGGCTTACGTTAAGCGGGATGTCGGGCGAGTCGATGACGCCGTGCAGCAGTGTCAGGAAGTCGGGCACGATGCCTTCCACCTGGTCGGTTACGAACACCTGGTTGCAATAAAGCTGGATTTTGTTGCGTTGCAGGTCGATGTTAGACTTTATCCGTGGGAAATACAGGATGCCGGTAAGGTTGAACGGATAGTCAACATTCAAGTGAATCCAGAACAACGGGTCGTCCTGCATCGGGTAAAGCTCGTGGTAGAACTTTTTATAGTCCTCGTCTTTCAGCGTGCTTGGCGTCTTTGTCCACAGCGGTTCCACGTCGTTTACGATGTTGTCCTCCGCCGTTTCCACCTGCTTCCCGTCTTTCCATTCGGTCTTTTTACCGAAAGCCACGGGCACGGGCATGAACTTGCAATACTTGTTGAGCAACGCCTGTATGCGGCTCTTTTCAAGGAACTCCTTGCAGTCGTCGGCTATGTGCAGGATGATGTCAGAGCCACGGTCGGCCTTTTCAGCGTCGTCAATCTCAAACTCCGGGCTTCCGTCGCAGCTCCATTTCACGGCTTTAGCCCCCTCCTTATAGCTCTTCGTGATGATTTCAACCTTGTCGCTCACCATGAACGCACTGTAGAAACCCAGTCCGAAATGGCCTATTATGGCGTTGGCGTTGTCTTTGTATTTATTAAGGAAGTCATTAACGCCGGAGAAAGCTATCTGGTTGATGTACTTGTCGATTTCCTCCTCGGTCATGCCGATGCCCCGGTCGCTTATCGTCAGCGTCTTGTTCTTTTCGTCCAATGTGATGTGCACGGTCAAGTCGCCAAGTTCTCCTTTGAACTCGCCCTTTTCCGCCAGCGTCTTCAGCTTCTGCGTCGCGTCTATGGCGTTGCTGACCATCTCACGGAGGAAAATCTCATGGTCTGAATACAAGAATTTCTTGATGACAGGGAAAATGTTTTCCGTCGTTACTCCTATATTACCTTTTTGCATAATTATATGTTTTATGGTTCTTTGTTTGTCAACAGACAAGCAAAATTCGTGCCAAAGGTAATATGGCGTAACTTATAGGGTAATGTGTAGTGGTTTTTTATGAAGTCTGTTTGTTTTTGCTTGTAGAACTTGGTCTTTATTTTGTTGTCGTAGCCTCATTTGAAGGCTACTACTTTAGTCAGGTCCGGTTGCAGGTAGAACGTCCGGTCTAATGTGTCTTTGCCGATGCAGATCTTTGTTTTTATGTATTGATATTGTTTCCCTGTTTGGCCGTATTTTATGCCTTTGTTGAAGTTCACGCTTTTCTCGGCTTTTGCCCTCATTGCGTGTATCGCGCTGTCTGCGACGTGGCGCGTGGAGTCAAGTTTTGTGAACATTACAGTATAACCGTCTGCTTTCATGTTGTTTTCGAGAAAGTCTTCAACGGTGTTCTCTGCTTTATGCTGCGGGCCGCAACCGCATAAAGCGGCCAATGCTGTTAATAAAACAACTGATTTTATTTTTATGTTCATAATTCTTTTTGTTTTCCGGAAGATATAAATTATGAAAGGTGAGAAAATTGTTTGCCATAAGCGTGGCCGTAGTTTTCTCACCTTCCTTTAGTCGTTCTTATTTCTTTTCAGGAATGTTTTTCAGTATTTCCAACAGGTGATCCCATACCGTTTGCACTGTCGGGATTAACAGACGCTCTTCAGGAGAATGTACGCCTCGGAGAGTCGGCCCCATTGAAACCATGTCAAGGTGGGGATACTTCTCAGAGAACAACCCGCATTCAAGTCCTGCGTGTATGCCGATGACCTTTGGCTCTTTGCCGAACAATTTCTTGTAAGTGTCTACGACAATGCCTGTAAGCTCGCTGTTGGTGTTCATTTTCCAAGCAGGGTATTTGTCGCCTTGCGTAACTTCTGCTCCGGCAAGTGTGAATGCGGCTTTCACCGTATTGCCCATATTTGTCAGGTTGCTCATCACGTTTGAGCGTTGCGATGCAACCACGGTGACATCCGTGTCGGTGGTTGTGACGCTTGCTACGTTGCTCGAAGTTTCCACCATCCACGCCAACGCCTTGTCTTGGCACATTGAATAAGGCCCGTTGTCTACGGCTTGCAATGCGGCGATGATGTTGTCGCTTGTCGTTTTTGGCATTACAGGTTCTGCGTCGCAGCTTTCCAAGTTGAATTGGATGTTGTCTTCCGTTACGTGGAACTCGTCTTCAACGTCTTTGGCAAATACGTTTATAGCCACCCTGACGTCTTCTTTTGCGTCGTTGGGTACAGCGAAAACGACAACTCCGTCGCGTGGGATGGCGTTGTGCATACGGCCTGAATTGAAACTTGCCAAGCGGACGCCGTATTTTTCGTTCATCATATATATGAACCTTGTCAGCAGTTTTATTCCGTTGGCGTATTTTTTATTGATGTCGTCGCCGCTGTGTCCGCCGTGGAGGCCTTTGAGCGAGAGCTTCATGAAGAAGTAATCTTCAGGTGCAGCCTCTTTGTTGAATTGGAATTTGGCACGGGTTGTCATGCCGCCGGCACAGCTGATGAAGAATTGTCCTTCGTCTTCGCTGTCAAGGTTGATGAGCATGTCGCCTGTCATGAAACCTGCTTTCATCCCTTCCGCACCAGTGAGGCCTGTCTCCTCGTCTCTTGTGAACACGCATTCTATCGGCCCGTGTTCAAGAGTGTCATCGGCCAAAACAGCCATTTGTATTGCGCACCCAATACCGTCGTCGGCTCCGAGAGTCGTGCCTTTGGCTTTAAGCCATTCGCCGTCAACGTATGTCTCTATCGGGTCTTTTGTAAAGTCAATGTCTACGTCAACCAGTTTGTCGCATACCATGTCCATGTGGCTTTGCAGTATGGTTGTCTTCCTGTTTTCATACCCATTCGATGCGGCTTTTTTTATGATTACATTGCCGGTTTCATCAACGTTGGTTTCAAGGTTAAGGTCTTCGCCGAATTTCTTCAGGAACTCAATCATCTTTTCCTCGTGCTTCGACGGGCGCGGGATTTTGTTGATTTTAGCGAATTGTTCAAAGACGCATCGCGGTTTTAATTCAATTTTGTCCATTATTTATCAAATATTTTTATAATGTTGTGTTAAGACATAAGATTATTTACAATGTCGGGCTATAAAGTTATTACTTTAATTTGCTTACTCGATTTTTTGCACTATCTTTGCAACGGCAAAAGTAAGAAAAATGGCAGAGATTTTCATTTTAAGTATGTTAATAATTGCTATTGCGTTGTAAAGTGAAAGTAGAACCAAATAATAACAATAAACAAAGTATGAGAAAAGTTGTTTTTTCGGCGGCCGTTGTGGCGATGATGTCGTTGGCCGTGACCTCGTGCAACAATCAAGCTCCGAAAGTGGACGAGAAGCCGGCTGCGGCTCAAGAGGCAAGCTCTGAAATGAAGATAGCTTACATCGAGGTGGATTCAATAATGTCACAGTATAAGTTCTGCAAGGAACATTCTCTCATCCTTGAGAAGAAAAGCCAAAACATCCAAAACACGATAAACGCCAAGGGGCGTTCGCTGCAAAATGCTGTAGCAAAGTTTCAGCAGGACATCCAGAACAACAAGTACACACAGCAGCAGGCTGAAGCCGTACAGGCCGGTTTGCAGAAGCAGGATGCCGACTTGAGGGAATTGCAGCAGAGGCTTGGCAACGAGTTCCAGGCCGAGACCGAGAAGTTCAACAAGGCTCTCCGCGACAGCATCCAGCATTACCTTGCAGTATATAACAAAGACAAGAAATATGCGCTCATCCTCAGCAAGGCAGGTGATAACATCCTTTATGCCGACAAGGCGTATGACATCACCAACGAAGTCATTGCTGGCTTGAACAAGGCTTACAAGCCCGCTCCTGCCAAGAAGTCAAAGTAAACATCGTTATTGAATAGGTGAAAATCCGCCAAAGGCTGTATGCTTTTGGCGGATTTATTGTTCATTCCTTTTGGCTCGCTTTATGATCCAACCGCCTGAGTTCTTCCATCTTGTTGAAGAACAAATGATGACATCTAAGCAACTGGTTCAATATTGCAACGAGATAATCTTTTATGTTCGGAATTTGTTGAAGCCATAGGATGGTAATCCTCGTATGCAGGCCAACCGTCTTGTTTTCTGTGTTTATGGAATAGAGCAATGTAGCCGAAGAGTTGAAATTGCAGTCGTTCACAGCCCTGCGCATCAGTGCGAGGTTTTCGATGTCGTCCAAAGGCGACTCATACCACCACGTGTCGGCGATGGTTATAAACGGGCTTTCGTCGCCCAAATCATACGCTATGAAATGCTCACCTTGGAAGATGAAGGATATTGACGTGTCCTTCTCGTCAATTTCGTATTTGCACGACAGGCCTTTCAGCGCGTCGGCAAGAGTGTCTATAATCTTGAGCTTTTGCTGGCTTCCGCTGTCTCCTTGCGCCTTGCTCTTGCGGTAGCGTATCCACTGCCAGGTGCAGATGCCCGAATATATGGCTGTGAGAACCAATACTGTTATAAATGTTTCCATCTTGTTTCGTCATTTTTGTCATGCCTGGTGGCGTCATGTCATTATATGTTCGTGAACTTCGCGTCAAATTCGTTTAGCAGTTGCGTCATGTCGTCATTGAGTTTCGACAAGGTGAAATCGAAAATCCCGTCAGGCATCCCCTTGTAAAACGCGCACGCTATGCCGCCGGTTATCGCGCCCATCGTGTCGGCGTCGCCTCCAAGCGAAACAGTTTCCCTCAATGCGCTTTCATAGTCAACGCTGTCCATAAAGGCGCAGATTGATTGCGGCACGCTTTCCTGGCAGCTGACATAAAACCTGTAATGCAAACGTATGTCGGCGCATTTCCTGTCAAGGTCGTATCCGAACGTGTCAGTTATGTATTTCCTTATTTCCTCTTTAGAGCTTCCCGTGCGGGCGAGGAATATGGCCGCCGCCGTTGCTTGGGCGCCTTTTATGCCTTCAGGGTGGTTATGCGTGACTTCCGCTGATATTTTCGCGACCCTTAGCGTCTCTTCAAGGGTGTCGAAGGCGAAGCCCACGGGCGACACTCTCATCGCCGACCCGTTGCCCCACGAGTTGTAAGGCCCGGCGTTTTCGTCGGCCAGCCATCTGCGGAACCCTCCTCCGTAACCGGCGTGCGGATACCTGCGCCCCCATTTTCTCATCAACTTTGCCAAGCATCCGTGGCTTAGTTCGGCATCGGTTAAAATCCATTCCGCCACGGCAAGTGTCATCATCGTGTCGTCCGTGGGGCGCATATTGTCGCGGAATATCTCAAAATTGTAGTTTCGTGTAGAGCGAAATTCGTAAACTGAACCTATCACGTCGCCGGCTATTGCCCCTAATATCGTTGCTTTTTTCATTTTAATCAGTAGTTTAAGGTTTTCTTTTACAAAGGTAGGAAAATAAAGCGACAGAAACAAGGCTTTAACGTTTGCAAGCCTTGCATTTTATTGAAAAAGTAAAAGCGCACGGCATTTTCATACCGCACGCTTTTACTTTTTATTTATGAATGTGAATTTATTCATCCTCCACAGCTGCCTGCGCCTCTTTAATACTTTACTGACTAACAATGCGTTAGAAAGTTTTCGTATGTAATTTGTATGCGTTTTAAGGGCGTTCGCGTGAGGTTCTTGCTTCTAATGTATCTTAGTTCTCTATTGCAGCTTGGGCCACTGTAATATAAGACTAACTAATTATCAATGTCTTATATACGTTTTGTATGTAATTTGTATGTGCCATCAGTCAAACATTACATTCATACAGCAAAGAGAAACATTGAATCGCCATAAATAAAATCCTGTGATGCCACGTGATGATTTGACGATTGGTGATTTTATCTTTTGATATTACCTCCTTTCTTTTAATAATTCTATGATAGCGTCCTTGTCCTTCAGATTGGAGTCCAGACGGATAATTTGTGCATTCAGGCTATCTATCTGCTCCTTCAGTAGCTTGATAG
>CALUGU010000013.1 GCA_944320255.1 uncultured Prevotella sp. | reverse complement strand
TTGGAACGTAAAAAGCAAAGCGATTCAGAGGAAAAGATTGCCTCGTTGAAAGAATCTTTGGCCGCGCTGAAGAAAAAACAGAAATAAACCAATCAAAATAAAGTCGTGCCGGAACAAATGCCATTGTCCTGGCGCGACTTTATTTTTTTACCATACGTGTATGAAACCAACCTCCTTACGATACAAATTATTGGTAATATTTTCGTTGGCCGCCATATCTGTGACATTATCGTCGTGCAGCGACAATGACGACACATCGGGCGTTCCACCAACAGCCAAGCAAACGGTACTGGTGTATATGCCGTGGTCGGGAAGCGGAATTTATCCGTATTTTTTAAAGAACATAACATCATTTGAAACGGCCATAGAGAACAACCGCGGTCTCGGCGGCAACGCCTTGGTGGTGTTCATTTCCGAAAACAGCACAACGTCATACCTTATTAATATCAATTATGAACATGGCGAATGCGTGCGTGACACACTGAAGACATATTCATTCACTGAATGCAACTATACTACGGCGTCAGGCATTGCCGCTGTCATAAACGACGCAAAACTCGCCGCCCCGGCTGAAAAATACGCAATGGCGATAGGCTGTCACGGCATGGGGTGGATACCGGCCGGAACCAACGTCGCAGCACGTTCGAGAACCGCAGACATGCAAGGAAAGAACGTCCACCAGACACGCTACTTCGGTGATACGTCAAACAGCAATTACCAGACTGACGTGACGACGCTTGCCGAGGGGGTTACGCTTTCCGGCACAAAGATGCAATACATCTTGTTTGACGACTGTTATATGTCGAACATCGAGACTGCATACGACCTGCGTGGAGCTACGGACTACCTTATAGCCTCAACCTGCGAAATAATGATTGAAGGTATGCCTTACGCAGAAATAGGCATTGACCTGCTGACAAACAACTACGAAGGCGTTGTTGACGGCTTTTACGAGTTCTACTCTAAATTCAGCACGCCTTGCGGCACCATAGGAGTAACCGACTGTCGTGAAGTGGAGCAAATGGCTGACATCGTGCGCCGGATAAACACTGCGTTCCCCGCCGGAGTCAACGACCTTGGTAATTTGCAAAAACTCGACGGATACACACCTGCGATATTCTATGATTTCGGCGACTACGTATCAAGCCTATGCCAAGACCAGTCTTTACTTGCCACTTTCAACGATCAACTTGGGAAACTTGTGCCTTATAAGGCCGCCACGGAAACATATTATTCGATGCTCACCGGTAATCAAACCAAGATTAAAACATTTTCAGGCCTTACAATATCAGACCCGACGACAAACAAATACGTCATACGCGAAAAGACACAAACCAACTGGTATAAGGCCACTCATTAAATACATTTACACGCCAACATAACCGCCTGATTTCCAGGCGTATTATAAAAGCCGCATTTTGGATTGCAAAATGCGGCTTTTTGTTTTGCGAAAGGCCATTAGTCAATCCCTTAAATGGCATTAACCTCCAATCGGTCGATAGACTTCAGGCTGATTATGTGTTTATGTCAGACAGATTGCTTTTCCGCTTTGACGAAAGCGTAGCGGGCTACGCCGAGACAGGGCGGCATCTCCCCTGCGCCGAGACGGGAAAGGGGCTTTGCAGAAACACATAAACAGGCAAAGAGGATGAGCATACGCCAATATCCTTATACGGTACAATGACAGATTTGGGTTAAACCGTTATTAAACTATAAAAACCTAATTCATCAGCTTGTTAATGGCTCTTGGCACTTCACTCTTGGCATTTGGCATACCACTCTTTAACACGGGCTATTTGATTCTTTACCTTTTGGGAAATGGGAAATCTTGGCGGCATCACCTTAATGCATTCCGGGTGGCTATGGCAAAACTCGCAACTGTCAAAGTCTTGCTCTAAATAAAGAACACAATAGCAGTCGTCACTGTCATCCAACGCCCTGTCATAATGTTCTTTAGGGACTGATATTACAATGCATAAATCCCCTCCGTACTCCACCACGTCACCAACATGAAAACGCAGTTTTTCTTTAGGCCGCCCGCAAAAATAGTTTCCAAATTGATAAGACGGATACGGACGCTCGTCTATTTTGTTTCCAGCTTGGTCATACAGCCATACAGCATAACTGTCTAAATAATACGGACTTGAAAAAAATCCAAACGGAACTTGATGGATATAAAAACAGTAGAAATTCCAAGAGCTATATTCGGTTAACAGCTTCGTAATTCCCGCTTCGGCCTCATCAAGTAAAAAGAGACATACGACACATCGGTCGTAAATGGTTGGTAGTCATCTTTGTGCCGGCGGCGTTTTTTGGTGAATGTGACGGCTTCCAATACAAATAAACTTGTTTTCATTCTATTCATTTCATAATTATTCGTTTTTATGCGGTTCTAATCTTTTACGGATAATCCACGCCACGCATGAATACTCGTCTTTTGCCAACATCTGCGCCAACCGCCTTTTTCCGATACGTTTGTCGCAAGCGAGCAGATAGGGCACCATTTTCCACCTGTCATTAAAGGCGTGTGCCAACAGCTCATCCTTAGGGCAGTCGATATACGATTTTATCAATCGTGAAATGCTTTTCGCTTCGTCAAAGAAAAACCAATCGCTGTCGTCCCACATGGCGTTTTTTGGAAAATCCCACACAATTTCCTTTCCGACGGTAATCCAATAACGGGGAATCCCTACACCGTCACCAATGTCATAAGCGCAACAGTGTATCTGAAAAGCCACATCTTTGTCAATCACTTTGTATAAGGCTGACTGCAACTTGCTCCAAGGATGGGATCCCTTTATATTTCTGCACAGTCCAAGTTTTGCCATTATTATAGTTTTGTTGATAACGTATTTTCTTTTAAGCCTGCAAAGAATTATTACATAAATATATATAAAGAGAGGTGTTCCAAATACTACGGCACACCTCTCTTTTTATTTTTTAAATTCTATCGTACTCCACTTTATATTGCCCTATTTGGCAACAAGTCACAGGAACATCTATTCCCATATTCTTCCACGCATTTTGAATTTCCACATCATTAGGGGTTAATGCTGTTTTACGAAGAACATACACAACCATACCTTTCTTTATTTTCCCTTGGTACAGATCTCTTTGAGCTGTTAATTTGTAACGATACATAATTTTAAAGTTTTATAAAGTTAAACATTAAGTTGATAAGTGTCCGAGATGCGTTCCCAGACACATTTGTTTTCCTGTTTGGATTTTTCTTTATTCAGCCTGAACACGCCAACGAAGCGATAGAAACAGAAACCTAAGTCATCCTCATACCGTAAGAACGTAATGCGGGTTTCTTCCGGGGCTGAAAGCCATTGCTTCAGGTGTTCCGACGGTGTGATTTTTTTGTTCTTATCTTCAGGGTATTCATATATGACCATTCCGTCTTCTTTAAGCTCGTTATGCCAAAGGTCATGGCGTGTGTTTGGCCACCAAATTATTTCATTCTTTTTGCCAGGAACAGCAGCCCCCGAAGCTCGCAGGAAACCACGGTGCTTGGGCTTTGTCCCGAATACCGCCGCAACGTCATCCGCCGTGCGCAGGCATTCGTTGTCCCCGACTTTCAAGTAACCTTTTTTACGGTGGTATTCCACGGTAAGGGTGCTTGCGTCATCCCACGGTTTGAAGTTGTCGCCGAGTTCTGCCACGCGTTGCCTTATGAGGTTCACTACATCAGTCACCTGGCGGTGTATTTCATCAAGGGGCTTCCAATGGATTACATCCTTGTCGTCTTCACCCTTTGTCACATATCCGCAATCAATGACACGTAGTTCTGAATGTGTCTTGTTGACTATTTCCTCATTACGTACTTTGTCAACATCTTCATTGTTCTTATGGAACGGCTCGTTAATCTCTATGAAAATGTTGAGTTGAGGCAGGTAGAGGTCTGCAAGCGCATACTTGTCTTGTGTCCTCTTGATGTATTGCTGCACAACGAACTTGACACGGTCGTCATCCAACTGATGCCATATCCGGCTGATAACATAGGACTCCGTCTTTTTCTTGCTTATCTTGGCAAACAGACGTTCCATGTATTCTAACTTGAAATCCATATATTGAGTTTTTTAAGGTTTATACTGTTTTCTGCAATGGAAAAAGAAAAAAGGACACAGCCTTAATCTTTTCACTTCTTTGCTTCAGTAGGTTCTGGTAAAACCTTTAGCCCAAACAAGGAAAAGCAGTCTGCGCCCTTTGCAGGGTACAAACCAACCTTTCGACTTGTCATTTGGGGCTATTTTCAATTTACCAGATTTACTAAAGCCAAATAACTTGCCTATAAGTCGTTTGCAATATGTCTGTTATTCTTTATATTATGCCTGTCTCCGACCTCCTTTTTGAAAGTTGAACACATTGTTTCTGTTCTCGTTTACAAAAATAGGGAAAAAGGTCGAACGCACCAAAGAATTTCAAGACAATCAGCAGACTGCCGAATTATTTTCCTTATCATAGATTTTATGTATTCAATGCAATTATACTCGAAACTTCACGATTTTTGCATTTTAAACGTTAAAATTCGTTTACAGAATGCGTTTATTTTTATAAAAAACGCAAAACACGCAAGTTCCCCAACTTTAAACCTAAATAAGTCATTAAACTTCAGTCAGACATGAACACATTATCGGGCGATGAGTATGCGAATTATGATAGCATTCAAACTTATACGGCCTAACGACCGATTTGGGTTAAACAATTTTGCATAAATGCGAAATCTAAATATCATTTGTTAAAAGGCCGGCTGTCTTTGCTGCTTATCCGAAGAAAAGTAATACCTTTGCGGAACATAAACAAATGAAAATGAAACACATAAGCACACTTCTCGCAACGATAATCATCAGCTGCCTACAATGCCTTGCACAGTCGGCGGCGGTGAAAGACGCGGCAAAATCGGTTTTCAAACTTACCACTTACAGCGCCGACGGCACGGTGCTGGCTGAAAGCAACGGCGTGTTCACATCGGAAGACGGCACGGCGATAAGTTCGCTTAAACCGTTCATCGGAGCTGCCAAAGCCACTATCACCGACTCGAAAGGGCGACAAGGCGAAGTGACGCGGATATTCGGAGCCAACGAACTTTACGACGTTGCCAAGTTCAAGGTTGAAGGTGTAAAGCCCACACCCGCCGCCATCGCGGCATCCCCATCGAAAAACGGCGACGCAGCCTGGCTGGTAACATACGCGACAGGCCCGATCGGGGCTACCGTGAAAAGCGTGGAGACTTTTATGGACAAATATTCATATTACATAATTATGGCGCAAGCTCCGGACAATTCGGAAGCCTGCCCCATAATAAACAATGAAGGACAGATGATAGGCCTGATGAAACGGTCAAGCGCATCGTCAGACCTCCACGCCACGGACGCCAACTTTGCCGTCAGCCTCAGCACAACGGGACTGGCCCTCAACGACCCTGTGCTCCGCCAGATAGGCATAGCCCCTGCCCTGCCCGACGGCAAGGAACAGGCCCAACTGACGTTGATGATGGCCGAACAAGGCAACGACTCAATCAAGTTTCCTGCCATAGTCAACGACTTTATGGCTGAATATCCAGAACTCGTTGACGGATATACGGCTATGGCACGTATGCAAGTTTCCAAAAACGACTTCAAAGGGGCGGCCAAGACAATGGAGGACGCCATAAAGAACGCCGAGAAAAAAGACGAGGCCCATGCAGGATACGGAAAAATAATATACAACAAACTGATATTCAAAGCCGACCAGCCATATCCAGACTGGACGCTCGACAAGGCAGAAGAAGAAACCGACAAGGCATACGCTATAAATCCGCTGCCGACATACAAGCACCAGAAAGCTCAAATCACGTTCGCCAAAGGTAAGTACCAAGAAGCCTACGACGCTTTCACGGGATTGCTCGACTCGCAGATAAGAAACCCGGAACTGTTCTATGAGGCGTCGCAGTGCAAAATGATGCTGGATGCGCCCAAAAGCGAAATCATCGCCTTGCTCGACAGCGCGATAAGCAACACAGACAGTCTGCGCATGTATGACGCCGCCCCGTATTTCCTCGCCCGCGCCGAGGCGTACAACGCCATCGACAGCTTCCGCTTGGCCGTGTTCGACTATACACGTTATGAAATACTCGCCAGGCAGCCCTTGGACGCACAGTTTTATTATGTCCGCGGCAAGACGGAGATAAAGGCCAAACTTTACAAACAGGCCCTGGGAGATATGGCGGCCGCAATCATCCGTTCGCCACAAGAACCTACATACTACGCAGAAATGGCTTCATTGCAATTAAGGGTGAAGCTGCACGACGGAGCCGTAAAGACTGCGGAACGCTGCATAGAACTTGCCCCTGAATACTCTGACGGTTACTTGATATTGGGATTGGCGCAGATTGGCAAAGGCGACAAAACATCAGGAATGGCAAACCTTGAGAAAGCGAAAGAACTTGGCAATCCGCAGGCACAACCTTTGATTGATAAGTACAAAGACAAATGAATAATGAATAATGAATAATTAAGAATTAAGAATTAAGAATTAAGAATTAAGAATTAAGAATTAAGAATTAAGAATTAGGAATTAAGCGCTAAGACCGTTATTGCTTTGCATTAATGCTCTTCGGGCATCTTGCCCATTCTAATTAATGATTTGGCTTTAACTTTTTTTGGACGGTATTTATCGATGATTATAACGGTATTTATTGCAGATTATAACGGTATTTATCGGATTTTACGTCCGCAGTAATCTCTCATCATTCTTTTAACCCAAATCGGTCATTAGACTTTGGCCTGAAGTCTAACGACCGATTTGGACTTATTTCATTTCTTCGTCGTGAAGGTGCGGCAACGATATGTGGTATTTCACGGCCATCAAGCGCACCGCCACAACAACCAAGAAACTTGTTATCACTGTGAATTCTACGCTCACGTCAAATTCATGGCATGCATAATAAGCCAAACCGCCGACAAGGCAGGCAATGGCGTAAATCTCCTTGCGGAATATCAGCGGCACTTCATTTATTAATACGTCGCGTATGACTCCGCCCGCAGCACCCGTTATGCAGCCCATTATTATTGCCACCCAGAAAGGGAAGCCCTCATACAATGTCTTCTGCAAGCCAGCAACGGTGAACAATGCCAAGCCGAGCGTGTCGAACAGGAACCAAGTGTTGGTGAACTTTACAATTACTTTCTTGAACACTATCACCGTCAGTAAAGCTGCGGCAGTACAAACCATATACACAGAATTCGTCATCCAAAACGGGGTGACGCCAAGCATAACGTCCCTTATCGTTCCGCCGCCAATGGCCGTGGCCAAACCTACGACATATCCGCCAAACCAGTCGAAATCCTTTGAAGCCGCCCAGCGTATGCCTGAAATGGCAAAGGCGAATGTGCCAAGGAATTCGATTACAAGCTGTATAGTCTCCATCAGCCCACCACGTTTACAGGTGAACCGCCGACGAAGGCCTTTACGTTTGCCGCAGCCACGGCAATAAGACGCTTGCGTGCAGCAGTCGTGGCCCATGCTATGTGCGGAGTGATATAAGCGTTCTTGGCGGCAAGCAACGGATTGTCCGCCCTTGGCGGTTCGTCTTGCATTACGTCGGCCCCATATCCGCCAAGCTGTCCGCTGGCAAGGGCGGCGGCAACATCGTCTTCATTGACAAGACCGCCACGTCCGGTATTCACAAGCAGTGCTCCGGGCTTCATCCGGCCGATGGTGAGCTTGTTCATCATCTCTTTCGTCTTCGCTGTCAACGGACAATGCAACGTCAGAATGTCACTGATGCCAAGCAGCCCGTTAAAAGTGGTCTTCTGTATTCCAGCCGGCAGGTCGGCGGAGTTCTTGCTTGTGCAGGCGAACACGTCCATTCCGAAATCACGGGCGATGCACGCCACCTTGTAACCGATGTTTCCCAGACCTACCACGCCGAGCGTGCGTCCGGCCAACTCATCGAGAGGCGTATCCCAATAGCAAAAATCAGCTGACGCGCTCCACTTGCCCTCACGGTTCTCACGGGCATAATGCGCCACACGGTTGGTCATATTGAGGATATGGGCGAATGTCATTTGCACCACGCTGTTCGTACTGTACGCCGGTACGTTGGTTACAACTATGCCGTGCTTCTTTGCCGCATCGATGTCTACCACGTTGTACCCCGTGGCCAACACACCTATATACTTCAACTTAGCAAGCCCCGCCATGACTTCTTCTGTTATTACAACCTTGTTAGTCAACACTGCGTCGGCGTCGTTCACTCTTGCTAAAACGTCTTCAGCGGCGGTGCGGTCGTAAACTGTAACCTCGCCGCATTCCTCAAGTGCTCCCCAAGACAAATCTCCGGGATTTACACTGTATCCGTCTAATACAACAATCTTCATATCTTTTCTTTATAAAATTTGATACGTCAATAAATATAAGGATTAAAAGAAAATGCTTGGCATATAAATAATGGGAAATAAAACCATATCTTCTTTAACGGTTTTCGCTTTTGGATTTTTCATCATTTATTTAGTTCTTAAACCTTTCTCCCCAGCAGGAAAGCATCCGTTGATACAACTTTTCTTCTGCGGGTGAATGCTGCGCGTGCCAAATCCGTTCCCCTTGCAACGCATCGGGCAAATATTGCTGTTCCACAAAATTGCCTGGATAGTCATGGGCGTATTTATAACCGTCGTGATAGCCCAAGTCCGCCATCAATTTCGTTGGTGCGTTACGCAGGTGCAATGGCACAGGCTGGTTGCCTGTTTTCCTTACCAAGCTCAACGCATCAGCAATACCGTTGTACGCAGAATTGCTTTTCGCGCTCGTCGCCAAGTACACGGTAGCCTCGGCCAATGGAATGCGTCCCTCCGGCCATCCGATCTTACTTACGGCGTCAAACGCAGCATTGGCCAACAACAACGCGTTAGGGTTGGCCAGCCCTACATCCTCGGCGGCGCTTATTACCAATCGGCGCGCTATGAATTTAGGGTCTTCTCCCCCTTCAATCATCCTCGCCAGCCAATACAACGCAGCGTCGGGGTCAGAACCACGGATGCTCTTTATGAACGCTGACACTATGTCGTAGTGCATTTCCCCGTCCTTGTCATAAGCCAACGGATTTTGCTGTAGGCATTCCTCCACAGCCTTGTCTGTAATCTCAACAGGGCTGCCTTTGGCTGCGCCAACGACAAGTTCCAGCGTGTTGAGCAACTTGCGGGCGTCTCCCCCACTGTATCTCAACAACGCCCCAGTCTCATTCAAGCGGATGTCGAGCTTTTTCAATTCAACGTCTTGCGTAACGGCGCGATGCAGCAATCCCAGCAGGTCTTCCTTGTCTAACGGTTTAAGCACATACAACTGACAACGCGACAACAACGGCCTTATCACCTCGAACGAAGGGTTCTCCGTTGTTGCGCCTATAAGCGTAACAACCCCTTGCTCCACGGCTGCCAAGAGCGAGTCTTGCTGACTCTTGCTGAAGCGATGAATCTCGTCGATGAACAATATTGGCGCGTTACTGTTGAAAAAACCTGAACGCTTGGCCTTCTCGATTACCTCTCTAACGTCCTTTACACCACTCGAAACGGCACTCAACGTGTAGAACGGCACTTTCAATTCGTTAGCCACTATCAGTGCCAGCGTAGTCTTGCCTACGCCTGGAGGCCCCCATAATATGAACGACACCGCCCTGCCCGACATTATCATGTTGCGCAGGACAGCACCCTCCCCCACAAGATGCTTCTGCCCGACGTATTCGTCAAGCGTCATGGGGCGTAGTCTCTCTGCCAAAGGTTTAACCATAATGATATTGCAAAAGTAAGAAATATATCGTATTAAGCAAAAATTATCATCCAAAAACTTGTCGTTAACGGATAATGTATTACTTTTGCAACACCCTTATCGATTACGACCCACGGCAAGGTATGAAAATAACTATACTTCAAATAGATACGGAATGGGCACATCCAGGCAGCAACATTGCGAAGGCGGAAGCGATGGCAGCAGCCGCCCCAAAGTCTGACGTGTACATACTGCCGGAGATGTGGGCCACGGGGTTCGCAGCCACTTCACCTGCCGACGCATATACACAGGCTCCACTTGAATGGATGCGCAGCACCGCTGACGCACTCGGCGCAGCGATATGTGGTGGCGCAGTTGCAATGGAAACCGACGGAACTTTCCGGAACAGGCTCTATTTTGCAACCCCAGGCGGCAAAACACTACACTATGACAAACGTCATCTGTTCACATTTGGCGGCGAACATCTCCACTATACGCCGGGAAATAAGCGCGTGGTGGCAAACTATGGCGGAGCAAAGTTCCTGTTGCTCACGTGCTACGACCTGCGCTTTCCCGCCTGGGCGCGTTACAACGGTGACTACGAAGCCATAATCATAGCCGCCAACTGGCCTGAAAGTCGCAAAGACGCGTGGCTTGCACTGCTACGGGCGAGAGCCATTGAAAACCAATGTTACGTAATCGGGGCAAACCGTACCGGGCACGACCTCTCATGCACATATCCCGGTCTCAGCACCATAATAGGGCCGCGTGGTGAAACCATTGCCTTAGCCAACGGAGATGCGGAGCAAAACGTAACAGCAGACATCGACCTGGAACAGCTGCGGCAAGTAAGGGATAGATTTCCCGTGCTCAAAGACAGGGACAGCATAACCATCATACAATAAAGAAAAATCTCACCGAACACATAACAACAGGATATATGAAAACCAACGACAAGAAATCACTCACGCTGAAGACACTCAACAAGAGCAATGTCTGGGAACTGCAAGAGAGCGACATCTTCAGGATGCTCGAAGCCGCTGGCAAGGATGCGGACGCTAAAGAAAACATCCGGCACTATATGGACATCGTAAGGAGTGCCTTCGAGATGGAAGAAGTCAACACTGACCGCCCAGAAATTATTGCAAAATACGAGGCGCGAGGCTATAAGACCGGGCAACTGCACGCCGCTGACGGGCACGAGGCCCAAATAGCATTGAAGAAACGGCCAATTATGCGCGTAACTGACTTGACTTACGAGAACATTCGTCACGTCACCGCTGAAAAACTCGTAGAAGTGTTAGACAGGAATTTCGGCGGCGGATGGGATTCGCTTTCGCAAAGCATACAAGACATAATCCAAAGCGGCTTCGACATCAGCACTACCACCCTGCCGAAAGATCGTCTGCACAAACCCGGCGGAATGTATGAGAAAAAGTTAGCTGACGGCTACGCAGTGTTAGAAATACAAAAAGGCGCTTGGACGGAAGCCATCTTCGCAAAACCGAAACCTGAGATGGAAAAGCCACATATGAAATATGGCAGTGAAGACGCACGTAAATACGACGGCGAAGAAGATGACGACGAGGATTTGCCGGAGGAGCGCGACACTTACGTGGACGAGGAGGAAGACGACTTTGACGAAGACAAGCTCACAGAGGAAAGCTACCGCACCACGATTGATGAAAACCCCGAAGATCTCGATCTTGCTGCGGAAGACGTGGCTGAAGACGACGAGTATTAAGTTTTATAAAGCCTCTTTTGGGTTTAACAGATACAAATCCACAACAAAAAGATGAATTTTACGGCAAATTTCTTGCCAGTTAAAAAGAAAAAAGTTACTTTTGCATCGTAACAACAAAAAAAGTTATAAAATGAAAAGACAATACGCATCTTTCTTTTACTTTTATTTTTACTTTGCAGGCCATTGCGAAGCGGGAAGTTGCGTGTAAATTTCAACTTATGACTGGTAAATCTTAAATAGAGAATAAACAAGGTCCCGCTTCGCTAACGCAGAGGCGGGACTTTTCAGTATAATAGAAAAAGAAAGATTGAGAAAAGAATGAAAAGAATTGCAATACAAGGCTCTGTAGGGTCGTTCCACGACATAGCGGCTCACCAGTATTTCGAGGGAGAACAAATACAGCTGATATGCTGCCAAACGTTCGAGCAGGTGTTTGAAAACATCAAGCGCGACCCCACAGTGATAGGAATGCTGGCGATTGAAAACACGATAGCAGGCTCGCTGTTGCACAATTATGAGTTGCTGCGCAATTCAGGAACAACCATAGTCGGAGAGCACAAACTGCATATTGAGCACTGCGTGTGCTGTCTGCCGGAAGACTCGTGGGAGACACTGAACGAAATACACTCACACCCTGTGGCATTAATGCAGTGTCGCGGTTTCTTGGCCAACCATCCTGACATGAAAGCAGTGGAAGCGAGCGACACGGCTGGAGCGGCCAAGATGATAGCGGAAGGCAAATGCCGTGGATGGGCGGCCATCTGCAATGCGTCGGCGGCGCAGCTCTACGAAATGAAAGTGCTCGAAAATTCGATTGAGGACAACAAGCACAACTTTACAAGGTTCCTCGTGGTAAGCAACCCCAACAAAGCGGATTTCCTAAGGCCTATAGAGAAAGCAGACAAGGCGAGCCTCGTTTTCTCGCTGCCACACGAAGAGGGCAGCCTGTCGCAAGTGTTAAGCATATTATATTTCTATAAAATCAACCTGACGAAAATACAGTCGTTGCCAATCATCGGCCGCGAATGGGAGTACATGTTTTACGTGGATGTGACGTTTGACAGCCTGACACGTTACCGCCAAGGCGTAGACGCCATCATTCCGCTGACACGCGAACTTAAAGTGATAGGAGAATACAATGAATACGGAAAACAACAACTCGCCGTTCAGGCCGGCCAAGAGGCTTGAAGCTGTAACGGAATACTATTTCAGCCGCAAGTTGAAAGAAGTGGCGCGGATGAACGCTGAAGGTGCCAGCGTTATCAGTCTCGCCATAGGCAGCCCCGATATGCCGCCGTCTGACGCAACGGTTGACAAGTTATGTGAAACGGCGCGGCAAGCCGACGCCCACGGCTACCAGCCATCGGCGGGCATACCGGAACTAAGGCAGGCTATGGCCGGGTTTTACAAACGTTGGTACAATGTGGAACTCGACCCGCTGACGGAAATCCAGCCACTGATAGGTTCAAAGGAAGGCATCCTGCACGTGACGCTTGCGTTCGTGAACCCCGGCGACAGAGTGTTGGTGCCCAATCCTGGATACCCTACCTACACGTCGCTTAGCAAAATACTTGGCGCGGAAGTTGTTTATTACAACCTGAAAGAGGAAAACGGATGGCAACCTGACTTCGACGAACTTGGAAGTATGAACCTCAGTGGGATAAAGTTGATGTGGACCAACTATCCCAATATGCCAACAGGGGCGTCGGCACAGATGGAGACTTACAGGGAACTTGTAGCCTTTGCCAAACGGCACGGTATCGTAGTGGTGAACGACAACCCCTACTCGATGATACTCAACGAACATCCTATGTCACTGCTGCAAGTGGACGGAGCCAAGGACTGCTGCATAGAACTGAACTCGATGAGCAAGAGCCATAATATGCCAGGATGGAGAATCGGGATGTGCGCCTCAAATGCAAATTTCATACAATGGATACTAAAGGTTAAAAGCAACATCGACTCCGGAGTGTTCCGCGGACTGCAACTGGCCGCAGCCGAAGCATACAGCAACAGCGACGAATGGCACAGGCGGGCGAACATAGAAACTTACCACAAACGCCGCGCCGCAGCAGAAGAAATAATGCACGAACTGGGTTGTACGTTCGACAAGCATCAGGTCGGAATGTTTCTTTGGGGCAAAATACCCGACAAGTACGCCAACGCCGAAATGTTGACAGAGAAAGTGCTCCATGAAGCAAATGTATTCATTACGCCAGGCTTCATATTCGGCAGCAACGGAAAACGATACATCCGCATATCGCTATGCGCCAAAGAAGATAAAATAAAAGAGGCGTTAGGGAGGATTAAAGCGCTTAAGCTCAATAAGAGTTAAAATGAAAAATCTTATGACAACACGATGACGTATGTCTGATTTCTCATAGTCATTCATCACTTTAAATCCTAAACAAAAAATCACGTAAAAACAATAAAGATATGGAACTTGAATTAGAACCGCTAAACCTGCCGAACGACAATGAGCGACTGACCGTGATAGCAGGACCATGCTCGGCCGAGACCGAGGAACAAGTGATGTCTACAGCCATGCAGCTTGCCTCAAAAGGCTGCCACATCTTTCGAGCTGGAGCTTGGAAGCCGCGCACAAAACCAGGCGGCTTTGAGGGACACGGCGAGCGGGCATTGCCTTGGCTGAAGCGTGTAAAAGAGACAACGGGAATGCTTGTCGGCATCGAAGTGGCAACGCCTGAACACGTGGAACTCGCCTTGAAATACGGGATAGACATCCTTTGGATTGGAGCACGCACGTCGGCAAACCCATTTGCAGTGCAAGCCTTGGCAGACAGTCTTAAAGGCGTAGACATACCTGTGCTGGTAAAAAACCCGGTAAACCCAGACCTTGAGCTGTGGATCGGAGCGATGGAACGCATCAACCAAGCTGGAGTGAAACGCCTTGCCGCCATACACCGTGGCTTCTCAAGCTATGATAAGAAAATTTACCGCAACCTGCCTATGTGGCAAATTCCAATAGAACTGCGCCGCCGTGTGCCTGATTTGCCAATTTTCTGCGACCCAAGCCACATCGGCGGACGCCGCGAACTGATTGCGCCCCTGTGTCAGCAGGCGATGGATCTCGGCTTTGACGGTCTCATAATAGAAAGCCATTGCGACCCTGACAAGGCTTGGAGCGACGCCAAACAACAGGTAACGCCAGATGTGCTCGACTACATCTTGAGCCTACTTGTAATACGCGACGACGCGGCTACAACAGAAGGCATAACCAACCTGCGCCGCCAAATCGACGAGATTGACAACCAGCTGATGGAATTGCTTACAAAAAGGATGCGTGTATGCCGCGAAATCGGGCAATACAAAAAAGAGCACAATATGACAGTGTTACAGACGTCACGCTACAACGAGATACTTGACAAACGTGGTGCGCAAGGTTCACTGTGCGGAATGGATCCTACATTCGTAAAGACCGTGTTCGAGGCCATCCACGAAGAATCTGTAAGACAACAGATGGAAATAGTTAATAAGTAACAAATATAAACGAAAAGTGAATAATCCTGCACTGTTTTATTATTTGCATTTGGATTATTCACTTTTCTCAAAAAACAACAATAGGCTATGAGAATACTTGTACTTGGGGCAGGCAAAATGGGCAGTTTCTTCCTCGATCTGCTTAGTTTTGAACATGAGACCGCAGTATATGAAAAGAATCCGGAACGATTGAGGTTCACATTCAACACTCTGCGTTTCACCACGATGGAAGAAATTGAAACATTCAAGCCTGAACTCGTAATCAACGCCGTAACCGTAAAAAACACCCTTCCGGCTTTTGAAGAATTGTTGCCTCATATCACCAACGACTGCATAATAAGTGACATAGCCTCTGTGAAGACCGGGCTGAAAGACTTCTACAAAAAATGCGGACACAGGTTCGTATCAACCCACCCTATGTTCGGCCCTACATTTGCCAACCTCAACCAACTAAGCCATGAGAATGCAATCATAATAAGCGAAGGCGATTATATGGGTAAAATATTCTTCAAAGACCTGTATCAACGGCTCGGACTTAGCATCTACGAATATTCGTTCGACGAACACGACAAGACCGTGGCTTACTCGTTGAGCATACCATTTGTCAGCACCTTTGTCTTCGTCGCCGTGATGAAACACCAAGACGCTCCTGGTACGACGTTTAAACGGCACATGAACATCGCCAAGGGCGTATTGAGCGAAGACGACTACCTGCTGCAGGAAATACTTTTCAACCCATACACATCAGGACAAGTAGAACAAATCAGAACCGAACTGAAAAGATTGCTTGACATCATCGAGCACAAAGACGAAAAAGGGATGAACGAATATCTCACAAAAATACGCCTGAACGTAAAGGCTAACTCGTAGCAGAACGAAAACCATCCTGGCAAAATGAGCATCTCAATATTACTTGTCTCTGTACTCACTTTCGTTGAGCTGAACTGCGAAAACCTGTTCGACTACAGGCATGACAGCTTGAAACAAGACATTGAATATACACCGGAGGGCGACAGACGCTGGACACGGCACAAATATTGGGACAAACTTGACAACATCGCAAAAAGCATAATTTCATGTGGCGACGAAGGAAACGACTGGCATCTGCCCGACCTGATAGCTCTATGTGAGGTGGAGAACGACAGCGTTATGCACGACCTTACGAAACGTTCACTATTACGAAACGCCAACTATGAATACATTATGACCGACTCTCCTGATGAACGAGGTATCGACGTAGCCCTGATGTATGCACAAGGACGTTTCGCGCCAATAAACCACCATTCCATAAGGGTAACACCTGTCAAAGGTATGAGACCGACCCGCGACATCCTGTATGTGTCAGGGGAAATAATTTCAGGCGACACGCTGCACATTTTCATAGTACACGCGCCAAGCCGCTATGGTGGTGAAAGACACACAAGGCCTCACCGCAAAGCCGTGGCCGAAAGACTTGACTCGGCGATAGACTCGCTGTATTCACTAAATAAAGAGTCTTGCATCATCGTTGCCGGCGACTTTAACGAATACGCCGATGGCTGCATAACAAGGCAAATATGCTCAAAAGGGCTGACGAATGTTTCTGGCAAGGCGACAGGCAAAAACGGTGCAAAAGGCACTTACAAATACAAAGGCAAGTGGAACAGCGTTGACAAGATTTTCGCAAGTGAAAAAATTGCGGTGAAAACACAGGAATGTAAAGTCAACGATGCACCGTTTTTACTTGAAAAAGACGAGAAATACGGTGGCGTACAACCGCTGCGCACATACCGGGCGTGGAAGTATAGAAACGGCTTCAGCGACCATTTGCCATTAGTGTTCAGGTTTGCGCTTAAACAATACGGAACCCAATAAGTCCAAAGTATTATTGAAAAAAGCAAAAGGGGCGTGCCAACAACTCTCATATCCGGCACGTCCCTTTTAATTATTGAATGCAAATCAGCACATTATTTGCTTTCAGCTATAATGTCACGACCTGCCTTGATAGCGTCCATATTCAATGGTATAAGGCCGTGGTGGCGTTCTGGAAGAGTTTTGTAAAGAGCCTTCTCCACACCATTGTCACTGACTACAGGACAAACTTTTAACAGTCCGCCAAGGACAATCATATTGAACACCTTTGAATTTTTCATTTCGGCAGCCTTGTCCATCGCGTCGATACGGTAAACCTTTATGTCTTTACGCGTAGGAGGATTTATCACACCGAAACTGTCGTAAATAAGGATGCCACCCTCTTTCACCTTCGGTTCAAACTTATCCAAGGAAGGCTGGTTAAGCACGATGGCGATGTCATATTTGCTTAATATCGGTGATGAGATGCGCTCGTCACTGACAATCACGGTAACATTGGCAGTGCCGCCACGCTGTTCTGGGCCGTATGCAGGCATCCATGTAACCTCTTTACCCTCCATCAGGCCCGAATAAGCCAAAATCTTACCCATAGAGAGTACGCCTTGGCCACCGAAACCAGATATTATAATTTCTGTTTTCATAATATTATTTGTTTATGTGAAAGAATAAGGAATTACGTTTACCACAGCAAGCCATGTCCCTTACCCTTGTCTTCACTTGATTTATTAATGTCACATACCGGTAGTATCCTTCAAGTCGCCCTTCTGGTAGAACTTGAACATATTTTCTTCCATCCACTTGTTAGCCTTCACGGGAGAGAGTTTCCAGCCACTGTTGCAGGTGCTTACAATTTCAACAAGACTTGAGCCCTTGCCTGCCATAGACGCCTCGAAAGCCTTGCGCAGGGCCTTCTTTGCCGAACGTATGGCAGCCACTGTCTCCACACTCTGCCTGGTAACATAGCACGTACCCTCAAGGTTTGCGGCAATCTCAGTGATTTTCAACGGATAACCGTGTAATTCAGGATCACGTCCGTAAGGACAGGTTGACGTCTTTTGCCCGATCAACGTTGTCGGAGCCATCTGTCCACCCGTCATACCATAAATGGCGTTGTTGATAAAGATTATTACGATGTTCTCACCACGGTTGAGGGCGTGGATTGTCTCGCAAGTACCTATACAAGCCAAGTCGCCGTCGCCTTGGTAAGTGAACACCATACGGTCAGGCCAGCAACGCTTTATGGCCGTGGCCACCGCTGGCGCACGTCCGTGGGCGGCTTCCTGCCAGTCAATGTCAAGATACCTGTAAGCAAATACGGCGCAACCTACCGGGGACACACCGACTGTCTTATCTTCCATTCCCATATCTTCGATGACTTCTGCCACCAATTTGTGAACCACACCATGCGAACACCCTGGGCAATAGTGCATCAACGTGTCATTCATCAATTCCGGTTTCTTGTATACCAAGTTCTCCGGAGATATTATATTTTCACTCATTTTATTGACTTTAAATTTATAAGTTGATTTCTAAAGATTCAGTTCAAAAGACACACCCTTTGTCCCTGACACCTAATAGAACATCCTAATGATTAAAACTTCTCTTTCAAAGCCTTAACAATCTCGTCTGGTTCGGGCACTATTCCTCCCAGTCGTCCGAAATGTTCAACCGGCACCTTACCGTTCACAGCCAGGCGTATGTCTTCAACCATCTGGCCGGCATTGATCTCCACTGACAAAACGCCCTTCTTGCCCTCGGCCATAGCGGCGACTTCATTTGTCGGGAACGGCCACAAAGTTATAGGACGGAGCAAACCTACCTTTATGCCCTCCTTGCGTGCCAGTTCCATCGCCTTCTCTGATATGCGTGCGGCACTGCCAAACGCCACTATCAGATAGTCGGCGTCCTCGCATTGCTGGGTTTCATACCTCACTTCGTTTTCCCTGATTTCCTGGTATTTACGTTGCAAATGCAAGTTGCGCTTCTCCATCTCCTCCGGCTGTAATTCAAGCGAAGTGATAATATTAGGATTACGATCCTTTGTGCGTCCAAACGTTGCCCAAGGACATTCTTTCTTGATTTCCTCCTCTGTCTTGCGTGGCTTATATGGCGGCAGAACCACACGTTCCATCATCTGTCCGATAACACCGTCGCTTAGAATCATCGCGGGGATGCGGTATTTAAAGGCCAAATCAAAAGCCAACCCCATAAAATCAGCCATTTCCTGGACTGAAGCCGGTGCAAGCACAATGACATAATAATCACCGTTGCCACCACCGCGGGTTGCTTGGAAATAGTCGCTTTGCGACGGCTGTATCGTGCCCAGACCGGGACCTCCGCGCTGAACATTCACAATCACGCCAGGCAGCTCCGCACCCGCCATATATGCTATGCCTTCCTGCATCAGCGCAACGCCGGGGCTTGAAGAAGACGTGAAAACACGCTTGCCGGCAGCGGCGCCGCCGTAAACCATATTGATTGAAGAAACCTCGCTCTCCGCCTGCAAAACCACCATACCGGTAGTCTCCCAAGGCTTAAGCAAAGATAAGGTCTCGATTATTTCACTCTGGGGCGTAATGGGATAACCGAAGAACGCGTCGGCTCCACAACGGATCGCAGCATGGGCTATCGCCTCGTTGCCCTTCAATAAAGTAACTTCTTGTTCTGCCATAGCTTTTAATCCTCCATTCGTTTTTTGTAGACTGTGATACATCCGTCAGGACACACGATTGCGCACGACGCACACCCTATGCAGTCATCGGCTTTTACGGCTTCCACATACGGATAACCATGAACATTCACTTTTTTCGCCAATGCGATGACATCCTTGGGGCAAGCCTCCACGCACAGGGAGCACCCCTTACAGCGGTCCGTGTTCACCACAATGGCACCTTTAATTTTACCCATATCTATTAGATTTAATTAACGCGGGAGAAATACGGCCATGTTCCTTGAAGGCCGGTAAAGCCTCCCCCGCACGACTTTACGGATTATACATGTCTTTACAATAATAGGCAAGTATGTCGTCGAGCATTTTCTTCGCCTCGACCGCAGGAGAGCTGGGATCCAGCTCGATGGCCGCAATGTAATTATTGATGGCCTCCTGCCAGTTTCCCTGCTTCCTGAAGCTGTTGCCCAGCTCGTAATACTCGTTGGCTGTCATCACTTGTAATATTCCTTTTTACCCGCAGCCAGCGTGTTCTTCATCAGCGAACATATCGTCATCGGACCAACGCCGCCCGGCACGGGGGTTATTAACGAACACTTCGGAGCCACCTCGTCAAACTTCACGTCGCCGTTAAGACGGAAACCGTTTTTTTTCGACGCGTCAGGCACACGCGTCGTGCCGACATCGATGACCACCGCACCCTCCTTCACCATATCCGCCGTTACAAAGTCAGGCTGGCCTATGGCGGCGATTATGATGTCCGCCTCGCGGCATTCCTGCTTCAGGGTCTTTGAATGGCTGTGGCACACCGTCACCGTAGAGTCGCCATACTTTTTCTGCATCATAAGCTGCGCCATAGGCTTGCCTACTATGTTGCTGCGCCCAAGGATGACACACTTCTTGCCCGACGTCTCTATGCCATAACGGCGCAACAACGTAAGGATGCCAAGCGGAGTGGCCGAGATGAAGCACGGCAACCCTATGGACATCCTGCCGACGTTCACCGGGTGGAAACCGTCAACGTCCTTGCGGTAGTCTATCGCCATTATTATCTTCTGCTCGTCAATGTGGCGCGGCAACGGCAACTGTACTATGTAGCCGTCAACGTCGTCGTCGTCGTTAAGCTCCTTGACCTTCGCGAGGAGTTCATCCTCCGTCACGGTGTCCTCGAAACGTATAAGCGTGCTCGTAAAGCCACAGGCCTCACAAGCTATGACCTTGTTCCTGACATAAGTCTCGCTGCCGCCGTCGTGGCCTACCAGCACAGCCGCAAGATGCGGACGTTTGCCGCCTCCGGCCACAATCCGCCTCACTTCTTCGGCGATTTCAGCCTTCACTGCGGCGGCGGCGGCCTTGCCGTCTATCAATTTATACTCCATAGCAAATCTTTAAAAATTACATTTTCGGCATATTCCTCATACCCTTCATTGCGCTCATCATCTGGCTCATCTTAGAGCCTGTCACCATCTTCATCATCTTGCGGGTCTGGTCGAACTGCTTTATCAGTCTGTTGACATCCTGCACCGACGTGCCCGAACCTTTGGCTATCCTCGCCCGTCGGCTCGTGTTCAGGATTTCGGGGTTGGTGCGTTCCTTGGGCGTCATGCTCAATATGATGGCCTCAATGCCCTTGAAGGCGTTGTCGTCTATGTCAATATCCTTAATGGCCTTGCCCACGCCGGGTATCATCGACGCCAAGTCCTTGATGTTGCCCATCTTCTTTATTTGCTGTATCTGGCCGAGAAAATCGTTGAAGTCAAACTTGTTCTTCTGTATTTTCTTTTGCAGGCGCTTGGCTTCTTCCTCGTCAAACTGTTCCTGGGCACGCTCCACAAGGCTCACGATGTCGCCCATTCCCAATATGCGGTCGGCCATACGTGCCGGATGGAAGGTGTCGATGGCCTCCATCTTCTCGCCCGTACCGATGAATTTTATCGGTTTGGTGACAACCGTGCGTATGCTTATCGCTGCACCGCCGCGCGTGTCGCCGTCGAGTTTTGTCAACACAACGCCGTCGAAGTCGAGTCTGTCGTTAAACTCTTTTGCCGTGTTCACGGCGTCCTGTCCCGTCATTGCGTCAACTACAAACAATGTTTCGTCAGGGTTTACCGAATTTTTCAACGTCTCGATTTCGTTCATCATCTCCTCGTCTACGGCCAAGCGGCCCGCCGTGTCTATTATAACCACGTCGTAACTCTTGGCCTTGGCCTCCTTTATGGCGTTACGGGCAATCTCCACGACGTCCTTGTTGCCGTCTTCCGAATACACGGGCACTCCTACCTGTCCGCCTACCACCTTCAGCTGCTCAATGGCAGCCGGACGGTAAACGTCGCAAGCTACGAGCAGCGGGTTCTTATGCTGTTTCTTCTTCAGCATATTGGCGAGCTTGCCGCTGAATGTCGTCTTACCCGAACCTTGCAGACCTGACATTAAGATTATGGCGGGACGGCCTTCAAGCCTTAAGCCCACGCTTTCACCGCCCATAAGGTCGGCCAGCTCGTCGTGCACGAGCTTCACCATCATCTGCCCCGGCTTCACAGCGGTAAGCACATTCATGCCCAAAGCCTTTTTCTTCACCGTGTCGGTAAACTGCTTGGCCACCTTATAGTTCACGTCGGCGTCAAGCAGCGCCCGCCTGACGTCTTTCAACGTCTCGGCTACGTTTATCTCCGTTATTTTGCCTTCACCCTTAAGTATCTTAAAAGAACGCTCAAGTCTCTCGCTTAAATTCTCAAACATAATTAAAGTAAGTATTCTTTATATATAAGTGACAAAGTGTAAACCGCAGCATCGGGGAAAGGCTGTGCCGCCCCGCCTGTCCGCTTAAATATCCTTTGCAAATATAGCAATTTACTTACAAAGACTGTACGGGTGGACAAAGTTTTAAAATATTTTAAAACACTTTCCCGTAAAAGTGCGCACGGAAAGTTAAAGTGTGCATCCTGCGGTAAAGACTGATTGAAGATTTTCCAAATTTTTTGCGCCTTAAAGACAAAAATCTTACCTTTGCCACTGACAAGCATAGTAATGCCATAAAGCCCCGACACTGTTTTGCATGGAAGAAACAACTTTATACATTAAGAATATGGTCTGCGACAGGTGCATAGCCGCCGTGACGCAAACAATCCGCGATTTAGGCTTAAATCCAGTTTCAGTAACGCTCGGAGTCGTAAAAATAGAGGGCGTGATTGTCCCGGAAAAGCTCTCCGCATTACGCAAAGCACTTGAAGGCGAAGGTTTCAAACTGCTTGATGACAAGCAACAACAAACCGTCTGGCAAATCAAGAGCGCAATAATAGAGCTTGTACATTACAGCGAAGCCTCACAGCCGGTAAACCTGTCAACATACCTTTCAAACAAGCTCGGCGCGGATTACAGCTCGTTAAGCAAAACATTTTCCAGACAGACGGGGATGACAGTCGAAAGATTTTTCATCTTGCAACGCGTAGAACGTGTTAAAGAACTGCTGTTCTACGGAGAGATGTCAATCTCTGAAATAGCCCTTAATATGAATTACTCAAGCGTGGCATACCTCAGCGCACAATTTAAAAGCGTCACAGGCATAACGCCGACGCAATTCAAGGCAACACGTAAAAAGGAGCTTAAACAGCTCGACAAAATATAACCCCGCACTTGCGGCAAGCCACGATCCTACGTTAAGACGACACACATTCACAACAAGACCTAAGCAACTACCTGCCAACAGCTCTGTTCCTATACTCTGACGGCGATACGCCCATTTGTTTTTGCACATACCGGCTGAAATGCGAAAGCGAAGAAAAATTCATCCACCCGGCAATTTCCTTTAATGGGATTTCTTTTTTGAGAAGCAAACGTGCAATTTCGTGTGTCGTAAAGCGGTCTATCCAATAAGTGGCAGGCTTGCCGCTCGCCTTTTTACAGACTTCAGTCAAATAATGGGGCGTAATGCAAAGTTTTGAAGCGTAATGTGTGAGACCACGGTTCTTAATGTACTCCTTACGGTATAGCATCTCTATAAACCGCCTTAACATATCGGCGTTGCGCTCTGAAACATTTTGTGCGGTTTGGCTTCTGGCATGAATATCATACAAGTCGAGAATATGCGCAAGCAACAAATAGCCAAGCATTTCTTCCTTGAATAAATGCTTGGCTTCATCAAGGCGTTCCTTTATACGCGACAAGTCCTCCAAACAAATCCTGTAGTCATGCGGCGAAAGTTTCATTATCGGATTTAACAGCAAGGCCATGTGCCCGATAATGCCGTAGTTGCTACGTATTGACATAGATGTGATGAACGGTTCCGACAGGCAGAGAATTACGGCGTCGAAATCTTCAGACCAGGAAAACGCCGATGCCAGCGACGAATTGGGCAATATGACATAATCACAAGGCACAACGTTGTAACGCACATCTTGGAACGTAAAACTCACATTCCCTTTCGTACAGAGAATATGCAGCACACGGTCGGCATATTTCACAAAACTATAATCCGAAAGAGATTTGAAGAACTGTATCTTATCCCACATATCTTTGTCGTACACTCAATTCACATTAAACTTATGCAAAAATAGATAAAATCCACGAATTGTGAAAACTTACCAACGCATTATGTTACGCCGTTCTGTTCGTTTCAATGTAATTTTGCATCATCAACAAAAACACATTAACATGAAAGAAGTAAGATTAAACAACGGCGTAATGATGCCGGCAGTAGGATTTGGAGTTTTCCAAATTCCGGCAAGTGAAACAGAAAGAACCGTAAGCGAAGCGCTTGAAGCGGGATACCGCATGATAGACACCGCAGCGGCATATTTCAACGAGGAGCAGGTTGGCAATGCCGTCAGGAATTGCGGGCTGAAACGTGAGGAGGTTTTTATAACTACAAAACTTTGGGTGCAGGATTACGAATATGATGATGCACTCCGGGCTTTTGAAAAATCAATCAAGTTACTCGGACTTGATTATATCGACCTCTATTTGCTGCACAAGCCTTACGGCAACTATTACGCCGCATGGAGAGCTTGCGAACGGCTTTACAGAGAAGGCCTCATCCACGCCATAGGGGTGACAAGTTTCAGCAATGAGCGGCTGCAAGACCTTTTCCTTCACAATGAAGTGAAACCGGCTGTAAATCAGCTTGAGACACATCCGTTCTTCCAACAGAAAGCCGCAAATAAATTCCTGCAATGCGAGGGTATACAGCATGAAGCATGGGCGCCATTTGCCGAAGGGCAAAATGACATCTGGAACAATCCTGTGCTGAAAGCTATCGCTGAAAAACACGGACGGACGACAGGACAAGTTGTTCTTCGCTGGCTTAACCAGCGCGACATAGTGGTTATTCCGAAAACTATACATAAAGAACGGATGATAGAAAACCTTTCTATCTTTGATTTTACCCTGACAGAGCCTGAAATGGAGGCCATAGCCGGACTTGACACTGGTAAAAGTCCCATTTACGATGACATGGACTTGGCTACTGTGAAAGGCATCGGATTACATAAAATTCACGAGTAATTAGGAAATATTATTTTAACCAAAATCGGGCGTTTGATTTTAGGCTGATTAATTACCGATTTTGGGTTTAAACAGTAAAAAAATAAATTTATGAAAACAGTAAGATTAAACAACGGCGTAGAGATGCCTATTTTAGGTTATGGTGTTTACTTGGTAAAGCCGGAAGAGTGCGAACGCTGTGTCCTGGATGCGATAAGCACGGGTTACAGGCTTATCGATACCGCACAGGCTTACTACAATGAAGAAGGCGTGGGCAATGCCGTGGCAAAATGCGGCGTTCCACGGAGTGAGCTGTTCCTTACCACAAAGATATGGATTTCCAATGCAGGAGAAGAAAAGGCGTCAGCCAGCATTGAAGAATCGCTCCGCAAGTTGCGGACGGACTATATCGACCTGCTGCTAATCCACCAGCCGTTCAGCGATTATACCGGAACTTGGCGAGCGATGGAGAAAGCCGTGCGTGACGGAAAGGTGCGCGCCATCGGACTTTCCAACTTCTACCCTGACCGTTTTGTGGACATGGCGGAATATGCGAAAATAAAGCCCGCCGTAAACCAACTGAAAACTAACGTGTTCAGCCAACAATGGGACGCTGAGACTGAAATGAAGCCTTACGGCACGCACATTATGGCGTGGGGGCCGTTGGCGCAGGGTGACAACGGCTTGCAGAACAACGCCATACTTAAATCTTTATCAGAGAAGCATGGGAAGACTCCCCAACAAATAGCTTTGCGCTATCTCATACAGCGTGACATCATCGCCATCCCGAAAAGCACCCACACCGACCGTATGGAACAGAACTTGGACGTGTTTGACTTTACATTAACCCAAGAAGAAATGGAGAGCATCCGTCCGCTTGACAAGCCTGTAGACTTCCATTGGTCGCATCGCGATCCTGAACTCGTCAAATTCCTATGGAATTACGACAAGCAGTTCAATCCGGACAATGCCCTGTGAACCGTGCGCCTCAAGCGTGGCGTTGTGCACAGAGGAAGCCGTAAGATTGTAAATCTTTTCCATAATTCCGTAACACTGCGGCGGAGTTTTTTCGTACTTTTGCAAAGAGAAAACAATTCATACGAAATGGAAAAGAGAACAATGGCTGTAACAGGCATGGCGTGCGCCGGGTGCGCCGCCAATGTTGAGAGGCGGCTCAACGGGCTGAAGGGAGTTGAGTCGGCAAGCGTCAACTTTGCGGCGCGCACGGCCCTCGTTGATTACGACCCGAAAGTGATAACGCCGAAGATGATGAAGGAGGAAATCATCAAGGCCGGCTACGACCTCGTGATAGACGAAGGAGAATCTGTGGAAGCGATTGAAAAAAACGCTTACAGGCGTTTGGTGAAAAGGATGGCGTCGTCATGGGTGCTTGCATTAATAACGATGGCCATCTCGATGGGGTGGCTTCAAATAGGAGGTACTGACGAGGCAAACCAGACAATGATGATACTGGCCTTGCTCAACATAGCCTATTGTGGCCGGCAGTTTTACGTCAACGCGTGGAAACAACTGCTCCATGGCTCGGCAAACATGGACACGCTGGTGGCTATGAGCACAGCCATATCGTTCACCTTCAGCGTGTTCAACACGTTCTGGGGCGACGGCTTCTGGGGGGCGCGCGGCATGGAGAACCATACCTACTATGACGCGTCGGTGATGATCGTCACGTTCGTGCTGACGGGGCGCACGCTTGAGGAGAGGGCGAAGAAGGGCACGGCCTCGGCCATACGCGCCCTGATGGGGCTCGCCCCCAAGACGGCGCGCCTCGTGAGCGGTGGCACGACAACAGACGTACCGATAGCAACCATCGGCCGGGGCGACATCATAGAAATACGCCAAGGCGAAAAAGTGCCCGTGGACGGCACCGTGACTGAAGGCAAGGCGTACATAGATGAGAGTATGATAACGGGAGAGCCTACGCCGGTGCTGAAACAGGCGGGCGACAAGGTGTTTGCCGGCACAATGGCCAAGCAAGAAACACTGCGCTTCCGCGCCGAGGAGGTAGGCCAGGCCACGGTGTTGGCACAGATTATCAAGATGGTGCAAGAGGCCCAAGGGAGCAAAGCGCCGGTGCAGCGCGTGGTAGACAAGATAGCGGCGGTGTTTGTGCCTGCTGTGCTCGGCCTCTCGGTGGTTACTTTCATCCTTTGGTTCACCATCGGAGGCGAAGCGATGCTTCCGCGTGCCGTACTCTCGGCCGTGTCGGTGCTCGTGATTGCGTGCCCGTGCGCCCTGGGGCTGGCCACGCCCACGGCGCTGATGGTAGGCATAGGCAAGGCCGCACGCAAAAACATCTTGATAAAAGACGCCACGGCTTTGGAGGAGATACGCAAGGTTGACGCGATAGTCATCGACAAGACCGGCACTTTGACGATACCGAACAAGGACATAGACTTCACAAAGGCTTCAGACCTCGGCTTGGAAGAGCGCGAGACATTGAAGCCGCACGCCCGCGAGGCTATGGAAGCCCTGCGGAATGAAGGTATCGAGGTGTACATGATGAGTGGAGACAAAGACGAAGCGGCGCGCTACTGGGCTGAAAAGGCGGGAATAAGCCACTGGCGCAGCAGGGTGATGCCTCAAGACAAGGAAGACCTCGTAAGAAGGCTGCAAGGCGAGGGCCGGCGCGTGGCGATGGTGGGCGATGGCATCAACGACACGCAGGCGCTGGCCGCCGCCGACGTAAGCATTGCAATGGGCAAGGGCACGGACATAGCGATGGACGTGGCCCAGGTGACGCTGATGGGCACCGACCTAAGGCGCATACCCGACGCCATAAGACTGTCGCGTGACACGGTGGGCATGATTAAGCAAAACCTGTTCTGGGCGTTCATCTACAATGTGGTCTGCATACCCCTCGCCGCCGGCCTGCCTTACCTGTTCGGCCTGCACTGGCAGATAACCCCGATGTGGGCGAGCGCGCTCATGGCATTCTCAAGCATCAGCGTGGTGATGAACAGCTTGAGGCTGAAAGTTAAATGAATTAAGAATTAAAAATTAAGAGTTAAGAAAATATGCTGTTGTGAGTGTATTCATCCGCAAAGGCATATTTTCTTAACTCTTAATTTTTAATTCTTAATTTTCAACGTTTTTCCGCCGAAACGGTCACCTGCACGCTGAACGACGGACTGAAATTATACCTCACCGCCGCCCCGATACGGTCGCCTATGCTGTGCAAATCATAAAGGGGCATCGGCATCGGAGTATGCACAACCGACTTCTGCCCGAACAGGTATCCCTCCCAATGCTCGTCGAACTTATATCCCAACACGGCATTAATCCCCGCATCGTGGTAAGCGTCGTGAGCCCAGAACATATTGCTGACGTAACCGCCGACAGCCAGCGAGAGCCTGCCGGTCAACGGAACCGCATACATTGCGGCGAGACTCTGGGTGAACCCTGCACCATGCCAAGGGCCGTCGCCGAACATTGCAAAGACCGACGCGCCGAGGTTGACATTAAGCCCCTTGTGCAACCGCCAGTCATAGCATCCCATCCAATCGTAGGGATACATATTGATATATGTCTGCCCGAAACCGTTCAGCACGGGCAGATGCAGGGAGTCAGCCAACGTAAGAGCCTCTCCCCCGTAGCCGCCGTAAGCATATATGTCCGTCGGGGCATCGCCGCCGCCGATGACAACGCCGGACGTCGCAGCGTTGAAGACGCCTGTTGAGTCTGGCGAGGGCGTAAGTCTCTTGCCCTCTTGGGCTGCCAAACGCATAAACGCAAAACACAACGCCGACAGGATAACCAATCTTTTCATATCCGCAAAAATAGCCATACAGCGTGTAAAAAACAAAAAAACGCGCACTGTTTTCACCTTTATTATCTTTTTATTCCTGTGATTTTTAACTAATTCACAACACGCTGTGTGCCAGCGTGTTGCGGCAAGCATTGCAAAACGCCGTCATTCGGTCTGCAATTCACGGCTTTCAGCCCTCCGTTTAGCCGTATTTTACAGCGCAATGAACCAGATGCGTCTGAACGTTCGGTATGAAACAAAGGCGTCGCCAAAAATAAATTGCCCCAAAGGCTTGGTCTTCAAACAATAAATAACTAATTTTGCAAAATGCGGATGCCTGTCACCCGGCAGCCCCGCGACCGAAACCCATAACAGTAAAAAAACGTACAACCACATAACCTGAAAAATATATGAATTTCTTTAAGGCATTGTTCGGCGGCAAAGAAGAGAAGCCGGAGGAGAAGAAAAAGGCGGAGGAAGAAAAGAACTTCGACGTATTGAAATATGACGGCGTGCGCGCATTGCGCTCCGGGCAGGCCGACTACGCCATAAGATGCTTCATCCACGCCCTCGGAATAAAGGACGACCTTGAAGTGAGAGACTATCTTTCACAGGCGTGCATCAGGGCGGACATGCTGCCTGAGGCTTACGAGCAGTTGCTGAAAATCGCCGAGGCGCAGCCTGAAAACCAACAGGTGTTTGTGCGGATGGCCAACGTTGCGTATTTGATGGAGGACTACACGGCCATGGCTGACGCTTGCGAGAAAGCCTTGCTGATAGACAACGGCAACGCCGAGGCCACATTCTTGTACGCCAAGGCGTGCATAGGCCACGGCGACACAACCAACGCAGTGGCAATGCTGACAAAGGCGATAACCCTGAAACCCGACTATGGCGAGGCGTATCTGCTGCGGGGCGAGACAAGGCTGAAACGCGGCGACACTTCTGACGCCGATGAAGACGCTGCCTATCTGGTGAGCAAATACCCCGAAAGCGAAGACGCCCTGCTGCTGAAAGCACGTGTGGAAATGGCCAAGGGCGAAACGGGCGAAGCTATAGCGTACTACGGAAAGGTTATCGACGCCAACCCGTTTAACGCCGAGGCTTACCGTGAGCGCGGCGAAGCACGCATCGCCGCCGGCGACGAGACGAACGGCAAAGACGACTTGAAACACGCCGACGAATTGACTGTAAACCAAGATGACAACGGCAATGGCGAAGATTTGGAGAAAAAAGTCAACGACGCCTATAAGAATGTCAACCCGTTAGGATTGTAGAAAACGGATGATCACCAATTACAATATTGCACAACAATCCAAAATTCATAAAAAACAGCACCGTAAAAATGCGGTGCTGTTTTTCATTGTTACAGACGACAGTTATCAATCTGATAAAAATCATTCTGCCTTAAGCTCCTCTACGCTGGCAGATTTGGCCGTTGATGCCTTTGCCGTAGATTTCCGCGTAGTCGTGGTTTTCTTTTCCGCCTTTGCCTTGAGCTTGGCCTCGGCCGCCTGCATCTTCTCAACCTTCGCCTTGAGACGGACAATCTCTTTGTCTTTCATCTCTATCTCGTCGCCTTGGTTCTTTATCGTTGTGAGAAGCGAGTTCAACTCGTCGTTGTCTATCTCCTCCGGATACAGGGAGTTTACACGGTTGATGAAATCGCCGAGAATATTCATATAGTTTGTGAAGGCGTCAAAAGGCGAACTGTAAATGCCGCGGTCAAGTCCAACGTTTGACGGCTTGGTAGTCATAAATCGGAAATTGTTGCTTGCCTGGAGGTAATCCCAATCCTGGTTGATACGCGGATCGTTGGCTATGCGCACACGGTCGGCCACGCTGTAAAGTTTGTTGAAAGCCTCGCGCTGCATCGGATTTCCAAGCCAGCAGCTTACGTCGCGCTCCTCGTCAACCCACGACAATGTGTCAGGCACGTCAAGATTGCCAACGCTATTCATCTTCATACATATTTCCGTAGGCGTGGAGAAGATTATGCCTTTGTCTTTTGCGTAGCCCGGCAACGCCTTTATAAATTCAAGAATGTTTGAAGACAACGGCTGGGCTATTCCAAGGGCTGAAAGCTCCATAAATATATTTATAACCTGCTCATTATCAGGCAACGACGCTATACGGTTAATGTAATTGTCAGCGAACAACGGGTATCCCTCCCAATCACTGTTATTGAAACGCAGGCTGATGTCATCGCTCAAGTCAACATCACGAAGCAAGAGCTTGAGATTTGGAGCTATTGCGCAATTATAAACATAGTGGGGAGACTTCCAGCCAAGCACGTGTTTTGCGCCCTCGGTCAGCATTCCCTTGAATCCCATAGCAGCAGCCTGGCCGCCAATATCGTCACTGTAAATGAGCGAAGAGTTCCTTAAAACAGTTGGTTTCTTGCCAAAATATTCTTGCATCTTGGCTGCCTGCTTCTTAACGTCGGCGGCAAACGCCTCCTCGTTGACAAGGGCGGAAAGACCGTGAGAATATGGTTCCGCCAAGAACTCGACACAGCCTGTATCGTTAAGTTCTTGCAGCTTTGTTATGACTTGCGGAGCGTGCATCTCCAACTGTTCAAGACCTACGCCAGAAATGGAGAAAGCCAACTTAAAATATTTGCCGTTGCTCTTGATCATTTCAAGAAACGCATTCAACGCCGGCATATACGAACGCTCGGCTATGTCGCTGATGCTACGCTCATTCTCGTAGTCGTCATAATAATAATGATCCGTGCCAATGTCAAAGAAACGGTAACGTTTGAGATGTATGATCTGGTGTATCTCAAAATATAAGCATATTGTTTTCATTGCAGTATTTCTTAATTTGGTTAATTATTGACTTAAAGTTATAAAGGTTCGGTTAATTCCTCATCCCCATTGTTCGCTCATACAATTCGCGTATCCAAAGCCCTACTTTTTCCCATGTGATTTGGTCTACCTCACGCTTGCCTTCAGTTTGCAGGTAATTAAACAAACTGTCGTTATGGCATATTGAATAAATTGCATCCGCCAAAGCGTGTATGTCCCAATAATCCACCTTTATGCAATTATTCAAGATCTCGGCGCAACCGCTTTGCTTTGATATGATTGACGGCGTGCCACACTGCATTGCTTCAAGCGGAGATATTCCGAAAGGTTCGCTTACCGACGGCATTACGTACACATCAGAGTCTTTCAGGCATTCGTAAACCTGCTTGCCGCGCATAAAACCTGGGAAATGGAAGCGGTCTGCAATGCCACGCTCTGCGGCAAGATAAATCATAGCGTCCATCATGTCGCCACTTCCAGCCATGCAGAAACGCACGTTGCGGGTACGATGAAGCACCATGTTTGCAGCCTCAACAAAATACTCCGGCCCCTTCTGCATCGTTATACGTCCAAGGAAGGTTACTACCTTCTCCTTGTTTGTATGGTCGGGCCTCGGTATGTCTTGAAGCTCCTGCCGCAAAGGATAAACGGCGTTATGCACAGTGAAGCATTTTCTCGGATCTTGATAATAGTGGTTGATGACTGTCTGTCGCGTCAACTCACTAACACACATAATGCAATCAGCGTTGTCCATACCGTCTTTTTCTATGGCATAGACCGTCGGATTGACATTGCCGCGGCTGCGGTCGAAGTCCGTGGCGTGCACGTGGATGCACAAAGGCTTGCCGCTCACTTTCTTCGCATGGATGCCTGCGGGATAAGTCAGCCAATCGTGCGCATGGATTATGTCAAATTCCTGTTGACGCGCCACAACACCGGCAACTATTGAATAATTGTTTATTTCGCTATGAAGCTGATTGTCCAGATACTTTCCAGAAAACTCGATGCAACCTAAATCATTCACCAGCATATAGTTGAAGTCTGCATAAATATGGTCGCGCAGACTATAATACATCTCTGGCGTCATTATGTTGCCAAGCCTTCCCTTCAGGTAATCATAATTAACATCACGGTAAACGATTGGAACTTCGTTCATCGCTATAATGTTCATAAAACTTTTGTCCTCGTCGCCCCAAGGTCGTGGAAGACAAAAAGTGATTTCCATGTCATTCTGCTCAGAGAGTCCCTTGGTTATGCCGTAACTGGCAGTACCAAGACCTCCCAATATATGAGGAGGAAACTCCCAACCAAACATTAATACTTTCATATCGTCCCTCCTTTTATTTTACATAAGAATATTTTTCAAGAAGATTCAAGGTTCTCAATATTTCCGCAACATTCATCGCAAAAGATATTGCGCCACGGGCGCGGAACGGAGGATTGCCGTCTGAGAGTTCAGGAATCGCGCCAAGGCAGTTTATCTGCATTTCGTCTTCATACCCTACCATCTGCCTTTCTATGAAACTCAACCGTGTACGCTTATACAATTTAAGGCAGGCTTCCATATAGAACCCTCCAAGCCACGGCCAGGCCGTTCCCTGATGATAAGCATAATCACGCTGCGGGCCGGAGTATATCGGATTGTATCCGCCACTCTTCGGCGACAAGGAACGAAGCCCCTTGGGGGTAAGCAATTCACGGGTACAAACATCAAGTACGCTCTTTTTCTGGTCTTGAGACAACGGGGAATAATCAAAAGCTACGGGGAAAATCATATTCGGCCGGACGCTCCAGTCCATCATATTGCCGTCTACGTAATCAAACAAGTAACCATAATCATTCATAAAGGTCGGTACAAATGACAGCCTGCACTGCTCGGCTCTTTTCTCCCAATCTTCCACTGCTTCCTCATCGCCTTTCGTTGCTGCCAGCTTTGCACCAAACTTCAAAGCATTATACCAAAGTGCGTTGAACTCGACAATGTATCCCGTCCGCTGTACTACAGGATGCCCGTTGACTGTTGAGTTCATCCATGTCACAGGCCTGTCGTGTCCGTCTGTATATAATAAGCCATTAGCATCAAGACGCAAATTTGGATGGTCGCCTTCTATTATGTAGCAAAGAATGTCCTTTACAAGGCTGCCATACATTTCAATACACTTTTCGTCACCAGCAGACTTTGCATATTGTTGGATTGCCCATATAGCCCACAAGAATACGTCAGGCTGTTCCATCTCGGTAATCTTCACGCTGAGCGGTTCACCGTTGATGAACTCACGTATTCCCTTCTCTGCCGTTTTCATAACAAGTTCAAAATAATCTTGCTCGTCAATAGACAACGTAAGACCGGGAAGTGAAATAAACGTGTCACGCGCCCTACATTTAAACCAAGGATAACCAGCCAAGATGTAACGCTCGTCTTTACTAGTCCGATTATGGAACTGATGCGCTGCATTAACCAAGCAATGGAAGAAGTTGTCACGTGGCGCACGGTCTTCAACCTCTTTTTCAAAAAGGCGCTTCAATGTGCTTGTTTTAATTTCCGACGTCGAAGCGGCAAAGACTATGCTCTCACCTTTCTTTATATTCATTTCAAAATATCCGGGGACATACAAATCCTCGCTTGAAGCATAACCGCTTTCTTGCTCTTTTGGATATTCTATTCCTCGATACCAATCAGGCATAAACACGAAATTGTTTGCCTTGCTGAACTGCATGAACAAATCAGGATAGCCTGCGTACATACAAGTCTTTATTCCATTATCGGCGGGATGGTATTCTCTGCTTGCCGTACCATTTTCATGGGTCAACTGCCTTACGCTCCTGAATGCCAAGAAAGGTTTGAAACGCAACGTTGTCTCGCTGTGCGCATCCATCAGCGTGTAACGTATCAAGATACGGTTCTCGTAATGCTGGAACACAACTTCCTTTTTCAACAAGACGCCCCCGACACGGTACACCGTTGTAGGAACCGTGTCACAGTTGAACTCACGTATGTACTTGTGCCCCTTCGGACTAAAATTGTTGCCTTGGTATTTATGCAAGCCAAGGTTAAACTCCGCACCATGTTGTATCACGGTAACATCCAAGGAAGAAAGCAAGACGTGGTTGTCGTCATCCATCTCCGGAATTGGTACGACCAATAGACCGTGGTACTTGCTTGTGTTGCAATCAACGATTGTCGAACAAGAATAAGCGCCAGAGCGGTTTGTACGCAACAACTCCCTCGAAAGAGATTCCTCCAAGTTTGTCATCAGAGTCTTTTCAAATTTAAGATAGCTCATGGTATAATTAAAAGATTTAAGTTTTCAGATATTAAATCCATTGAAAAGCAAACGTGAAGCCTGTCATTCAAAAGACCTTTCAAAGGTAATGATTTTATTTTTTTTGGCAAAACAAAATCAACAATTTTTCATAACATGATGGATTTATATATGAAAAAGGCGGCAAACCGCCTTCACCAAGCGTATTGTCCATACGCCTCGAAGACAAAATTATGTCGGAATTAAGAAATTAATGACTTCCTGCTCCACCGTTATGCTATAAGGCCCGACAGGCGTTTTCAAAAGCCTGCCGTCAACACAGACCAAAGCCTTTACGGCTTCATTTACCTTGACTTCATTCGTCCTATATGGATGCACGCTATGATGATTGAGGAACTTACCTGTGACGAACAGGTAAAAACCCTCAAAAAGCTGTGTCATCTCTGGATGGTAAACTACAGAGACGTCTAACAATCCGTTGTATGGCACAGCATTAGGCGTTTGCCCGTATCCCGAAGCATTGCCTATGCATACAGTCATAACCTTTCGCTCCACCACGTCTGAATTTATCTTGAGTGACATTTTGTAATCGAGCCTTTGGAATATCATCAAAGCCATCGAACAGATAAACGACAATGTACGTGAACCGAACAGGTGACGCGTCTGGCTGCGCAAGTTCATTATGGCCGAGACAAGCCCTATGTTCACACAATTAAGGAAATATCGGTGACACCTTTCACCCTTAGCGTTTACATAACGTATGCACCCTAAATCTATTTTCCTCACACGTCGTTCTTTCAACCATTTGACAGTCTGCTCAATCTCGCCCTCCTTAAAGCCCCAGAAATGGGCAAAATCATTCATTATTCCATTTGGGATAAGTCCTAATGCTATGGAACTTCTCGTCTCCTTGTCCACCGACATCAAGCAATTTGCCGCATCATTCAATGCCGAATCACCGCCCACTATGACAATAGTCTTATAGCCATTGCTTATCATCATATTTACAAGGCGCGCAACACTTTCTTGCCTTTCGCTTTGTACGAAATCAAAATCCACGCCCTGTTCCCGCAGGCAGTTCTCTATCTTGCTCCATCGTTTCCTGGCTCCCGAACTATTGTGTTTCGGACAGTACAAAACACCCCAACGGCCATTAATATTCGACATAACATTACTTGATTGATTGTTAAACAATTTCATTTTCCCGGTCATATACACGTCTGGCCAACCTGACTTTTTCGTCCAAGGAGCAATCTGCCTTTATCCAATGAATGGTAAAGCCCCGCCGTTCCATTCCCCTGAACCAAGTCATCTGTCTCTTGGCAAACTGATGTATCGCCGTTTCCAATAAACGGAACATATCGTTATAAGACAATTTCCCTATCAAATATTCCGTCACATATTTATATTCAAGGCCGTAATAGATTAGGTCTTCAGCGGGAATGCCTTCATCAAGCAACCGCCTCACTTCATCAACCATACCATCGTCAAGCCTCTTGCGCAACCGTTCGGTTATCTTACGCCTGCGCACGTCTCGCTCTATGTCAACGCCTATTATCACCGAGTCTATTTTAGGAAACGCATTGTCACAGGGAGACGGGTTATTCTTATAAAACGTCTCTATCTCAATCGCCCTCACGGCCCTTTTCGCCGTGTCAACATCGGTCGTGTTGTGCATCACCGAACCTGTTTCACGCTTCAGCCCTGCCAATATTTCCGTCAGTTCAGCCAGCGTCTTACCTTCCAGAGACCTTCGTAACTCCTTGTCTTCAGGCACCGGCTGCAACCTGTACCCTTTCAACACAGCCTCGATATAAAGCCCCGTCCCACCGCACATCACCGGAATACGGCCACGACACATTATATCTTCGTAAGCTGCCAGAAAATCACCTTGAAACCTGTAAACATTATATTTCGTTCCAGGCTCTGCGATGTCTATAAGATGATGAGGCACCTTTATTCCGTTCACGTCATAGTCGGCCAAGTCCTTACCCGTGCCAATATCCATACGCCGGTACACCTGCCGACTGTCGGCGCTGATAATCTCGCCGCCGACCTCTGCCGCAAAAGCCGCCGCCAATGAAGTTTTCCCTGACGCAGTAGGGCCAAGTATGGTCAACATTTTAGTCATTGCCGCAAAACGCTATATATAAATTATGTATATCTACCAACCTCACTTCCGGCAGAATTGACAATCCGCCATATACAACCATGGAATAAAGATGATGCAAATATAATAAAAAATAAACCGCCCGACAAATGCCGGACGGTTTATTTTCATCATAAATCGACAATTTAGCCGATTATCCGTTATGCTTCTTCATTATCTTGATGAGGTCGATTACCTTGTGAGAATAACCAATCTCATTGTCATACCAAGAAACTACCTTGACAAACTTGTCTGTCAGGTAAACGCCAGCGTCAGCGTCGAAGATTGAAGTGAGCGGGCAGCCGAGGAAGTCAGAAGAAACAACCTTGTCTTCTGTATAACCCAGAACACCGTTCAACTCGCCCTCTGATGCTTCCTTCATAGCCTTGCAGATGTCCTCCTTGCTTGCAGGATTCTTCAGGTTAACAGTCAGGTCAACTACAGAAACGTCCAGAGTCGGAACGCGCATTGAAATACCTGTCAGCTTGCCGTTCAGTTCGGGGATAACCTTGCCTACAGCCTTTGCAGCACCTGTAGAAGACGGAATGATGTTGCCAGCAGCGGCACGTCCGCCACGCCAGTCTTTCATTGACGGGCCGTCAACGGTGCGCTGTGTAGCCGTTGTTGAGTGTACGGTTGTCATAAGACCGTTCTCAATGCCGAACTTGTCGTTCAGCACCTTGGCTATAGGAGCCAAGCAGTTTGTCGTACAAGAAGCGTTTGAAACGATCTTCTGTCCAGCATAAGTGTCAGTATTTACGCCGCAAACAAACATATCAGCCTGACGGCCGTCTTCGCCCTTCTTTGAAGGAGCTGACAATACAACATATTTGGCACCAGCCTGAAGATGCTTCTCGGCGCGGTCCATAGTCAGGTAAAGACCTGTTGACTCTACAACATATTCAGCACCGATTTCATCCCACTTCAAGTTAGCGGCATCTTTCTCAGCGGTAACACGGATGTGGTTGCCGTTAACGATCAGCTCGTTCTTCTCAACGTCAGCCTCGATGGTTCCGTCGAAACGACCGTGCATCGTGTCATACTTCAGCATATAAGCCATGTAATCTACAGGAAGAAGGTCGTTGATACCTACAACGACTACATCGTTCTTGTTAGCTTCTTCAAGAGAAGCGCGGAACACGAAACGACCGATACGGCCAAAACCGTTAATACCAATTTTAATCATCTTTTTTTATTTTAAAGGGTTAAAATAAT
>CALUGU010000012.1 GCA_944320255.1 uncultured Prevotella sp. | reverse complement strand
CCGGGCTGGATGGTTATGGTGCCGGTCTTGGTGTTGAGCTTCATCCATTGCACTCCGGCAAAGTAGCCCTTGAACTCCGGGTAGGTGAAACTTTCGCCGGGGATGGGGTCGTTGTAGTCGTTGCTCCATATTCCAAGCTGCGGGCCGTGCGTGCGGTTCTGCCATACGCGGTAAGGCCCGTGGCCGAGCCATTGCTTGCTTTGCACTTCAGCTTCTGGCAAATCGAACTTCACACCCATAAGGTCTACCACGCCGTTGAAGTTGTACGTATAGACAAGGCGCGCCCCGCCGTCGGGTGCTATGTGCCATTCTGCGCTCTGGAGCGAGCCGAGGGCGTATTCGGCTGTTACGATGAGAGTGTCGTTGGCACCGTCCTTGCTCGTAAGTTTGACGAACTTACCTTGGTCGGTGTACTCTGTATAAGTTGTTTTTTTCTTCTCTGCTTCCGGGTCGTCGTGGTTGTAGAACTGGTCGAACGACCTGTCAGAACGGCGGTAAGCGAAGAACTTCGGGCCTCCGTCAAACTTGTAGTCGCCCTTTGAAGTTGTAACGCTTGAGAGCGTTCCGTCCTCTGCAGAGAAGGTGTAGGTTACGTTCCCGGCCTTTACAATGTTGTCGCTGAACGTCGGACGGCTGCCTTTCGCCGTGCCTTTGTTGATGTTTTCAGAGTCTTTCAGCTTGAAAACCCATGTGAAAAGCTCCTCGCCGTACTGGTCGGTGGCTTTCACACTGAGTGCGTCGGCGTCTGAAGGAGCAGCCGCAATGCTTATTGTTCCCTTTGAGTCGGGAGCGATGTCGGCTCCGTTGACAGTTCCGCTTTTCACGGTCTTGGTGTCGGCACCTACGTATTTAACGTAAGAATAATCAAACTTACACTTGTCGAGGCTGAGGAAGTTGTAGCGGTTTTCAACGTTGAGCGTGCCGTTGAAGCCTTCGGGCATCGATATTTGCACGGGGCTCCAGATTTGTTTTACAGTGTAATAGCTTCCCTCCTTTTCGTGGTGCGGCCCTACGATGCCGTCAGCTCCGTAGTTGCCCACGTTGTCAATCATATTGTTTAGGTCGGTGCGGACAACTCCCTCGTCGGCGTAAGCCCAGATGAAGCCTCCGGCGCAGCGCGGCCACGAGCGCATCAGTTCCCAATAGTCATAAAGGCCTGCGCCTGCTCCGCCGTCGTAAAGCGCGTGCAGGAACTCCGTAGGCATGAATATTTCAGGTTTGCGCATATATTCTTCGCTTTCGCCGTAAGAGCGGTAGTGCATGGTTTCGTATCCGCTGAAGTTGCCTTGGGGATGGAGAACGGGACGCTTCTGTATGTCCCATTTGTGGAACTCTCCGTCCAGTTCGGTGTTCCAGCCCTTCTCGTTGCCGTTGCTCCACCATATCACGCACGGGTGGTTAACGTCGCGTGTCACCATCTCCTTGATGAGCTTCTGGCCGTTGATAGTCTCGTGGTGGCCGTGCCATCCGCTGAGTTCGCTCATCACGTAGAGGCCGAGGCTGTCGCAGGCATCGTAGAACTCCGGGTCGGCGGGGTAGTGTGACAGGCGCACGGCGTTCATGTTCATGCTCTTGATAAGCTCCACGTCGGCGATGTTGAGCTTCTTGTTGAGCGTGCGTCCGCTTTCAGGCCAGAAGCTGTGGCGGTTCACACCGCGTATGTTCACCTTCTTGCCGTTGATGTAGAGGCCGTCGCCGGCGCGTGTCTCGATGGTGCGGAATCCGAACTTGTCTTGCTCTATGTGGAGCGTCTTGCCGTCGGCGTCAACCAAGGCGAACGCCACTTGGTAACGGTTAGGCGTCTCTGCGGTCCACAGTTTGGGGTTGTTCACCTTGAAAGCTACGTCGGCATGGTCGCTGCCGGCACGCACGGCGGTGGTGTTCTCGGCCACTTTCTTGCCGTTCATGTCGCTGATTGTGGTGCGCACCTTCGCCCCGTCGAGGGTGTGGTTGAGCAGGACGTAGGCGTTGAACGACCCGTCGGCCTTGGCGTCAATCGCCGTGCGTTCGATGTTGATGGCCGGTTTGCACACTATGAACACAGGGCGGAATATGCCGCCGAAGTTCCAATAGTCGGCGCGGCGTTCGGCGAGGTTGACGCCTTTGTTGGTGCTTTCCTTGCTGACGGTGACTTCGAGCACGTTCTTCTTGTCGCCGAAGAACACACGGTCGGTCACGTCATACGTGAAGCGGTAGAACGCTCCTTGGTGCAACGAACCGGCCTTGCGCTTGTTGATCATCACCTCGGTGTCAGTCATAGAGCCTTCAAACACGAGGTCGATGTGATGGTTGGCCCATTCGGCGGGCAGGGTGAACTCGTACTTGTACATACCTTTCTCGTCGGCGATGCCGTCAGGAAATGGTTTGCCGTAGAACTTCATGCCGTACTGGTAAGTGCCGAAGCCTTGCAGCTCCCAGCACGACGGCACTCCGATTTTTGTCCATTTGCCTGAGTTGTTGCCACCCGTGCAGTAGAAGTCCCACTGCACCATGTCGTCGCTTCCGCGTCCGCTGAGGTATTGGCGCTGCGTGTAGACGCTGCCTTGGGCGTAAGCCCCTGCCGCGGCGGATGCCAGCAGTAACGCTGAAATCAATAACTTTTTCATATCTGTTTTGTTTAGGAGCAAAGGAGTAAGGAGTGAAACGGTAAGTAAGATTGCGCGGGCAATCACGCTCGTCGCCCCTTGTCCTTAGCTCTTCGTTTATAGTTTTTGCCTTTAATGTTTTTACTTTTCTGCCTTTTTACTATTTTACCTTTGTGAAACGCACGTGCAGCTCGTGGGGCTTTTGCTGTATGCTGTATTTTGTCAGCACGCCGGGGCCGCAACTGCTGTTGCCGAGACCCATCACGGCGGTGTCTATGTTGAGGTAGACGTTGGCGTCTTTCACCAAGTCGCAATCGTGCGCCGTGGTCGAGAGTTGCTGTATGGAGTAGGGCAGGGCGGAGAACGAGAAGGGCTTTCCTCCTTCCGCCGTGACAGTCCATCCGCGTCCTTTGGCGTCGGTGATGGTCACTGTCGCCGTCTGCTCGTGGTTGCCAGAGTCTTGCGGGCGTGCGTAATGTACGTATTCTTTATCAACCGAATTGCTCCAAAGGCCTATCGACGCCGCCTCCAGACGGTCGGGGTAAGTGTCTTGCAACCCCATTCCGTACCAGCTGACTTGCGTCATTCCGGCGGGCAGTACGAACGTGTTGCCCATGCAGGGAAGCGGCGGCAGCGTGCCTTCCGGTGTGTAAACGGCGTGGAAGTCAACCGAGCCTTCGGCGTCCATCGTGTATGTGTAGTCCGTGCGGATGCTTCCTGCGGCGTATTTGCATACGGTTGACGTTGTTACGGTTACGGTGCCGTCGGCGTTCCTCTTGGCTTCAAGCGGTTTTGCAACCGACATTTCCGGGGAGTCGAGCCGGTTGTTTTTCCAGTCTTTGGCGATCCAGTTGCCGAAGCCCTTGTCGTTGTCCGTCGGTGCGCGGAAGAAGTGCGGGCGCACAATGCCGAACCATTCCTTGGCCTCTTCGATGTCGGCCTGCTTGCCGGTCTTCAGCTCCTTGGCCTTGAAGGCGTCGGCGAGGCGGTCGTTGAGGGCGAACTGCTCGCTGCACACCTCGTGCCCGGCGGCGGCCCAGGGAGCGTCGGCTTTCAGGCGCACGCTGATGTTCAGGCGCACGTCCTTGTCCGTGTCATACTTGAGCGCGGGCAGGGTGAAGCCTTCGAGCGTGCCTTTCTTCGTCACTTTGCCGTTCTCCGTGATGTTCCAAAGGAATGTGTAATTATCCAGGTCGGCGTGTTCGTCACGCTTGACGACGTTGATTTTATTGCCGTCGAGCGTCAGTTTTACGGGCGTGTAAACGGCCTTAACCTCGTAATATTTGGGCGTAGGTTCGCAGGTTGACGTCACGATGCCCTTTATGCAGAACGCTCCGAGGTTGGGCGCGTCGCCGAAGTCGCCTCCGTAGGCCACCATCGTCTTGCCGTCGTCGCGCTTCTTGAAGATGCCTTCGTCGGCCCATTCCCAGATGAAACCGCCCAGCATGCGCGGGTGGCTGTAGATTTCGTCCCAGTATTCCTTGAAGTTTCCCATGGCGTTGCCCATCGCGTGGGCGTATTCGCTGGTGAGCACGGGGCGGTTGTCGTTGGTCTTCTGCGCTATCGAGAGCAGTCGTTCCCAGCGTGCGTTTTCGGGTCGCTCCATGTTGTTGTCCTTCACTCCGGGGTTGAGGTATTCCTCTTGCACGCGCGGATAGAAGCGGCTTATCACGTCAACGGTTGCGGGGTCTTTGCTGTCAGGCCCTTGCGCGCCCTCGTAGTGGACGAAGCGCGTGGGGTCGTACTCTTTCACCCATGCTCCCGTTGCTGCGAAATTGGGGCCCCAGCCGGACTCGTTGCCGAGCGACCAGAACACTACGCAGGCGTGGTTGCGGTCGCGGATTACCACGCGCTGGGTCCTGTCCATGAAGGCCGCCGCCCACGTGGGGTCGCTCGCCAGTTCGCCGCGCAATCCGTGTTCTTCGATGTCTGCCTCGTCCATCACGTAAATTCCGTACTTGTCGCACAGCTCATACCAGCGCGGGTCGTTGGGGTAGTGGCAGGTGCGCACGGCGTTGATGTTGCATTGCTTCATCAGTTTTATCTCGCGCTCCATGCGCTCCATCGTCATCACCTTTCCCGTAACGGGGTCCATCTCGTGGCGGTTTACTCCGCGGAAGCGGGTCGGCACGCCGTTGACAAGGAAGCGTCCGTCCTTGATTTCGAGTTTCCTGAAGCCTATTTTCGTCTCCACACGTTCCACCACGTTGCCTGTGCTGTCAACCAATGCCAGCTTGAGCGTGTAGAGGTTTGGCGTCTCCGCCGACCATTTCAGCGGGTTCTCCACCCTTGCGCTCATCCATCCGTAAGGGGCGTATCCGCGCTGCGGATTGCGCGCGTTCATGATTTTGCCCTTGTGGTCGAGGTTGAGCATGGGCACGGCGTCCTGCTTCAGTGTGCTGTCGAGCACGGCTTTGCCGTCGGCGTCGTAGAGCATCGCCTCCACGTGGAAGCCTTCGCCGCGCTGCCCCTCGACGACGGACAGTTCGGGATGGATTACCAGCGTGGCGTCGCGGTAGTCGTCGTCGATGAGCGTGCGCACGCCGAAGTCGCGTATGCAGATTTTAGGCGTGGCGTAGAGGTATATGCCGCGGTGTATCCCTGCGAGGCGCCACATGTCCTGGTCTTCGAGGTAGCTGCCGTCAGAATATTTGAAGACTTTCAGCGCTATGAGGTTTTCGCCCTGTTTGAGGTAGGGCGTCAGGCGGAACTCCGCCGGCTCCATGCTGCCCTCGGAATAGCCAACCTTCTCGCCGTTGACGTAGACGTAAAATGCGCTCGCCACCGCTCCGAAGTGTACGTACACCTCTTTGCCCTGCCAGTCTGCGGGCACAGTGAATGTGCGGCGGTAGCAGCCGGTGGGGTTGCGCTCGATGTAGGCCGTGTATTTCTTTTTCGGCTCTTTCATAACGAACGGCGGGTCGATTTTGAACGTGTAGCCCGAACTGCTGTAGATGGGCGTGCCGTAGCCGTTCACTTCCCAGTCGCCTGGCACTTGGAATGTAGTCCAGCCCGTGTCGTCGAAGTCTTTTCGGTAAAAGTCCTCAGGCTGTTCGCCGGGCGTCTTTGTCCAGTTGAACTTCCACATCCCGTCGAGCGACATCTGCCTGTCGCCCGGTGTCGTGGCGTAAGGCGTGAAAGCGGCGCGCGCCGGCTCGCGGTTGATTGACAAGACGTACTGGTTCTCCCAGTCGTGCGTTTGTCCCACGGCGGCTGCCGAGCATGCGGCGAGCGTGGCTGTCAGAAGGAAATGTCTCATCATTATATGTCTTTTGTTTTTATTGCGGTTAATGTCTGTGTGGGGTAAAGATTTCGCCCGTAATGTGAAAGGCGGTAAATCGTATTGCAAGAGACGGTCTTTTATACGGCGAAAGGTGGCCTTTTGCACGATAAAAGACCGCCTTTTGCAATGCGTTGGGTATCAGGGTGTTACTCAATCGTAAGCTTGTCAAACAACATCTTGTCGAGACCTTCGCCCGTAAGCGTCACCACGTAGCTGCCCGCATTTATCTGCGAGCCGGTGGTTATGCTGGTGTTGCGGCGTTTGGTCTTCTTCTCAGGCGTCTTTACGAACGTGATGTCGTCTTCCTTGTAGACAACTCCGTTCAGGTCGGTAATCTTCACGTGCAGGTTCCTTTCGGCCTCCGGGTTGTAGTAGCGGAAGCGTATCGCGTAAACGCTGGCCACGCCCACGTTGAAGTTCCACGTCATTGCGCCGTCCTTTATCATGCCGTCAACGCTTATGCCGCCGGTGTTGCGCGGTGGCAGCAGGCTGTCGGGCATTTGCACGAGGATGTCTTTGTCAAAGTTCTTCCACATGTCGGGGTCTTCGATTTCAGGGTAGTCGGCGGCTGCGGTGGAGTCTTTCGAGGCTATCGCTATCGCCGAGATTACCGCTTGCCCGGCGTTGACTTTCGGGAAGCTGATTTTGAGCCTGTTGCCTGACGTGTGGACGTCGAGCACCCGTTTGTAGGGCTTTGCGTAGCGCGCTTGCGCCCAGATGTCAAGGTCGTGGATGTATGTGCTGTCGTTTACGGCCACGTCAAAGAGGCGCAGGCCTTCGTAGTCGGTGTTCTCGCTCTGGCCTGGGCCGTACCAAGGCTCTATGAAGTAAAGCTCAACACGGTAGTCGCCGGGGCGCACGGGGAACGAGTAGAACAGCTCGTGGCGGCCGAAGCGCGACGTGCGGAAGAGCGGCGACACGGGCAACAGCGGGTTTGACGTCTGGCTGGCCTGGAACGGACTTGTCTCTTTCGGGAACTTGTCGCCCCACGAGCGCGACCATTTCCTGTTGTCTTGCGTCCACTCCGTGGCGAAGATGTCGGTGTAGGTGTCGCCTCCGCAGTTGACGTTGTACAGGTAGAAATATCCCTCGGCTGGCTTCAGGATGTCTTCGTCCCAGCTGCGGAACGAGGGCATCGCCAAGGTGTCGGCGGCCACGGCTTTGCCGTTGTGGTAAGCTGTTGCGATGAGCAGGTCGCCTTTCAGTTCGGGGTCGCGCCATTTGAACAGCGTCGTGCTGTCGTCCCTTGTCTTCTGTTCCTTCCACCATCCGCAGCTCAGGGCCACGGAGTCGCAGTTGCTGTAGACGCGGATTTCTTCGGGTATGTTGGCGAGCGTGGAGTCAACCGTGCCGTTTGCCTTGGCTGCCTGCTTGCGTATGAACTTCTCGGCGTCGAACGGCACGATGTAAACCATCTGCTCCTTGTCCTTCGGCGTGTATCGTGACTTGTACATGTAGAAGGCGTCGGTGGGCTGCTCCCATGCGGTGAAGATGCCCTTGTGGTTGAACGGGCCTACCTTGTCGATGCGCCTCAGGCCTTCGTCGGGCTGACGGCGGCCGGGGTTGTCGTGGCTTTGCAGTATCCATTGGAACTGGCCGCACACGCTGTCTTTCACGCTTTCGGCCAACTGTGCCTTGCGTTCCAGTATGTCGCAGAACTTCTCTTCGGTGTAGCGTTCGCCCGTGTGGTTGCCCACGGTGCGCCATGCGCCGTATTCGCCGTTGAGCAGCTGGTCAGGACGTTTCAGCTCGTTGGCGTAGTTTTCGAGCTTGCCGCCGTAGGTGCCGCTCCAGTTCTGCACTACGTTCCAGTCTGAACCGTCACCTCCGTTGCAGGTTGTCACCAAGCGCATGGTCTCGCACATCGGGTCGAGTTGTTTTATTATCTCGGTGCATTCCTTTGCAAAGTCGGCCGGCAGGGTGCTCTCGTTTTGCAGTCCCCACAGTATTATCGACGGCGAGTTGCGGCGTTCCTTGACCCACTGCACCAAATGGCGCTTGAAGCTCTCGCGGAACTGGGGCGTGTCGTACCATATATGGGCCGAGAACTGGGGCCACCACAGCAGGCCTTCCTTGTCAATCAAGTCCTTATATCGCAGGTTGTGGGGCTGGTGGGCGTCGCGGAACGCGTTGAAGCCGGCGTTCTTCACTTCCTTGATGCGTGCGTCGATTTGGGCGTTGGAGAAAGCGTGGCTCTGGCCGAACTCATGCTCGTATTCGCACACTCCGTTGATGAATACCGGCTTGCCGTTCATATAGAAACGGTTGTCGCCGTCTTTCCTGTTGAGTGGCCAGCTCGACGTGCGCACGCCGAAAGGTGTCACAAGGTCGTCGGTGGCCTTGTTGTCGCGCTTGATTATGGTGTTCAGCGTGTACAGGTACGGGTCTTCGGGACTCCAGCGGCGGGCGTCCTTGATGGCCGCCGACTGCCTTACAACCTGAATCTCGCCCGGTTTCAGGGTGATGTTGTCGGTCAGGCGTATCACCTGCTTGCCGCTCTTGTCGCATATTTTGCTGATTACGCTTACCGTGTCAGCCGTCTCGCCGTAGTTCTTCACTTCCGTCTCAACAAAGAGGCTGTCGGCCGCCGCGTTGTTCCAGATGTGCGTGCCGAACGGTTCTATTCGGGTCTTGTCGGTGACTTCGAGCACGACGGGGCGGTATATGCCGAACGGCTGTGAGCCTTCGCTGAAGCCCCATTCAGAGCTGCAACCGCCGCACACCCAGGGCATGTCGGTTATTCCCTTCGGGTGAGACACTCTCACTTCAAGTTCGTTCTCGCCTCCCTTGCGCACGTGCTTGGTTATGTCGATGGTCTTCGTTGTGCGGCCTATGTCGTAACGGCCGAGGCGTTTGCCGTTGAGCGTCACTTCGGCGTAAGTGCCTACGCCCTCGAAGCGTATGAAGTATTGCTTGCCCTCCATGTTGGGAGCCATGAACTTCTTTTCAAACGTGGCGCGTCCGTGCAGGTTGCCATGCTCTTTCTGCAAGGCTCCGTAGTAATCGTCCAAGTTGTAAGGTATGTCGCGTGTGAACGTCTTGCGGTCGAATGTGATTTTCCAGTCGTCGTTCAGCGAGGCCGTGAAGCGTTTGCCGGTGGCGTTCGGGGTGGGGAAGTTCACCTCGCTCTTGCCCATCGGCTTGCTCGTTGCCACGGCGATGCCGCGCTGGTCGTGGTTGTTTACGGCGCAATAGAAGTGGTATACCACTCCGTCATGGTATATCACGCAACTCTTGTGGGCGAACATCTCGTCGTAAGGTTTCGACGGGATGATGAGGTCTTCGCCCTGCCAGTCGGTCCAATGTATGAGGTCGTAGCTGGCGGCGAACGTGTTGAAGGCGTTGTATTCGCGGGTGGGGTTGAACGCGGAGAAGTAGAACATCACGTACAAGTCACCCATTTTCACTATCTGCGCGTCGCCTGTTATGGTGCCGTCGCTGTCGTGTGCGAATACGGGGTTGTCCTTGTACCGGCGCCATTTCTTCATGTCGTTGGAGAAGGCGATGCCCACTCGTTCGCCTTTCGGGTGTGTCTCGTCTTTTCCTCCGGCATTGTAGAACATTATGAACTGGTAGCCGAACTTCTCTTTGTCTACCATGTAAACGGTGCTCTTGTACTGGGTCATCTGTTCCCACCACTGTGCGTTCTTGTCGGCGTATGACAAGATGGGTTTCTTATAGGTTTCCCACAGGTGGGCTTTGGTGACGTCCCCTTCGGTGGATGCAAGTCCGATGCTAAGCGGTGCGTTGACGGCCTCATAGCCGGTGCCCGCCCCGCCGATGTAGGTCATCCAGTAACGGTCCTTGAACTTTTGGATGTTGTAGCTGCCGCCCCACTCGTAATCAATCAGCGACGGGAAGCCGCCGCGCTGGTTCATGTCCCAGCCTTCTTTGCCGAAGGCCAGGACACGTCCCAGTGTTTCCCAGTGCAGCAGGTCTTCGCTCTTGGCGAGCCACGTCTCGTAACCGCGTCCGTTTGTGCCGTTCGAGCCGTTGTAGCATACGTAAGTCATATACCACGAGTCGCCTTCGCGGAACACCGTGGGGCAGTCTATCTTGCGGCTGTTGCTTTCAGGGGCCACGACTAATCCGTATTTGTAAGGCGTCCTCGCCGCCTCGTACACTTTGCGCATTTCCTCCTGGCTGACAACAGTCTGCACGGTTGGCTGTGCCTTGGCGCGACGCCGGTTCCTGCTTTGTGCTTGAGAGTCGGTCGCGATCAGCAGCAATAGGATAAAGATTATGTTTCTAACCATTTCTTTTTATGTTATTTCATGAACAGCCAATCGACTTCGTTGCTAAGTCCGTTGAGTCGGGCGTCCCTGATTTTAAGGTCGGTAGATGTAAATCCGGCCACCATTATGATGCCTTTCGGCAGGCGTATCGTGTGGTGTCCCGGCTTAAGGTGGTAAGCGTGTATGTTCACGATCGGCATGTTCGACATGCTGATAGCATTGCTGATTACCGGCTCTGCTTGGCCGAACTCGTTGCCGGTGGCGTCGATTTCGAGTTTTGGAGGACTTGCGAACTTGTTCTGGTCGTCAATGAAGAAGCCTACAAGCATCTTCACCGGCTTGTCTGTCTCAAACTCAACAACTCCGCCGTTGATGCGTGTGGTGTCACGGTTGAGCACCAATGCCTCAAGCCCTTCAAGCTCTGGCGCAAGTGAATCGATGGCCTCGTCGCGGTTCTCAAACAGTTTCGCGCCTTTCGTCAGCTTAATTCTCTTATAGTTGCTGATGAGCTTCACGTCGGCGTTCTCGGCTTTTACGATGTTCACGTCCTTGCCAGTGTCTTTCTGCGGCGATGCCAGCATCTTGATGTTTGACTTCAGGCTTGCCAGTTCGTCGTCGTAAACAGGCACCATTTCCTCCCACGTTTTGAACTTGCCGTCGTCTCCGCCTACGGGTATTCGGCGCTGCGACGTCTGCATGCTGTTGGCGTAGAGGTATGTGTCTTTTGTCTTATTGACGAGTTGTGCGTAGTATTCGTTGCTCTTTTCAAGCAGGGGCACTGCCTTGTTAAGGTAGTTAAGGTCTTTGCTCCACTTATAGTTGAGCACCTGCTGGGCGGCCAACACCTTGTATTTGAACGAATAAGCGAAATCCTTGTAGCAGTTGACGTCGTTCACGAGACGGTTGAACTCGTCCTTGTTCTTCGTTATCTTGCCTTCAAGGCCGCTTATCGCAGCCACGGCCTTGTCGCCGTGTGCGACGCATTGGTCAACGATTTCGAGCGGAAGTTCACCGATATGTTTCTCGTGTTTCCATTCTTTCTCCACATATTCGATGAGTTTCTCGCCGGCAGGGCCGCAGCTCTGGTAGAATTCCTCGTAAACGGTGTACTTGTAGGGGTTCACGAGTTGGCTCATCTTCATTCCGAGAAGGAGCGTCTGGCGGTTGCCTTCGGTGATGCCGAAGCGTCTCAGCAGCTTGGGCGCAATCTCTCCATACTCATCGTATGCTTCGATGATGCGCTTTGCGGTGAGCGTGTCCGTGCCGTAATAGTCGGCGAGGCGTTTTTCCCAATACGCCTTGTCTTCGCCCCTGTGGCAGTTCCACGAGTAGCGTCCCCACGCCGCGTACCACATCCAGTCACGGTCGATTTGCAACTGGCGTTCTCCGCCGGGCAGCTTGTCAGCCGTGTAAGGCCAGTCCCAATAGCTTGCCTGCGGGTACAGGTGTAGGCCGTTGGCTCCGTGTACGCGGTGCATTGCCTGCACGGCTTTCTGCGTGAATGCCGGCGAACTCCAGCGGAACGGTTCGAGGTTGGCCAGGATGTGCACGTTGCTGATGTGTATCGGAGCGACGCTGCTCAGCTGTTTCTGCGTCTCACCCCACGGTCCGCCGGGCTGGTATGTCGTCAGTGACTCGCCGTTATACTTCGTCATTGTGTAGATGTTCTTGTAAAGCGGCAGCGATTTCTCTAACACGAGAGGCCCGTCAGTGTCGTGCGAGCGCAGGATTATGGGCGGCACGTCGGTGCGTCCCGATGCTTTCAGGCCGTCTTTGATGCCTGGAATGATTGTTTTCGTCATCCATTCAACGTCGTCTTCGATTGTAGCCATGGCCTCGCCGAGGCAGATGAGGAAGCCCACGTTCGGGTATTTCTCAATGAATGCGGCTATGCTCTTGCGCGTATAGTCGCTGATGAGCGGCGTAATCGGGCGGTTGCGGTCTTGTGTTACGATGCCGTAATGGTCGGCGAATGGCTTTGACACAAGGATGTTGTAGAACATTTGTATCACGCGGATGCCTCGTTTCTGCGCCTCGGTGGTGAGGAAGGTGAACATTTCTTGGTTCTTTTCCATCGTTGCGTCGTCAACTTCTGTGGCGAACGGGTAGTCCTTGAGCTTGACGAGCGAGGCGAACGGGTGGCCGTTCCACAAGAACACGGCGTTCATGTTGTCTGCGGCGAGCATGTCGAGATACTTTATCCACAGCTCCTTGTCGTAGAACCACGGGAAGTTTTCCGGCGTGTAAGGATACTCGTACACCTTGTGTCCGGGCAGGTAGACCGTTTTTTGCAGGCCTACGCACGCGCCGCGGATTTTCATTTCAGGGGCGTCCACGATGATTTCGGGCGTTTCGAGGTTGCCGTATTGCCCGAAATATTCGAGTAGACGGTTAGTGCCGTAGATGGCTCCAGAGGCGTCGTTGCCCGTGATGTTGATTTTCTTGCCTTTCCTCGTGATTGTGAAACCTTCCTGTGGAAGGCCAGCCGAGGCGTCGGCCACACTGATGTTGATTTTATATCCCTTTTGCATTGCAGGGACATATTTCTCAACCAAGGACGCCGCATATTGTGTTTGCGGCACGCCTTCTTGGCTGGTTACTTTCGTTGTCGTGCTTCCACAACTCGCCAAAACTAACGCGATGCTTGAAAGCAGTAGGTTGCGTGCTGTTTTCATAAGTTCACTGTTGTTTCTTTTCCGGGTTGTATTTCTATTTCTTTTTTATTCTCTCCGTCGCCGATTATCAGCGTGCCGCGGCCTCCGTCGGCCTTGACGGTTACGGATTTTTTGTCCATCTTGACATACACTGTGCCGAACGGAGTGGGCACGTTGCCCTCCATCCATTCCAACCCGCCGAGCGTCGGCTTCACGGTGTATTCCTCGAAACCGGGCTTCACAGGCTCTACGCCGAGGTAATACCTGCCCAAGAGGTAAATAGGACTTGCCCCCCAGGCGTGGCAGAGGCTCTTGCCGTAGGGGCGGCCATACATCGCCAGCTTGTCGCGTCCGTGCTCGTCGGGGTTGTATTTTTCCCAGAACGACGTTGCGCCTTCACGCAACATTCCGCCCCAATACGCCTTCATTTCCTTCATCACGCGGTCTTGCTCGCCGAGCATGCACAGGGCTTCAAGTTCGTAGAAGCGCATATAAGGCGTTGTAATGCGGAGAACGTCGTCGTTGAGGATTACCGAACGCTTCACGGCTTCTTGCTTTTCCTTATCAAGATAGCCGTACATTATGGCGAACATATTTGGGTAACGGAACACTTCAGTGCTCTGCCGTCCGTCCTTGCGGTTGTGCATCAGGGCCTGTTTCGCGTCGTTCCAGAAGTAGGGCAGCAGTTTCTCGCCCAGCTTGTCGGCGAGTTCCTGGTATCTTGCCGCGTCGTCATTGTCGCCCACGATGGCTGCGACGGCGGCAATGGACTCAAGCGATTTCCTGAAAAGGATTTGCTCGAAAGCCAGCTGTCCTTGCTTGTCCATAGGCTTGTCGGCCCAGTCAACGAACACCCAGTCGCCCGTCAGTCCCTCAACCATTCCGTCCTCGTCGGTGCGTCCCAGCACGTAGGCCATATACGTCTGCATCGTCGGGTAGATTTGCGTCAGGAAATGGCGGTCGCCGCTGTAAAGGTAATAGTCGTAAATGGAGTTGAACCAGTAGAAGGTGTAGTCCATTATGGTGTTGATGTGGCTCGTTATCGGGGCTTTGCCGGCGAGCAACCACGTGGTGCGCTTCACCATCTCGTTGTCGTTGAACAGGTAGAAGTTCATCAGGTAGCTCTGCGACGCATCGCCGCTCCACACCCAGCGGTCGCGCTTGATGCCGTCGATGAAGAACTCGCGGGCCGTGAGCTGCATGGTGTATGCGCCCACTTCCCAAATCTTGTTCAGCTCTTCGTCGTTGCACTTGAACGTGCCGTGCTCCGTCTCCGGCATGTATTCATAGTCCATGCTGACGTCGGACACTGCGCACCCTGACGTCTCAATGTAGATGTAACGGAACGCCTTGCTGTTCTGCAAGGTGTACTTGTCCGCAAGGGTTGCGCTTTTCCCGGTGGCAAGGTCGGTTATCCTGCCGTCTGAAACGGCGAGCTTGTCGAGCGTCTCGCAATGCTCCTTGTCCCTTGCCTCCTCTTCGCTTTCGCCGTAGAATATGTCTATCGTGCCTTCGCCTTCGATGCCGTGCAGGATGGCGAAGCCGAAAGTCTCACGGCCGAAGTCGTACAGTCCGCCGGTTTCAGACACTGCGTTTTCGTGCCTGCGGCTAAGTTTGAAGTCGGAGGGCAGGGTGTCGATGTCGTCGAAATTCCACCGTCCGGCTTTCATGTAGACTGTTGACGACGTGTCGCTCGCCTTTCCGCTCTCGTCTATCCACTCTTTGTCCTCGAACGTCACGTTCCATGTCTCGTCAGTCTTTACGGTCTTTCCGTTCAGGTATAGTGCCGGAGGCGTGGCCTGGTTGTGCACTTTTATGTTTATGTTGTGCCTGCCGGCGGTGATGGTGAAACGCTTCGGCATCCCGAACAGCATCTTGCCGTCGATTTTTATGTTATAGTCGCCCTCCGTGGCTATGTCTATCGTCTCGTCTTCAGCGGTCTCCACGGCCTTGCTGAACTCAACGGTGACATAGTGGCTGTCCTGCTTCCAGAAGGGCGGGAAGTATGCCCCGCGGTCTGTGCGGCGGTTGTTCATTTTGTTTCCGAGCCATATTTCATAGTCGCCCGGATACCAAATCCATGTAGCTTTAGATGTTGTCGCCATATCTTTCTTTAGTTATTTGTTCAAGTGTTTTTCCGCGCGTCTGCGGTGTCCAGATGGTTCCGATGACGAGCGAGATGAGCAGCAAGCCCATCATTATGTACGCCGCGATGGTGAAGCCTTCGCCGTTAGGCCCGTAGATGTAGACGAAGCCGAGGCCCCACAGCGCAGACACGCCGCGCACGATGAAGAACATCACGCCCTGCGCCGCCGCCCTGTACTTGGCAGGGAACAGCTCTGACGCCCAGAGGGCGTAGAACGATTGCACGGAGACTCCGGCCTGGATGCCCCAGATGAGGGTGAAGAACAACAGGCCGGCGATGCTGTTCACGCCGATGGTTACTATTATAACCCATGCCAGGACGCCCATGCCCACGCCGAAGAAGTAGAGCCAACGTTGGTTAACCTTGTCAACAATCATCGAGAAGATGAACGTCGTCACGATGATGATTACCCACTGCGCCACGGAAAGCATATTGGCGTGTTGGTTTGAAAGTCCGCCGGCGGTCTCGTAAATGTGCTGCTGGAAGAAGCCCATGACGGAGCTGACGAGGTTCCATGTCAGGTAAATCCCGGCGAGGAAGAGTATCGTGCGGATGTTCACCTTGTTGGTGAACAGGGAGCCGAACGACGAGAACACGCCGCCCTGGCTGCTGCTCTGCTTGGCTTTCTCGGCCTTCCATTCCTCTGATTCGTCAAGGCGGCGTTGCAGCTGCCATGCTATGAACGCAACGACGAACAGCGAGGCGAACACTATGCGGCTGCTGAACACGTTGAGGGCTGCGCCTTCCACCGTGCCGCCAGTCAGCAGGGCGGCGAACGACTCAACGACCGGCGCGAACAGCACTCCTGCGCTGTCGCTGCCGCTCGTGGGCGGTGCGAGCAGCGTGCCGAGTATGAGTATTATGGTAGGACCGATGCCCCAGGCCATTTGTGAGATGCCGATGTTGCGGCCGCGGTTGCCTACTTCGGAGTTCTCTGAAATGTAAGTCCATGACGCCGGCACGCCAACGCCCACGGATATGCCCGTGATGAGGAAGCCCGCCAACAGCATTGGGAAGTTGACGGAGAGCATTATCAGGGCCACGCCAGTCATGTAGACCAGCATGTTGTAAGTGTAGATGGCCTTACGCCCGTACTTGTCGGCGAGGAAACCGCCCATGATTGCTCCTATGGCCGCGCCGAGGCAGTTGGCGCTTATGGCGTTGAGCCATCCGAGGTGTCCCTCCGTCAGTCCTAAGTAATTCTGCCAGAGCGTCAGTCCGCTGGCGCCCGCCACGATGGCTCCCGCGTCGAGATAGTTGGTGAGCGACACGGCTATCGTGCTTTTTAAGCTGCTTTTTTTCTTTCCCATATATTAGATTTTCTGTTTATGTCGTAAAGTTTTGATTATCAGCGGTTTGCCGGCCGTTGTGCAAAATGCCGCCGTTTGGTTTGCGAAAGGTGGCTTTTCAAGCGGTAAAAGGTGGCCTTTTACAGGGTAAAAGACCGCCTTTCACAAGCTCGTTTATTTTGCATGGCTATCAGCCTGCCGCTATGCGCGTCCAGGCTTATCTCGTTTCGTGGGTTATTCCGGCCTTGGCCTTGATGCTGTCGGCCACCTCCGGCCCGTTGTTTTCCCACGTGTTGCCCGGCCCGTTGGCGTTTTTGAGGAATTTCTCCTCGGGCGTCCAGTTGTCACGGACGGTGATGTACGACGAGCCTTCGTCCGTGTACAGGTAGAACCAGTGGTTGGGGTCGTGGGCGTAGCTTGGGGTGTAGATGTCCCTTACTACGTTCTCGATGATGAACGAGTGGGGTTGCGACCCTAAGGTGTAAATTCCCGCCGTGTCATACATGTGCTTGGCGTAGTGGTGGATGAGGTTGCCTTTCACTAAGTTGTTTGACATCGAGCATACCTGCTGGTTCCATCCCCAGCCCATCGATATGCCGGTGTATGACACTTCGCTTATCTCGTTGTTGCAAATCTTTATGTCTTTCACGAAGCCTGCGCCTATGCCCACGCATCCCCAGTCGTCGTTCGTTACGTCGGTTATTAGGTTGTTGGTGATGCTCAGCCCTGTGCATATTATGCGTTCGTCTGTAGGGTCGTATGGCAGGTGGGCCTCATAGCCTTCAGGACTGAAGCCGCCGGCCAGTATGCCGGTGCCGCCCATGTCGCGGAATGTGCAACGGTCAACGCTGCCACCTTTTATATATAGGTGGTAGTCGAGTCCGGTTGAAGCGTTGTGCTCGAAGGTGCACCGCGTGAACGACACATCCTCGGCGCAGTTGAGGCTTACGGCAGCCGCGGGACGGCCTACCCATCCTTGGTTGTCGAGCTTGTGGTCGCCGTTGGGGCGATCCATTTTCGGGCGCAGCTTGTACGCCTCCGTCATGTACATTCCGGCCTGCAAGGGCGCGTGTCCGCTGGTTGAGGGGCGCAGCCATGTGGCGTGGCTGAACGTAACACCGTCGAATGTGACGTCTTTCACGGGGCAGTCAGGCGTGCCTTCCACCTTGAGCAGGGTCTCCACGGCGGGCACTATGACCTCCGCATTGCCCATGTCTTCACCCTTGCGGGGTATGTAGTAAAGTTTTGAAGTCTTGATGTCAAGATACCATTCGCCCTCTGTGTCGAGCAGTTCCTTGGCGTTGGTCAGGTAGAATGCCGAGTTGTGCCCGTCCGTCGTCACCATTGGCGACGGCCACGGGTGCATGAAGTGCACGTGGCTCTCAGGCTGGTGGAATGTCACCGCCGCGCTGTCGCCCTGCACCTTGATGTCTTTTATGCGCAGGTTGGCGACGCACCACATCTCGTGCAGCACCATCTCGGCGTACCGTGCGCCGATTATTTTTTTCACGGCGGCCGCCGGCACGTAGATTGTCTCCTTGGCCTTGTCAAGGCTCTTTATGCGGTACATGTCGTCGAAGTCGGCAACGTCGCGCGCCCTTACGGCTTTCTTGCCGTTCACCCACATCTGGCGGAACTCCAGCGGGCGGCCGTTGAAGTCGGGCACGTCGGCCACGTAGTATTTTCCTTCTTTCTTCCAGCCGCTTATCTTAACGCCGCCGCTGATTACGGCTTTCCCGTCGGCCACGATGCGTGTGCCGTTGTCTTCGGGGCGTATTATGATAGGCTGGTTCAGGCTGTACGTGCCGGCCTGCAAGCGCAGGCATACGTCGGCGGCGTGGTTGAGACGGCGTTCCTCGCGCGCTTGCTGCAACGCCTTCTCAATGGTGTATGCGCCGGGCTTCACGATGATGTCTTTGGCGCATACATTGACGCCGGCCACTGCGGCCAAGAGTATTGTAAAAAAAGTTTTACGGGTGTTCATTATTATAGGTTTAATGTCGTTAAAGTACTACAGGCATCCACACGGTCATTTCGCTCTTGCCCCTGTTGCCCCATGCGTAGTAGGGGATGAGGCGTATTTTCACCTTGTCCTTGCTTTTGCCTAATTCCCGGTAAAGTGTGTTCTTCCATGATTTTTCGGAGCGGTTGACGGCTTCGGTTTCCAGCGCCATTATCCTGCTGCCTTCTATGTTCACCTCTACGGGCTGGAATTTTGCGTCAGCAGGTATTGCGATGTCGTCGATGTCAACGCCGCCGAGGTCGTTGCTTTCAAGGCAGTAAAGTATCGGGCCGCGTTGCACGGCTACTTGTCCGCGGCACTCCTCAACGAGCGGGTTGGCCTCTACGAGTTTTGTTTCCATCGGCATTTCGAGCGTAACCACGTCGCCTTTCTTCCATTCACGTGTTATCGCAGCGTAGCTTTCGCTCTTTGCGTCGATGCTTACGGGTTGTCCGTTGACGGTGATCTTCGCGTCGTCACACCATGCGGGTATCCTAAGTTTGAGTGTGAATTTTTTCTTTCCCTTCAGTTTGGCCACGGTCATGGCAATGTTGCCGTCCCACGGATAGTCGCTCTTTTGCTCGATTGTGATTTTCCCTATGCCGTCAAGTTCGGTAGTAAGCGAGTTGTCTCCATAAAGGTTAACGTAAATTTCGCCTTTGCCAACGCTGTAAGCATAATCCTGCGCCTCGCAAAGGGTGCGCAGCGTGTTGGGCGGGCAGCAGAAGCAGCTGATGTATTCAACACGCTCTTTCGGCCAACGCAGCTTGTAGGGCAGTTCGTCAGACATCCTCAAGGGGTTGGTGTAGAAGTATTTTGTGCCGTCGAGGCTTATTCCGCACAATATGCTGTTATACAGGCAGTTTTCCACAAGGTCTGTGTATTTGGCGTCAGCCGTGGCTAAGAACATTCGCCAGTTGAGCAACATATTGCCGATGTTGGCGCAAGTTTCGTTGTGTGCGGTGGAGTGGGGCAGCTGGTAAGGGCGTCCGTAGCTCTGGTGCACCTTCTGAATTAAAGCCGGCTTGTATTCAGTTCCGTCGGGTGAAGTGCCGTCGTACAGTGCGCCGCACGCCCCGTTGATGTACATTTTCCGGTAAACGATGTCGCTCCATATCGAGTCCAAGTTCTTTTTCAGCTGCGCTTCGCCGCCGTCAAGGTAAAGATCCGCCGCTCCGGTGTAAAGGTAGTTGGCCCTTACGCTGTGTCCCATGGCGTTGTATTGCTGGCGGAACGGCACACGGTCTTGGTTGTCGTCAGTGCCGTTTTGTGCTTTCGCCTGTGCGTCGAAGAACATGTTTAGCAGCTCAAGGTATTTGGGATTGCCTGTCTCACGGTACATTTCAGACACGGCCATATAGTGTGACGGGCAGATGACGGTGAAATTCATCGTGGCCGGCGGGTTCTTGTACATGTCATAAAGGAAGTCGGCGGCTTTCACGGCGCAGTCGAACAGTGTGGTCTTTCCCGTAGCGCGCTTGTGGATTATTCCAGCCGTGATGAGATGTCCCATGTTGTATTGCTCGAAGTTGAGCGGATTGCCGAACACTCCGTCCTTGCTTGAGCCTACGGCCGTGCCGATGTTCTCGTTTTCCTTTTCTTCCCCTTCAACGGCCTTTTTGTTCCTTTCGGCGATGATTACTGGCGTGTGCAGGTATCCGTCTTGGCGTTGCGCCTTGGCGATAAGGCGTATTACGTCGTCCATTATCTTGTCAAGCTCAGGGTCTTTGTTAACTGCGTAGACGGCGGCTACGGCCTCAAGCCATTTGTACATGTCTCCGTCGTGGAACGGAGGCCCGTGGCGTTTGTCTTTCTTTTCGCCTGCCGCAATCAGGAAGTTGTTGTAACTGTGGCCGCGGTCGGACTTCCATGTCTCCCACATGCTTTGCACCGACGTTCCGCTCAGCACTCCGAAGCGTTCGCCCCAGAAACCGCCAGTCCATTTCACTGCGTCGATGGGCGTTGAGTTTACTACCGCGCTTTTGCTGTTGCGTGTGTCGTTGATTCCGTTTTGCTGCGCTGCCGCAGGCAGTGTGGCCGCCGCTAACACGATGATGCTTGACAAGATGTTTCTTTTCATAAATGTAAGGGTTGTGCCAAAAGTGGAAGTCTATAAAACGAGAAAAAGGGGAAAACGCTGTCACGCGTTTTCCTTCTTTTCCTTGGTTTATCGTCCTTCCGCATTTTGGAAATGTTGTTCTTCAGCCTTTTAGCTTTCTTTTGTCTTTAGTTAAAGGGTTTTCATTTCGCTTTTACACATTCGTTCCCGTTAGAGCGTGCCGCCTCTGGCCTTTACTCGTTTTGCCCATTCCTCGCGTTCTTTCGTGAGATTGTATCCGCGTTTGCTGAGGTAGTTGTTTATGCGGCCTTTGTATTTGCCGAACGCTTCGTGCTTTTTCCTTGAGCTTTCGGCGTCGATGGCAAATTCGCGCGCTTCCTTGAGCCAAGCCAGTATCTGGGCTTTCTCTTCATCCTTGAGGGTGGGTATCATGTCGCACTGCGCGTCGTATGTCACTTTTACCACGTTGTACGTCATGACGTCTTTCACGGTTTCTATGGCATCCGCGTCCAAGAGCAATGACAGGTTCGAGTCGAAGGCGAAGTGAGAGCGGTACAGTTTGCTGTCCTTCTGGCTCTCGGCGAACGCCTGTGCTTGCTTTTTCGCGTCTCCGGTAAGTGCCGAAGCCGCTTTCTTCAGGCTGTCGCGCTCCTCGTAGATGTCGTTCAGCTCGAAATACCTGTTGGCTACGATGTTCATTACTTGCGTGCCTTTCTCCGTTCCGGTTATCTTCAAGGCGTCGGTCACTTTCTTCGCACGGCCTAAGATTGTGTTCACGTAATCCTTGTCGCGGCCGTCCGAATTGAGTTTGAATGTCTGTGCGTTAGTAGCGCTTAATGTTATTAGCGTTACAAAAATAGTTAAAAAAATTCTCATTGCATTATTTCTTTTAAGTATTTAACATTTTCACCATAATTTAACTTCACATTGCGCACTTGCTTGACGTCCCTGCTGCGTTCTACGAACATCCAGCCTGACCATCCGCTTTCGTCAAGGGCTTTCTTTATCTTCTTCATTTTTACGGCCTTGTCGTTCCTCAACCACACTCCGTCAGTGTTGCTTGCGTGTATGGCGCAGATGCGGTCTTTGCCCAGTGTCTTTATTTCCTTGGCTATGTCGCGCTTGTTTTCTATGGCTGTTTGGAACTTGTAGAAAATCTTTATTCCGTCAGAACCAATCTCGTCGAGCAGCTTAATGTTGCCTTCGGCGTCGAGCGGAGTGTCTATGCCTATGACTTTGCCGCGCGCCTTTGCCATTTCGCCCGCCTCACGCAGCCTCCATACAATCTCTTGGCGGAGTGGGAGGGAGTCTGCCCAGTTGTTGCCGCATCCGCCGAGGGGCAGGAAGGCAACGTCGGCTCCCATGGCTTCCATCGTGTTGATGCAGTCTTGTATCAGCCAGCGCCAACTTTCTTTCTTTGCGAAGCTCTGGCCGTAGAAACCCGACATCGCCACCGCGCCAATCTCTATGCCGAGGCTGTCGGCGGTGTGGTTGAACAACTTTACGAACTCTGGGTCGCGCATTTTGTTGTCGAAGGAATTACGTGTGCCGAGGCCGCCCATGTCCATTTCGATGCCGTCGCAGCCCAATTCCTTGGCTAATTTGAACTCGCCCAGCTTTTGGCGCTTGAGCACCATCCAGTCACACACTCCGATCTTGTAGCGCTGTTGCGCCAGGATTGACTCCGGGACTATCAGCCCCGCGGTCAATATCAATAATGTGATAAAAAAACGTTTCATAACAATTTATAGACGTCCGGTTGCCTGTTTTGTACTATTGTCTGGCTTCTTATTTGACATTGCGGCGTTGCCTTGCCGTCGGTTAGGGCTTGGTTTTGTGGCATGAGAACATTTCTCGTCCTGCGAATACGGCAAACGGCCAAAGGCACATACCGCCTTCGGCCGTTTTTCACTATATGTTTGCATCTGTGTCAGTTCACGCGTTCTCATGCTGAAGCTGCTTTATGGCTATCTGTATGCGTTGCTTTAGTTCCTCTTTCTCCTCTTTGCTGAGTGAAGGCATTTTGATCTTCTTCAGACAGATCAGTTTGCCTATCTTTTTCTTTATGTCGTGTTTGTCTACCATCTCCGTGTTTTTATCCTATGACGGCAGACATGCGTTTATGTACTCTCTAAAATTAGCCTAAAACCGTTATGTTGTAATTAAAATAATGATTAATGGCTGATTTTTACCGGGAAAGCCATATCCTTTGGCTTCATTAAGGCCTGTCAGGCTCACCGAAAAACTAATTTCTTGCGGCGAGGAAGCGCAATCTTAGCAGGCTGCGGTGCATCAGGTTCCTCACCGACTGGTAGTTTATGCCCATTATGCGGCAGATGTCGTCGTATTTGCGTTGTTCTACGTAGTAAAGGTGGATTATCTGTTGCTGCCTGGGAGACAGGCATTTCACGTAGTCGTGCAGCTTCTTGTGCTTCTTGCGCTCTTCTTCAAGCTGTTCCATATCGAAGGCCTCGTCTTCATAAAGCCCCTTCATTTGGCTGTCGCTGATTTCGTTGTCGCAGATGTGGCTGTTGTGGCGGAACTCGTCGTTTATCCTGTTCCTTAATGATACGTACAGGTACGACTCTATGTTTACCACATTGTTTAATTCGTCTTTCTTTGTGTACAGCTTCACGAACACGTCTTGGATGCAGTCTTTTATTATCTCCCTGTCGGCGGTGTATTTCGCGCCGAACTCAAAGAGATTGTCAATGGTTTTGTCGTAAAGGTCGGTAAAGTTTATCATAGGTTTTCGTTCTTTCGCTTGCAAATTTAATTGGTAAAGGTCGAAAGTTTTGGTAAAAATTGGTTTATAAATACGAAAAACAGGTATTGACGTGCAAAATCAATACCTGTTACCAATAAATTCTATGATAAAACTATAATCTTTCCAACCACAGGATTTCTTCTTTGCCGGTGTCGTCCACAACGGTTCCGCCGTCGAAAACCTGCTTTTTCACCAATGTTTCCACCTCGCCGCTCTTGGCGTCGATGGCGTGTACGGCGTATGTTCCGGGCTTCACGTCGCCGAACGATGGCGCGCCGTCGTGGCTGTAGATTACGTATCCCACTTCCGGTGAACCTATCACCTGCTGGCTTGAGTCGCCCTCGCCGCTTACGTAGCTCATCTTCGCGACGTCAGTCAGGAACTTGGCGTCCTTCACCGGCACGTTGGGGCAAGAGCCTCCGGCCATCAGTATCGCCCATCCATATTGCGGATATTGCTGGGCGAAGAACGTCACGGCCTTCTCCGGGTACTTCGTGCGGTATTCCTTCACGGCCTCGTAAGCCTCGGCGAAGCCCGTCTTGCCTACTTTCATCTTGCGCATGAACTGGCGCGGAGCCATGTTCTTGCCTGCCGGCGGCGCCCACAGCCCCGTCGTGTTGTAGTGCCAGTACCTTATGTCGATGATGTCCACCACCTTGGCCAGCTCAGGGTCGGCCAGTATCGAGTCCTGTGCGTCCTTCGTGCAGCTTAGCGCAATCAGCGGGTGGCGTCCCGTCTCGCGCTCCCATTCGGCGATGGTTTCGAGCCAGAAGCGGGTGAAGTGCAGCGGCCCGGTGTATTCCTCGCTGATCAGCTGCACCACGTTGCCGTCGTCCTTGAAGTTGTCAAGGCACTGGCGTATGAACTGCCTGTGCAGCGGGCGCAGCTTGGGGTTGTCGATGTTGTAGAACTGTTCGGCCATGAATATTCGCTTGTCGCCCGTGAAAGGCACGGGTTCGGGGAAGTCGGTGCCGTTCACGTTGTTCACCGGGCGCCACGGGCAGTCTACCCAGTGGGCGCCGGCTTCGAGGATGTTGTGCTGGAAGTAGTTCTCGTGGAACAGCATTATGCCTTTCGGCGCGCCTTTCTCGGCAAACTCTTTCAGGCGTGCCCAGTACCATTTGTTGGGCTTCGTCAGGTCGTAGAGGCTAAGTCCGTCCCACGCTGTGCCTTCGCCCGTGCGTGAGAACGGCTGCTCGTAGAACGGCGCCCACACGTCGCCGTCGGCGCGGCGCACGCGCTCATGGTCGGTGCGGCGCAGGTCGTACCACAGCCCGTAGTTGTGGTCAAGCATGCAGTAGCCGTTCTTTCCGAGGTAGTTCACCACGGAGTCTATGCGGTCGGTCCAGCCGGTGCCCTCCCGTCCGGGCACGAAGCGTGTCACGGCCGGCTTTGCGCTCTTTTCTGCGAAGTTGTCTTTCACACGTCCGCTCCACCATGGTATCTGGTACCTGTTGCCGGTTATCAGCTGTCCGTTCACGGTGATGTGCCCGTTCGTTATGGCGTAGTCGGCCTTCGCGGCGGTCTTGTTCCTTACCGGCATCTTGGCGTGTTTCACCTTATTTATATTCTTGACGCCCTCCGGGTCGGTGCTTGCCGTGTAGGGCACGGAGTCCATCCACATTTCCAGCGTCAGCCTTGGTTCGGTCAGCGATATGCGCGCCATCTCCTGTGCCTGCTCTATAGTGGGGCTGCTCGATGCGTTGGTGCTTCTCGGCAGCACGTATCCGTTCACGCCCTTGCCCTCGCCGAGGCGCTTCTCCAGCTGTGCGTAAAACAGGCTACGGGGCTGCACGTGGTCGTTGCTGCTGGTCCATTCGCCGTTGCCTGTCAGTGTTCCCCAGCATCCGTGCGCGCTGCTGCGGTTGTCGGCGTCGGGCGAGTAGCACCACAGCGTTGACCCTGTGCACTGCCACATCATGCTGTTGGCCGTGTTCCATCCCGTGCCGAACTGGAACTGCTCTAAGTTCTTGAAGGCTATGTCGTTACCGTCGATGTTAACGATGTCGAACAGCAGTCCGGCGGCCCACGAGCCTATGCTGCCGCTGAAGCCGAGGCTTTCCTCGCCCTCGCACTGCACGAAGGCGTTAGGCCCTGCCGCGCAGTATCCCGCAGCGAAGTCGTGTATGCCGTGGCGCGACACGCAGCGTTGTATGAGCGTCTGCTGTCCGCGGGTGATGAACACGCCGCGTCGCCATCCGCCGACTTCCGATACCGGCTCGTCGGCTATGCAGTCCTCCACCGTTATGCGGCTCGTGTGCTTTTGCAAGTTGACCGCGCTGCCTGCGAAGTGCCTGAAATCGGCACGGCGCACCCAGCAGTCGCGCACGTTCTCCATCCATATCGCGTCCCAGCAGTGGTCTTCGTCTTTCGGGTTCCATGTGTTGTGTTCAGACGCGAGCGTCATGTTCTCCACGCCGCACTCCGTCAGCTCGCCCGCGTTGTAGCCCGTCACGATGTATCCGCCGCCGAATTTCGGGTCGAGCGTTGTCGTTATGGGGGCGTCAATGGTTATCGTGTTCCCGTCTACGGCGGTCACGGTGCGTTCCCATGTTATGTCGATGTCGGTGGGTTTCCAGCCCGTATAGTCGAGTCCGCCGCCGTAGTCGTAACAGCCGAGCGACTCTATCCACTCCCTTGTTGACGGGCGTATTATCCTTATCCTGTCGCCCTCTTTAAGTCCGGCGGCCTGTTTCAGGATCAGCGTCGTGGCTCCCGCCGCCACCTTGTCGCCGTTCAGGGCTATGGTGTCGCCGCCTGTCATAGCCGTGCGTCCCTCGATGTAGAGCAGCGCGCCGCGGCTTACGCCACGCTTCACGATGGTGGTCTTGCCCTTGCCCGAACCTCTCAACACCACTCCCGACGCCTTTACGCGCAAGGCTTCGTCGATGTAAAACGTGCCTTCGCCTAACAGCACTGCGCCCCGGTGGTCGTTCGCGTCGGCCTTGAGCGATGACACGTAGTCGATGGCGCGTTGCAGCGCGTCGTGGCTGTCGCCGTCGGCCGGTGTCACGTAGACGGCGTTTTTCACGTCGGGTATGGCGCGCTCCGATGCGTGGTAGCCGCACGTGGAGTAGTCCATCGGGACGTAAAGCTCCTTTTTCGGTTTGCCTGCCGTGGCGTAAGCGGCGCAGAGGCCCAAGGCCAGTGCGGCTGCCAGGCAGCGTTGTGTAAATGTCTTGTTCATATCATTAGTGTTTTCAGTCTTCCGTTTTCACGCTTTTCGCCGTCCATGCCGCCGCCTTTGTGGCGGGCGTGTTTATGGTTTTGTTATCTTGCTGGTAATCAGCGCGTTTCCCATTTACGCCTTTTCGCCGTCCATTCCGTCGCCTTTGTGTCGGGCGTGTTTATGGATTTGCCATCTTGCTGGTAATCAGCGCGTTTCTTGTTTACGCCTTTTCGCCGTCCGTGCTGCCGCCTTTGTGTCGGGCAGGTTTATGGCTTTGCTATCTTGCTGGTAATCAGCGCGTTTCCCGTTTATGGCTTTTCGCCTTGCAAAAGATGGCCTTTTACACGCCGATTTACGGTCTTTTACCCGCCAAAAGACGGCCTTTTGCGCTTCATCCGCAGTTCAGGTGTATGAAAGTTTATGCCAACTTCCGTCCCCGGAGGGGGCGAACTATGCTTAACCGCAGGTGGAGTGAGCGTAGCGAACGTAACCTGCGGTCAGTCGGATGACCTTTAACGGGCCTCGGAGAGGTCCAATAACAATCAGCCGTTCGCCCTCTTCGAGGACGATTTATAGCTGACGCCTGCCGCAGGTTGCGCTACGCTCCACCTGCGGTTAAGCATCGTTCGCCCTCTTCGAGGACAGGAGTTGTCTGTCCCTGCGTATTTGCAATCCGAGGAAACGGTGGCTTGGTTACGATTACATACACAGCCTTTTATATTAACGACGGCTTCACGCCTTTATTGTAACATCTAATGAATTAAGAATTAAGAGTTAAAAATTAAGAAAATAAGCATTATCGCCAGTGAGTGCGGTAGCGTTCCTGTGGATTTGCAATTCTCTTCGTTCTTCTTTTTTCATTCTTCGTTCTTCACCCTTCACTTTTCACCCTTCACCCTTCATCCTTCTTCACTCTTAATCGTTCCTTCGGTGATAACTGTTCCTGCTGATTTGCAATCCGCAGGTTTTGAGGATAATGATTTGTAATCCGCTAAAATTACATTATTAAATAATAATCTGATTGCAACTTTCTTAATAAAAGGAAGCCTGCCTGTTCCTTGCAGATTGCAAATTCGAGGAAACGGGAATTGCGGATGCCCCATATTTCCTTAGCCCTTAATTCTTAATAAAAAAAAGAAACCACACCAACGCTTGGCATTGTCGCTTGTGAGTGGAATAATAAACCCTTAATAATCATTCACTCACGGGCACGCCTGTGCGTTGGTGTGGCTTTTTTGTTCTTTTTGGTAAAGGAAAGTGAAGAAGGTTCAGGCTTTCTCACTTTCTCACTTTCTCACCTTTAAATCATTCCGCCAGCGGGTCGAATGTGCCGGCTGCGCCGCTCTGGTCTTCCCATCCGATGGTCTGCGGCAGCATTGAGTTGTTAGTCAATGCGCTGTTAGACAGGCCGAGGAAGTAGTAACGCGGCAAGAAGTTGATGTACAGGTCTACCTGGTTCTGGTCGCGGCCGTCGCCCTTCTTCAGCTTGCGCACGAGGTTCTGGTCGTACCAGGCCTTCAGAGTCTCAAGCTGCGGGCCGAGTTCCTTGCGCAGGTCTACAGCGGCGCAACGCTCCACGCCGGCATTAACCAACGGGTCGCTGTCGAATGTCGTGCCGCCCTGCCAGTGTGCGTCGTTCACGCGGAACACCATATTCTCACGGCGTTGGCCGTTGAACTGCTTGAAGCCGAGCCAGTTGCAGGTGTTGCCGTCCCAGCCGGTGAGCGTCCATGTGTCAGGAGCGCCAGGCACTTTCACAGCTCCGCCGTCGTAAAGCATCCAGCGGCGCATGTCGTCGAAGCGTTTGCCCTCGTAAGCGAACTCTATCTGACGCTCGTAGAGGATGGCCGACATGCAGATGGATTGGTCTGCCGTCAAGTTGGCCTGCAAGCCGTAGTTGTTATCGGCTGTGTAGCCGGCGCGTGCGCGCACTTGCTGTATGTAGCTTACGGCCTCGTCCAAGTGGCCTGCGCCGCAGGCGGCTTCGGCAAGGTTGAGCAGCACTTCGGCGTAGCGAAGCTCGATGTACGGCTGTGCCGAATAGGCGAAGCCGCCGTTTGAAACTGTAGCGTCGAAGTTCGCATAAAGCGGAGAGTTGTTGATGTCCAAGTCGTCAGAGCGTTTGCGCACGTACACGCCGCTGCGGCTTGTCAGCAGGTTGTCAGCTCCGTATTCGTTGCCGCCGCTGGGGTTGTCGCGGTCAGCTTCTGACGTGTACCATACGTAGTTCCAAAGCTCATAATTTGTTCCGTTGTCGTATGACGGGCTGTTAGGCTGGTCTTCCTGTACGGTGGCGTTGCCCTGGTAAGCCCAGCGGAAGCCGGGGAAGGCGAACGTGCGGTAGAAGCGCGGGTCGCGGTTCATGAACGGATGCTCGCTGTCATACTGGTAAGAAGACATCTCCAGCTTCGTGTAAGTGGTTGACGTCGTTGGGCGTTTGCCGTCGGCCATCGGGAACAGGTCTACGAGCATTGCCGAGGCGTTCTTGCCTGAGCCTGACGTGTTGCTCGGACGGATGTAACGCTCCCACGGGTTGTTCTTCTGCTGGTCGCCGCTCTGCGTGGTGTTGAACAGCGTTACGAACACGGCTTCTGGGTTTACGTTGCTTTGGTTGAACTGGTTGGCGAATACCGAGCCGTTGATGTTGTTGCCTTCTGTGTAAAGGCCGTAGCCGCAGCGGTTGATTGAGTCAAGCTCCTGCTTCATCTGCGTGTAGGCGTTGGTCCAGCGGGTCTCGTCGTTTGTGCGGTTGAACAGCGGGCTTGCCCAGAGCAGCAGCACGCGGCCTTTCAGCGCGAGGGCCGTTCCCGTGGTGACACGTCCCCAGTCGCTTGACGACCATCCGCCGTTAAGCGTGCTCTCGCCCAACATCTTGGCTGATTGGTCGAGGTCGCTGCAAATGAAGTTGAAAACTTCCCTTGCAGAGCTGCGCGGGGTGTAGACGCCTTCAACGGGGTCTTGTGTCTCGGTGACGATTGGCACTCCGCCGTACCACTTCATCAGGTTGTAGTAGCACCAGGCGCGGAAGAAGTACACCTGGCCGAGCAGCTCGTTCTTCTCAGCGTCGGAGAGTGAGCCGGCCGTGATGCCTTCTATCACGTCGTTGATGTTACGAATGCGGCCGTAAACGCTGCTTTGGATGTTGTTCAGCTGGTTGTAGAAATAGTCGGGCACTTGCTGTCCGCTCGTTACGCCCAGCGGGTTTTGCGGGTTCAGGAATACGCTGAAGCCGCTGTACTCCTCGGTTGACTTGCCACCGTCGTCGTTGCTTCCCGTTGACGGATACTGCCAGTTCATGTCTTGCGTAGGATTGGGCAGGCACCAGCCGTAGACGTCGTTCACGCGGAGTGAAGCTCCCGTGTAGTCGCTGTATATTGACGGGTTTACGTTGTCATAGTTCTTCTTGTCCTCAAGGAACTCGTCGCTGCACGCCGTCAGCGTAAGACCTGCGGCCAAGCCGAAACCGAACAGTTTGATAATATTTGTTTTCATCATTGTTTTCTGTTTGAATTATATCCTTGGTGATTTAGAACGTAAGGTTCAGGCCTACGGTGAACTGCCTCAATACGGGGTAAGAGCCGTAGCTGCACATCGGGTCGATGTAGTTGTCGGGATACGGGTTGCAGAAGCTCAGCAGGTTCTGGCCCGTGATGTTGATGCGCGCGTTCTGTATGCCGATTTTCTTCACCCAGTTCTGCGGTATGGTGTAAGCCAGCGTCATGCGGCTGAGCCTGATGCGTGTGCCGCTTACGCGCCAGAATGATGAAGTTCTTGCGTTGACGCTTGAGTAAGCCAAGTTAGGCAGGTTGCCGTCGCGGTTCTCGGCTACTACCAAGTTGCCGGCAGCGTCGTATATGTCCTGGTAAGAGTACATATTGTCAACGTTCCAGAACGAAGGCATGTTGGTGAACTCGATTCCGTCACCGGGTTTGAGGGCCTGGCTGTCGATGAAGCTGTAGCCGCCCCATGAAGCGTTGAGCTGCGCTGTCAGCGAAAGGCCTTTCCACTCTGCGCTGAGGTTCATGGTCACGCCGTAAGGATTGTTACGGTTGGAGAGTCGCACTTGGTCTACGTCTTCGTCAACCACGCCGTCGGGTGCGGCGTAAGTGCCGTCAGCCTGCTGCGGGCCGCGCACGTCCTTGTAGATAAGCATACCGGGACGCACCTGGTCTTTGGTCCTGCCTAAGTAAGATGTGATGTTGTACTTGTCGAAGTATTCCTCGATGTCCTGGAATGAGCGGAACATTCCGATGCACTGCAAGCCCCATCTACCGATGTCGGTGCGTCCGCCCGGACGTATCTCCTTATAGTAATTGTCCGTAACCCAGTCCATGTAGAGCACCTTGTTGTCGCGGTAGCCTGTGTTTATGCCCACGCGGTACTTGAAGTCCTTGCCTATCTTGTCTCTCCAGGTTACGCCGAGCTCGTAGCCCCAGCTGTCCATCTCGCCGAGGTTGACTGAAGCCGATTGCGTACCGATGGTTGCCTGGATTGCCTGGCTGATGTTCATCAACATCTCGCGGTTCCACTCACGGTACATGTCGAAGTTTACGCTCAAGCGGCTGTCGAGCACGTTGAAGTCGAGACCGAAGTTGGCCTTGTACACCTTATCCCAGTGCACGTCACGGTTGACGGCGGAGTTGTAGCGGTTAATGGTGATACGGCGAAGGCTGCCGTTGTCGGTGCCCGTACCGAATACGGGGCCGCGGTTGGCGTCCTGTGCGTAAACCTGCATCCACTGCCACGGCGCGATGTTGTCACGACCGGTGAGACCGAACGAGGCGCGCACCTTCAAGAAGTCAACCCAAGGCAGGGCCTTGCGGAACCACTTCTCCTCTGACATCACCCAGCCTAAGCTGCCCGACGGGAACACGCCCCAGTAGTTTTCGGGGGCGAACTTCGTTGAGGCGTCCGAACGGATGAGGAACTCTGCGAGATACTTGTTGTCGTAGGCGTAATTGATACGGCCGATGTAAGAGAGCGTACCTGACTCGCTGCGGGTGAAGGTTATCACCTGGGTGTTGGCCTCGGCGGAGTTAGACTGTCCCGTTGTGAACGAGTAGGGATCTGAAACCATAGCGTAAAGATACTCGCTTTCAGCCTCTGACTTCTCTATCGAGAACAAGGCTCCGACGCTGTGCTTGCCGAAGTCGCGGTTGTAAGCGGCGGTGAAGTTCATCTGGTAGTTGTCAGTGCGCGTCATCGAACGGTTCAGCTGTGCGGGGTCGCCGTTGGCGATGGTGTGCTTAATCATGTTGCCTTCGGCGATGAACTGGTTGTAGTCCTGGCCGGCAACCGGGGTGTAGAGGTGCTCGCCGCTACCCGGACGGTGCATCATCGTGTAAACATCGAACTCCGTTCCGTACTGGTTGGTCTTGTCCGTGTTGATGCTCTTTGAGTAAGAGAAGCGCAGAGTCAAGCCCTTCAGTATCTTGCTCCAGCCGAAGTCATAGTTCACGCTGGCGTTGATGTTGATGTTAGAGTTCATCGTGCGGATGTAGTCTCCGTTGTTGCGAAGCTCTGAGAACGAGTAGTTCTGGTTGCCGCTTACCTGTGTATTACTTATGCCGTAGGCCGCGATGGGCAGGCCGTTGACATACTCCGGAATGTAGCGGGGACGTGTCAGCAGGATGTTGTAGTCCTTCTCTTTCGACGTTCCGCCCACCTTTATATAAGGAGTGTTCTTCTTTCCGTAGTCGCCTGACACGCTGAGGTTGGCTCCCAACCACTTGCTCACCTTGACGTCAACGCCCGCGCGGTAGTTCCAGCGGTCGTAGTCGAGGTTGCCGAGGTTTCCGTCCTGGTCGAAGTAAGACAGGCTTGCGAAGTAGCTCGCCCTCTCGGTTGCTCCGCTCAGGTTGACGCTGTGCTTCATAGTGAAGCCCGTCTCCCAGTACTTGTCGAGCAAGTCATAGTTCAAACCGCGCATAGCCTCAAGCTCGTCGGCTTGGTAAAGGCCGGTGAGGTGGTTGAGGTCAACGTTTTTCGGGTCGGCTGCTGCCACGGCGTTGTAGAGGCGTCCGTAGTTGTATGCGCTCAACATCTTCGGGTGTGAAACGGCGTCGGTGAAACCGAACGAGCCGCTGTAAGAGATGCGCGGCGCGCCGATCTTACCCTTCTTCGTGGTTACGAGGATAACGCCGTTGGCCGCACGGGCACCGTAGACGGCCGCCGAGGCGTCCTTCAGCACTGAAATGCTCTCCACCTCTGACGGGTCGAGGTTGTTGAAGGCCTCCGCTCCGAGGTTCTGCGTTCCGTTGCCCACTTTCACATCGTTAGGATAGATGTATCCGTCGATGACGAACAGAGGCTGTTGCGCCGTACTGCCGACGTCGCCGAGCGAGTTGGTGTCACGGATGTAGATTTTCGCGTTTTCGCCCGGACGTGTGTTACCGCCGTCCACGCTAAGACCGTTGACGAGGCCTTCCAAGGTGCTTGCCAGGCCGCCGGCGGTGATGTCTTGTATCTCGTCCATGTCAACGGTGGCCACAGAGCCGGTCAAGTGGGCCTTCTTCTGCACGCCGTAACCTACGACTACAAGCTCCTCAAGGTTCTGCGCGTCCTCTTTCAGCTGCACGCGGCCGCCTGCGGTGACGGTCATCGGCTGGTAGCCGATGTAGGTTATCGTCACCTTCGCGCCCTTGGGGGCTTTGATTGTGTAATTTCCGTCGAGGTCGGTTATGACGCCGCCCTCCTGTCCTTCGACTCGGACGGACGCGCCGATCACCGGCTCGCCGTTCTCGTCAACAACGGTTCCCTTGATGTCCGTGTTCTGCGCGAACGCCGGAACAGCCGCGAAGGCCATGAAACCGAAGCATAAACTGATTATGAATTTCCTTTTCATATCTTGTGTTTTCTGTTGTTACTGATTATTAGTTAGCAGAGAGCCAACGCGGGTCGCCGGCGCGGTTGTCAGCCGGAACGCCTGACGGCGTGAAGTTCGCGCCGCAATTCTCGGCTGAGAAGTCCAGCGGAGCGAGGCTTTCCATTGCCGGGAAACCTGGGTCGGCCTCCGTGCAGAGCGGATTGCCGTTAGAGTCGGTGCGCGACGTGTCGTTGCTTTGCGGCGATGTCTTAACCCACCAGATGTAGTTGTTGGTGGTAGTCCTCGTCGTGTTGGTCTGCACGAACTGGTAAACGCGGTACACGTCATAGAAGATGTTGTCCGTCATGATGGTGGTCACGAGGTTGGTGTTGGCCAGGTTGTTGGCCATGTCCTTGCCTGTGAACGTGTTGGCCAGCGTACAGTGGGTGATTGACAGCGTGGCGTTCTGGCCCGTGCCGAATATCTTGTTAGGCTGGGCGTTGCTTGAGTTGCCGTACCTCATGAAGTAAGCGCTTGAGTTCTCTTGCAGGTTGTAGAACGTAGAGTTGGATACGGAGAGATCCTTAATCAAGCCGTTGCTTGCCCCGTAAAGGTTGATTACGCAGCTTGAGTTGTCGCCGTTGTCGAGCTGTATGATACAGTTCTCGATGATGAGGTTGGTCAAGCTCCAGTTTGTCTTGTTGCCGTAAATCAAGCTCTTCTTGAGGTTCTTCACGTTGACGTTCTTCAGGAGCACGGGGTTCGTCATCACGAAGCCGTCCTGGTTGGCGCCGGCGGCCTTGTAGCCGAGGGCCTCCGTCGAGAGCGCGGCGTTCGGGGTGTCGCTCATGGTGAGCACGCCGTTGGCCGTGTTGCCGGTGAAGTCGATGTTGACGTTCTGCAACTTCGCGCCGTTGCCGAACAGGAAGTAAGCACCGTCGGCGCAGGTGATTGTTGCGTTCTCGGCCATCGAGCGCAGCATCACGCTCTGGTCGCCGAAGTCAACGATGCCCGACATCGTGTATTGTCCGCCCGCCACGAGGTCGTAAACGGCGTCGCCGCTCTCCTGTGCCTGCACGGGGTTGTCGGTGAAGTACTGCGTCAGGTCGGTGTTCTCAGGAATTGTGGCGATGGCCACTGCGAACGTGTTGAAGTCCTTGACTACTTGCTCGCCGGCGGTGTTGTTCTTCTCCTCGTTGCCGAGCACGGTGAGCAACAGCTTGTAATTGGTGTCGGCCGTGCGCGGAACGACGAACGAAATGGCGTCGAACACGGAGTCAACGAGCACTTCGCCCGTCGTCTCGTTGGTGAGGAGGGCGTCATAGCCTCCTGCGCCGTACACTACCGGCCAGCTGATGGTCATCTGCGTCCCGTCCACGTTCGGCGTGATTACGATTTCATCGACTCCGGGCGTCACCAGCTGCGTGTTGCTCACGCCGCTGTCCCACCTTTCGTCGTCATCATAACCGTCTTGGGCGCATGAGGCTAAAAGCATTGCGCCGGCCGCAAGCGACACGAAGGCGCAAGCCTTTCCCCTTAGTGAAAAAAGATTTTTTTTCATAAGACTTGTTATTGATTAATGTTATACATAAAATTAAATAGGTCGATATATTATTAGATGTTTTCAGATGTTTTCCAAGGTTAATCCAAGGTAAAGCCGCTGTTATGTAGATACATTCAAGTGCATACTTTGTCCGCTAATTTGTAAAAAGACGTTATTTTCATACAAATGTAATCAAATTTATCCAAATAAAGAAGAAACAAGGTGGATTTTAACATTTAAGGCGTCCTCATCATCGAAAAAAATGCGGCGGACTCGATAGTCCGCCGCAAGATGAGCTGTGTTAAACCCGGATTAGCAAATTATTCTGCCGGGGTTTCTTCAACAGGAGTCTTGTCTTCAGAGTTGAGCCAACGCGGGTCGCCGGCTTTCTTCTCGGCGGGAGTGCCAGTCGGTGTGAAGTCGGCGCCGAAGTTTTCAGCCGTGAAGTCTAACTCCTTCAGTTCTTCCATTGTCGGGAAGCCGGGGTCGGCCTCCGTGCAGAGCGGGTTGCCGTCAGAGTCGGTGCGCGATATGTCGTTGTCCTGCTTTGCGGTCTTAACCCACCAGATGTAGTTGTTGGTGGTAGTCCTCATCGTGTTTGTCTGCACGAACTGGTAAACGCGGAACACGTCGTAGAAGATGTTGTCCGTCATGATGGTGGTTATCTTGTTGTTGTTTGCCAGGTTGTTAGCCATGTCCTTGGCGGTGAACGTGTTCACGAGGGTGTTGTGCGTCATGCTGAGCGTTGCCGTGGCGTCATTTCCGAATATCTTTGTAGGCTGGGCGTTGCTTGAGTTGCTGTATCTCAAGAAGTAAGCACCGCTGTTCTCTTTCAGGTTGTAGAATGTGTTGTTGGTGACGTTCAGTTCCTTGATCAGGCCGTTGCTTGCCCCTGAAAGGTTGATCACTCCGTTAGAGCTTTCGCCGTTGTCAAGCTGTATTACGCAGTTCTTTATCGTGAGCGATGTCAGGCTCCAGTTAGTCTTGTTTCCGTAAATCAAGCTCTTTTGCAGGTTTTTCACGTTCACGTTGTCTAATACAACGGGGTTGGTCATCACGAAGCCGTCCTGGTTGGCGCCGGCGGCCTTGTAGCCCAACGCTTCTGTAGAGAGGTCTGCGCTCGGTTCGTCGCTCATTACGAACAGTCCGTTGGCTGTGTTGGCGGTGTTGTCTATGTTGACATTCTGCATCTGCAAGCCGTTGCCAAACTTGAAGTATGCCCCGTCGGCGCAAGTGATGAGGGCGTTTTCGCCCGTGGTGTAGAACGTCACTGACTTGTCGGCCACGTCTATCACGCCCGACATTGTGTAAGACGCTCCGTCCGCCAACAGTACGCTGACGCTTTCCTCACCCTCGAACGAGGCCTTGTTCTCGGCGTACCACGTCGTCAGGTCAGTGCCCGTAGGCACGGCCTCCGGCGTCTCTTGCTTCAGTGTGAAAGTCACTTTCTCCACTTTGTCGGCCTCTATCTCGGTTACGGTGCCGTCGTGGTGGATCTGCATCAGGTAGCTTTGTGCGCTTGCAGGTGCGGCCATGCCCAGCATGGCTGCGATTATCGGTAAAAAGTTCTTTTTCATAATATTATAAAATTTTTTGTTGTCGATGAATTAGGTTATTTGTTTAGAATCTTGTATCCCGCCGTGGGGGTGCGCAGGATGTAGACGGCGCCTTTCTCCAACGTGCCGATGTCAATGCTTGCCTTGCCGTCGCTGCCGGCTGTCACGGCCAAGGCTTGTACGCCGTCCACCGTGTAGACCGTCACCTTCGCGCCGGGTTTCAGGCCGGAGAAGTAAACATGACCGCCGGCAAATTCGGGCTTGCCGCCGTTGTCGGTTACGGATGCCTGTCCTATTCCTGAAGGGATGTCCTCCTTTTCAACAAGGATGTAGTCTTGCACGTCGGCAAGTGCAATTTCCATAGTCTGTTCACCTGCCACGACGTTCATCATCGTGACACTTTCTCCCTCGGCGGCAGCTTCAAACGTTATAACGGGGCTGTCGGCGAGCTTGAACGCCGTCTCCGTTCCGCCCTTCTCCGTGACTACGAGATACATGCTCTTTGTCACCTCCTCTGTCTGTGCCATCACTGACGGCGCGGCCAGCATGAGAAGCGAAACGGCTACGCTTTTCATTATCAGGTTAAGTTTTCTCATATATAATAAAAGTAGTTAGGTTTAGATTTAAAGCAGTTGCGACACTTCCGTGAAAGTGTTCATGGTTTTAGAAGGGAGAAGGCGGCCGCCTTGCGCATAGCCTCGCCTGTGCAAGGCGGCCGCCTTATGTGGCTGTAATTAAGGCTGGCAGACTTTCGCCGCCGTCAGCCTTTAGCCCAAATCGGTCGTTAAACCGTAACATACTTGATGTTGTTGAATTATGCTTGCTCCTTGTCCGTTTATGCGTTCCTGTCGTCATCTTGCTTTAAGGCATTCTGTTCGATATGAACACATAACCAGCCGGAAGTATAATGACCGATTTTGGCTTAATTTTAAATTCTTTCGCAGTGAGTCTTATTTGCGTATGAACTTCTTGCCGTTCTGTATCAAGATGCCCTTTGCGTCCTTGCCAACGCGCTGGCCGGCGAGGTTGTAAACGGGAGCGTTCGGGTCGTTCTCCTCCTCAACTTCTACGCCTGCGATGCCTGTTTCGCCGCCTTCACCGGGAGTGAACTCATAGCCGTAAAGGCCAAGCTGGCTCTTTGGGCAGAAAGCATAATACGTTTTGTTTGCGTCTACGGAGAATGTCATATATCCAAGAGCGGGACGATTTTGGGTATAACCATTAGTGTGCTGGATAATAAAGTCATCAGGCATTGTGCCTTCAACTAAACTTACAGTTGTTCCATTGTCATCAAACGTAAAACCATTGTTCTGATAATAGAAAGCCACTTTTATGTCAGAAGCGGCAATATGTTTACCAGTTTCAGCATCTACAATGTAAGTAGATTGATTGTTTTTGTTCACATACACAGCAAGTTTCATAGTTCCCGCAGTTTTTGTAGTGAAGCTGATATATGTTCCGTGTAGAGGTAACTTGCCGCAACCTTCAGTCCAAACCTCTGCATTGGGATCGTCCCTATATGCTTCACCCTCCCAATAGCCTCCATTGTCTACTACGTAAGGATTGCCATTTCCTTTAAGACGTCCCAAAAATTGCGGACTGCAAGCCTCTGTATTCAAGGCCTCGTTTGCTGTAGTTTCATAAGTCCAAGGTGTTTTTCCATCTTGAATATCTTTTTCATTCAAGTAAGAAGCTATTTTCAGACTTACATTTGCAGATGCGTTTTCAAAGGTTTGTTCTGCAACCGTTAAGTCTGTAACAGATGCAGCATCCCACGTTTCCGTCTGTGCGTTCATCGTCATTGCGACGAGAGCCACAGATACCAAAGTAAAAATTTTCTTCATAATCTATTGTTTTAAATGGTTAATAATTAAACGGCGCATTTAGTTACACTGCCGTCGATTAAAGAACGTGTGTTTTATATAAATGTAACCAAAAAACATCGTATTATTGACATTTATTAACGTTAAAACGCTAAACTTACCGTTTCCTCTCGTCTTACTCCGTTTTCGTTTCCTCTGATTGCAATCATTAGTGGTTGAAAGATTTTAACGTTTATAAACGCTTGATAATCAAGTGTTTACTTGCATATGTCGATAAAAATTA
>CALUGU010000011.1 GCA_944320255.1 uncultured Prevotella sp. | reverse complement strand
GCTGGCGGCCTTAACTCGGTCACTGACGCACTTATCTACTACACGATAGTAAAAGAGGTCCTGGGCGAAAAATGGCTCACTAACAAGTGGCTGCGCCTCGGCACCAGCCGCCTGGCCAATATGCTGCTCAGCGAGATAGTCGGGGAAGAGACGAAATTCTTTTGAGAAAATAAGGCCAATGAGCCTAATGAGCCAAATACGCCGCGGCACATCAGGCCTATCAGGCTCATTGGACTCATCCCCTGTAAGGCTTATCAGGCTAATCAGGCTCATTGGGCCTATCACCTATAAGGCTTATCAGGCCTATCAGGCTCATTGGGCTTATCACCTATAAGGCTTATCAGGCTAATCAGGCTTATAACCAATAATTAATCACCAAAAAGAAAAGAATACTATGACTAACGACAACCGGCCGTTCATACCACAAAGGGGCAACTACCGCAACCTGATTGTCTACCAAAAGGCGGAGTGCATTTATGACATTACATTTTATTTTGCTCATAAATACCTTGAAAAAGGCGACCGCACGATAGACCAGATGGTGCAGGCGGCACGGTCGTGCAAGCAGAACATAGCGGAGGGCAGCGCAGCAAGCACCACGTCGAAAGAGACCGAACTGAAGCTGACTAACGTGGGACGGGCAAGCCTGCAAGAGCTGTTAGCCGACTATGAGGACTATCTCCGCGTGCGGGAGCTCACTCTCTGGGAACTCAACAGTGCCAAGGCCGCCCGGACACGCGCCGTATGCACAAAGCACAACGACAGCGCATATTACCGGGAAGCCGTAAAACTGAGGAGCGACGAGACCGTGGCCAACATCGCCATAACGCTCATCCACCAGACCGACGCGATGCTAAGGAAATTCATAGACAGGCTGAAACGTGACTTCATGGAGAACGGCGGACTGCGCGAGGAGATGTACCGGGCAAGGACTGAATGGCTTAGGAGGAATAGGGGAAAGTAAATCAGACTGATAAGCCGAATAAGGATAATAGGGAAATATGCCTAATAAGAATATAAGCCCAATGAGCCTGATTAGCCTGATACGCCGTGGATGGCTACCGCTTGGGCGCATTTGGCTAATCAGGCTTATCGGGCTAATCTACCATTATGCCTATTTGGCCTATTTGCCTCATTGGGCTTATGCCTGACTGGCGGCTATTTGGCTGACAAGAGACCGCAAACAGCAACGCAAACGGCGGCAAATCGCAGTGCGATTTGCCGCCGTTTGTAATTATTTGATTATCAAATCATTGCAAAAAACTTATCAGCACGTAACCAGCAAAGCATTCCAAGCTCCATCACTTCGGGAGGGCCGGGGTGGGTGCTTGCACATTAAGCCACTCCTCCAAAAGAGGGCCGGGGTGGGTACTTGCACATTAAGCCCCTCTTCCAAAAGAGGGCCGGGGTGGGTGTCGGGTTGGCTTGCGCCGTATGCCTACTTGCTTCGCTTTATCACATAGTCGAGATATGCCGTGAGGCTGCGCTTGAGGGTGGGGTCGGCCACCTGGCTTTCGATGAAGGCCTGCGCCTCGCCGTGCAGCTCCTGCATGCGCCGCTCGGCGTATTCTATGCCGCCGTTGGCCTTGGTGAAGGCCACGAGGCGGGCTATCTCGCCGCCGCTCACGGTGCCGGCCTTCACCTTGCGGGCGAGGGCGAGCATCTCCTCGTCGCCCGTGGAGCGCAGGGCGTAGATGACGGGGAGCGTCAGTTTGCCCTCGACCATGTCGTTGCCGGTGGGCTTGCCGATTTCGTCGGAGTCGTAATAGTCGAAGATGTCGTCGCGGATTTGGAAGATTATGCCCAGCGTCTTGCCGAAGCGTTTGGCCTCCCCCACCCTGCTTTCGGGCACTCCGGCGGATATTGCGCCGATTGCGCAGCACGCCTCGAACAGGGCGGCCGTCTTCCGGCTGATTATCCGGTAATACGTTTCCTCGGATATTTCGCTGTCGGCGATGCTCGTAAGCTGGAGGATTTCGCCGTCGGAGAGCGTGCGCCCAAGCTCTGACAAGTACTTGACTATCAGCAGGTTTTGCGTAACCGAGACGTTCAGCAGGGCCGTCGAGAGGATGTAGTCGCCCACGAGCACGGCCACCTTGTTGTCATACAGGGCGTTGACCGAGGCCTGCCCGCGGCGTTCGCGGCTCTCGTCCACCACGTCGTCGTGCACGAGCGAGGCGGTGTGCAGCAGCTCCAGGCCCACGGCGGCGTGCAGCGTGGCGTCGTTGACGGCGCCGTAGTTCTTGGCCATGAGCATGATGAGCATGGGCCTCATGCGCTTGCCGGCGCGCCGGCGGATGCGTGCGAAGATTTCCTCTTGCAGCTTTCCATCATGTGTCAGGGATGCGTTGAACAGGCTGACAAACTGCTCCAGCTCTGCCGTTATGGGTTCTTTTATTACAGACAAATAATCCATCATGCTACAAATTTGATACAAAAGTAGTGATTTTATCCGATTATTAGCAAAAAAACCGTAACTTTACACGTAAAAAACTTACAAAAGCATGGACAAACTTTTTCTTCTCGACGCTTACGCCTTGATTTACAGGGCTTATTACGCATTCATAAAGAGCCCAAGGATTAATTCCAAGGGCATGAACACGTCGGCGGTGATGGGCTTCTGCAACACGCTGCACGAGGTGCTCTCGAAGGAGAGGCCTACGTACCTGGGCGTGGCCTTCGACCCCCACGGCCCCACCTTCCGCAGCGAGGCCTACGCCCAATACAAGGCGCAGCGCGAGGAGACGCCGGAGGACATACGCCGCTCCGTGCCCGTGATAAAGGAGGTGCTGGCGGCCATGCGCATACCCGTCTTGGAGGCGGAGGGCTTCGAGGCCGACGACGTGATAGGCACCCTGGCCAGGCAGGCCGACCGCGAGGGCGTCAGGACGTACATGCTGACGCCCGACAAGGACTACGGCCAGCTCGTGGGCGGCAACGTCGTGATGTACCGCCCGCGCCACGGCGGGGGCTACGAGACGCTCGACGAGGAGGGCGTCTGCCGGAAATACTCCATTTCATCGACGTCGCAGGTGGTTGACCTGCTCGGCCTGATGGGCGACGCCTCGGACAACATCCCCGGCTGTCCCGGCGTGGGCGAGAAGACGGCCGTGAAGCTGCTGCAGCAGTTCGGCTCGATAGACGCCCTGCTGGAGCGCACCGCTGAACTGAAGGGCGCGCTCAAGAAGAAGGTGGAGGAGAACGCGGAGCAGATACGCTTCTCGAAGTTCCTCGCCACGATACGCACCGACGTGCCCGTCAGCCTCGACCTCGATGCGCTGCGGGTGACCGAGCCTGACGCCGACAAGCTGCGCCAGATATTTGCCGAACTGGAGTTTAAGACGCTCTCGGACAGGTTTATTAACAAGATTGAAAATTTCAAAAACAAAGCTAACGCACAGTTGGATTTATTTGCGGAAAACCCGACCGAAGGGCAGGTTGACGCCGAAAAATCGAATCTGAAAGCGTTAAACGACACACCGCACACGTATAAACTCGTTGACACAGAGGACGATATGCTCGCGCTCCGTGACTTTTTTATGACAAAAAGTTTTTTAAGTTTAGACACGGAGACGACTTCAACCAACACGATGGACGCCGAATTGGTGGGTTTGAGCTTCGCCGTCGAGGAATTTGAGGCGTTTTACGTGCCCGTTCCCGCCGAACGTAAAGAAGCCGAAAAGATTGTTAATATTTTCAAACCAGCGTACGAAAACCCCTCGATAGAGAAAATCGGGCAGAACATCAAGTACGACCTTGAGGTGCTGGCAGGTTACGGCGTTGAGCTGGCGGGCGAGATGTTCGACACGATGATAGCCCACTACCTGCTGCAACCGGAGCTTCGCCACAACATGGATTACATGGCCGAGGTGTACCTTGACTATAAAACGATACACATAGACGAGCTGATCGGCCCGAAGGGAAAGGGCCAGCGGTCGATGCGCGAGCTGCGGCCGGAGGAGGTGTACGAGTACGCCGCCGAAGACGCCGACGTCACCCTGCGCCTGAAAAACTTGCTTGAGCCGCGCCTGAAGGAGGCCGGCGTGTGGCAGCTGTTCACCGAGGTGGAGATGCCCTTGGTGCGCGTGCTGGCCTCGATGGAGATGAACGGCGTGCGGCTCGACACGGAGTCGCTGGCCGAGACGTCGCAGATGCTCACGGCGAGGATGACGGGCATGGAGCAGGATATTTACCGGCTGGCGGGCGAGGAGTTCAACATAGCCTCGCCGAGGCAGGTGGGCGAGATACTCTTCGGCAAGATGAAGATTGTGGAAAAGCCAAAACGCACGAAGACGGGGCAGTACGTCACGTCGGAGGAGGTGCTCCAGCAGCTGCGCGGCAAGAGCGAGATAGTGGGCAAGATACTGGAACACCGGGGGCTGAAGAAGCTCCTGGGCACCTACGTTGACGCCCTGCCGAAGCTCGTGAACCCAAGGACGGGGCACATACACACGTCGTTCAACCAGACCGTCACGGCCACGGGACGACTCTCGTCGAGCGACCCCAACCTGCAAAACATCCCCGTGCGGGGTGAGGACGGCAAGGAGATACGCAAGGCCTTCGTGCCGGAGGAGGGGTGCCTGTTCTTCTCGGCCGACTACTCGCAAATAGAGCTGCGCGTCATGGCGCACCTCAGCGGCGACGAGAACATGACGGAGGCCTTCCGCGAAGGCTACGACATCCACGCCGCCACGGCCGCCAAGATTTACCACGAGACGATGGACAGCGTGACGCGCGACCAGCGCACCAAGGCCAAGCGGGCCAACTTCGGCATCATCTACGGCATCACCGTCTTCGGCCTTGCCGAACGGCTCGACATCAGCCGCAAGGAGGCCACGGAGCTGATAGACGGGTATTTCGCCACGTTCCCCCGCGTGGCCGACTACATGGAGCAGGCCAAGGCCGCGGCGCGGGAGCGGGGCTACGCCGAGACGCTGATGCACCGCCGCCGCTACCTGCCAGACATCACGTCGCACAACGCCACGGTGCGCGGCTTCGCCGAGCGCAACGCCATCAACGCCCCGATACAGGGCACGGCGGCGGACATAATCAAAATCGCCATGGTGCGCATCTACGACCGCTTCCGCCGCGAGGGCCTGCGCTCGAAGATGATACTACAGGTGCACGACGAACTTAACTTCAGCGTCTATCCCGACGAGCGGGAGCGCGTGGAGCGCATAGTCCTGGAGGAGATGCAGGGCGCATATCCGCTCAACGTTCCCCTCGTGGCCGACTGCGGATGGGGCGCGAACTGGCTGGAGGCACACTGATTGAAAATGAAAAATTAAAAATGAACAATGAAAAATCCAATACACTTTAAATGAAAAATGAATAATGAAAAGTGAATAATACATTTCCTTTTTCATATTAGGCCAATCAGGCTTATCAGGCACATCAGGCTCATCCGCCCTGCCTCCCCTACCCCATAATAATACCGAAGGCCGCATATCGCCCCGCGATATGCGGCCTTCGGCGTTGCAAAACACGGCCAACGGCAAGCCAAAAAACCACGTTTTGCAACTGCTTGAACAGCAAGCAATTACCACACACGCCCTCATCAGCCCAAAAAGCAACGGATTTTTCACTCTTCACTCTTCATTCTTCACTTAACTGGTATTGGATTTTTCACTCTTCACTTTTCATTTTTCATTTAAATGGTGTTGGATTTTTCATTGTTCATTTTTCATTGTTCATTTAAAGAGTGTTGGATTTTTCATTGTTCATTTTTCATTTTTCATTTAAATGGTGCTGGATTTTTCATTGTTCATTTTTCATTTTTCATTTAATAAATTGTATCTTTGTAAAATAAAAACAGCATCGCTATGAAACAATATCCCATAGGCATACAAAACTTTGAGAGCCTCATAAAGGACGGCTACTACTACGTTGACAAGACCCACTTGGTACACAAGCTCGTCACAGAGGGCAGGTATTACTTCCTGAGCCGCCCGCGCCGCTTCGGCAAGAGCCTGCTGATCAGCACGATACAGGCGTTCTTCGAGGGCAAGAGGGAGCTGTTCAAAGGGCTGGCGATAGACCGACTGGCCGACGACTGGACGCCCCACCCCGTGCTGCACCTTGACCTCAACACGCAGAAGTACGACCGACCCGACTCACTTGAAAAAGTGCTCGACGACGCGCTGAACGGATGGGAAAAGATATACGGGAGCAGCCCTACGGAATACGGGCCGGCCATGCGCTTCAACGGCATAATCAGGCGCGCCCACGAGAAGACCGGCCACAGGGTCGTAATACTCGTTGACGAGTACGACAAGCCCATGCTCCAGGCCATCGGCAACGAGGAGCTGCAACACGCCTACCGCGAGACGCTGAAGCCCTTTTACGGCGCGCTCAAGAGCCGCGACGGCGACATACGCTTCGCCATGCTCACGGGCGTCACGAAGTTCGGCAAGGTGAGCGTCTTTTCAGACCTCAACAACCTCAACGACATATCGATGTGGAACAGGTTTTACGACGTCTGCGGCATCAGCGAGAACGAGCTTGAAGCCCAGTTCAAGGACGACATCGGGGCATTGGCCGAGGCCAACGGCATGGACTACGACGCCTGCCTCGCAGAGCTGCGGCGGATGTACGACGGCTACCACTTCGAGGAAGACGCGCCGGGAATGTACAACCCCTTCAGCCTGCTCAACACGTTCGCAAAAAAGAAGTTCGGCTATTACTGGTTCGAGACGGGCACGCCGACTTACCTCGTGAAGCTGCTCCAGATACACAACTACGACCTTGACGACATGGCGCACAACGTAACGTCTGAAGACGTGCTCAACAGCATCGACGCGGCGTCAACCGACCCCATACCCGTAATCTACCAGAGCGGCTACCTCACGATAAAGGACTACGACCGTGAGTTCGGCCTCTACACCCTCGGTTTCCCCAACCAAGAGGTGGAGCGCGGCTTCGTCAGGTACCTCATGCCCTTCTACACCAACGTGCCGCCCACAAAGACGGCCTTCGAGATAAAGCGTTTCGTGATGGACGTGGAGCGCGGCGACTACGACGCCTTCCTCTCCCGCCTGCGCACTTTCTACGCCGACATACCCTACGAGATGCAGCGCGACCTGGAAGTGCACTACCAGAACGTGCTCTTCATCGTCTTCTGCCTCATGGGCTTCCACGTAAACGTGGAGTACCACACCGCCAACGGCCGCGTTGACCTCGTGCTCAAGACCAAGGCGTACATCTACGTCATGGAGTTCAAGCTCGACGGCACGGCCGAGCAGGCAATGCAACAAATCAACGAACGAGGCTACGCCGCCCCCTTCAAGTCCGACGGCCGCAAAGTCATTAAATTAGGAATAAACTTCAGCCGCGATACGAAGACGATAGACAAGTGGATTGTGGAAGAGGATTGATCATTAACGTATTAAACATACACCGCCGCATTTTTTTATAAAAATGCGGCGGTATTACAATATAATCAAATCTTTTACAATTATTAAAAACATCAGGCCATCACCAATTATCGTTCTCATTACCTATCAATCCATTTTTAACAGCTTCTTCAATCTTATCCATTATAACATTTGAATAAGCATGAGACATAACCAAAGCCTTACAAGATGTCTTCTTATGTTTATCTTTTTTAACGAAAGGATAACATGAATCAATCGTCCAATTTTCATCACTCCTTGTCGGAATATTTCCTCCAAGCGCGCCTATCCAACCACCTCCTTGAGCTACGACGACCGAATAAAAAGGTACTGTATAAGTCACACGTATTTTCTCATCCTTTATATCTACCTTTATAACGGGTCTAATTGAAACATCATAAGCATTTGTTCCTCCTGCATGACTGGCTATATCACCGACAAAACCTTGAGCTATAATAGTTCCAAGCTCCTTGTCATTTAACTTTATTACAGAGTTAGCATCATTAAAAGTCGTTGTAAACCAATAGTTAAGCAGCACATATAAATCGTCTTTCGTTTTTCCAGGACAAGGTATAACTTGAACATATGTTATTCCATTATTCTTGTCGAGTTCAAGATTTGAAGCTAAATTCTCGGCTGCATCAACCCATTTATCTCCGTATTTTTCTTTTGCATACTTTTCTAATTCTTCCGCACGCATAATTTGTGCGTTAGCACACACTGTAAAAGCAAATGCTAATAAAATACTCATTAAAAATTTTTTCTTTTTCATAATATATACCTCCTGCCCAGCCAGTCCCAACTGGGCTATATTAAAACCATGAAGCGTGAGACTGCAATGCCCACATCTTCAACCGGAGGCCCTAGGATAGCCCATGTACACAGACGCAAAGACAGCAGCCCACGCCAAGCGTGAGAACCATCATGCCAACGTCGTGTACATTGTGGAAATTTCCTAGGTTTCCGATTGTACGACAAGCATAACGCTTCTTAATACCAAAAAACATACGGCGCGCGCAATGCACACCCGCGATGCAAATATAGCGATTAATCCATAAAAACATCAAATATTTGAATGAAAATGTATGGATTTATCCGTAATTTTGCAATGAAAGAAACATTTAACTGAAAGGATTTTGACTATGGAAAAAGATTTCAACTGGGCCGAGGGTATGGCGTGCGCCGTGACGGCGGCCGACAAGGATGGCGTAATACGCTACATGAACCGCCGCGCGATGGAGACTTACCGCAAGCACGGCGACCTCATCGGCAAGAGCCTTTACGACTGCCACGGGGAGCGCGCGGCGGGAATAATACGACGGCTGCTGGCCGACGGGGGCACGAACGCCTACACGATAGAGAAAGGGGGCGTGAGGAAGATGATTTACCAGACGGCCACGACCGACACCGAAGGGCGCGTTTGCGGCATCGTGGAGGTGTCGATGGTCATCCCGGAGGAGCTGCCGCATTATGTAAGAAAGGAGTAAAAGGAGAGGAGGAGTAAGGAGAGAAGTAGAATAGTTTTTTCCTAAGGAGTAAAAGGAGAAAAGAATAAGGAGTAAAGGAGAGAAGGAGTAAGGAGTAAAGTAGATATGCCTTGTAATTAAAGCTATTCTACTTTTACTCCTTACTCCTTCTCTCCTTTACTCCTTAAATAATAAATCAATACAGGCTCTTGCGGCCGGCCAGGGTGTCGTAGTTGTTCTTCAGGTCGGTCCAGTCAACCTTCACCTTGGTGCTTATGCCGTTGATGTATTTCTCGATGTTGGTGTAGCCGTCGCCGGTGCAGTCGCCGTTGGCGTCCGAGGGGTCGTTGGGGTTCAGGCCGTTGGCTATCTCCCAGTCGTCGGGCATGCCGTCGCCGTCGGTGTCAACGCGCGGCTCGCCCTGGTATTCGGGGTATCCGCCCATCTGGCGCGGGTCGGTGATGATGCCCAGCTTGTAAGAATCCTTCGGCAGGCGGCGGTACTTGAAGAGGCCTTCCTCGTTCTTCGAGCGGTCGCGCATGCCCCAGTGGTCGCCGTAAGGGTTGTCCTTGGGCAGCTTCTTCACGTAGTAAGCCTCGCCCGTGCGCACCTCGTTGATGATGCGCTCGTCAACGATGTCACGCGTGGGAAGCATCGCGCCCACGTTGTCGAGCACGTAGTCGAAGGTCTTGTCAGACGGCAGGATGGTCATGTGAGGCATCTCGAACGGCTCGTTGCTCTTCATCAGGGCCTTCTCGTCGGCGTTTATCTCGCCGTCCTTGTCGGCTATCTGTATGCCGCCGTCCCAGTTGTCCTTGGTCACGCGCTCGTTGCCCTCCATGATGTTGCCGATGGCGTAGACGCGGCCATACTGCGCGTAGGGGAAGAGCTTCTTGCTGCGGCTCTCGCTCTTTACGATGCGGTAGCCCACGGGAGAGTCTTTCGGCGTCAGCGGGCCGGGCTTGTAATAGTTGTTGATGAAGTTGCTCATCGTCGAGAACTCGCCTCCGTCAGCCGTGCGGTGAACCCAGTTGTAGATTACGTTGTTGACGAAGTTGAACACTCCGCCCCACCCTATCGACGGGTTGCGGCCCGTGTTGTCGGCCCAAAGGTTGCGCATGAACGACGTGTTCTCGCCGCCGATGGTAGAGCCGAAGGCGTGGTTGTACGTGTCAAGGCCCTTGGCCGAGATGGTGTTCTGTATGGTGACGTTCACCGTAGGCTCCTTGCGCGAAGGCTTGCCGTCGCCCATGTCGAACATGTGGCGGTAGAAAGAGATGTTCTCGTCCAGCCCCCACTCGCACGAGCAGTGGTCTATCATGATGTTGCCCACGGGGTTGCCGCCGAACGAGTCCTCACGGTACCACACGTTGGTGGAGCCGCGGCGGAAGCGCATGTGGCGCACGATGACGTCGTGCGTGTTAACCTGGAACGACTGCCCGGCGATGCACACTCCGTCGCCCGGCGCCGTCTGCCCCGCAATCGTCACGTAAGGCGCGCGCAGGATGACGGGCGTCTTGAGCCAGATGATGCCGCTGACGTTGAACACGATGATGCGCGCTCCGCCCTGCTCGCAAGCCCAGCGGAACGAGCCGGGGCCGTCGTCGTTCAAGTTGGTCACAACGAGCACCTTGCCGCCGCGGCCTCCCTGCGTGTACATGCCGCCGCCCTCTGCGCCGGGGAACGCCGGTATCTTAGCCTGCTTCAGGTCATACGGCCTCCACGCCCAAGGCACGTAGGGGCGGCCGTCTTCCATAGCCTCTTTCTTCACGATGGGGAACGCTACGGCCCAAGCCGAGTCAGAGTGTGCCGTCCACACCTTCGTCAGCGAGTCGATCTTGGCCTTTCCCTCCGGCGTAAGCTCAGGGTACTGCGCCATAACTGACTGCGACCCAAGGCCCAAGGCCAAGGCCGCAACTGCCAATGTTTTCTTGTTCATAAAATAAAGTATATTAAAAAATTCAAAAGATTACGTTATCTGCTTATATGACTGACAAAGCATAAAAAAGTAACATTTGTTTAACATTGTTTAGCAGACGAGCGTTTTTAGCAGACAAGGGACAAGCAGACAAGCAGACGAGGTCACAGCAGACAAGCCGTCAGCAGACAAGCAGACAAGTTCACAGCAGGCAAGCAGTTACCGCCAAGGCCCATCAGGCTCATCTGCCCCATCAGGCTCATTGAGCCTATTAGGCTTATTGGTCTCATCTGCCCTATAAAAACAACTTGCCGCAAAACGCGCCGCAACTCACGGCATATCACGCCGCGATTAACGGCCTTACGCAGGGTGAAAGGGCACAAATCTGAAATACATACACTATGAAAAAACCGTGCGCATTTACGAGATTATTGGAAATTTGCTTGCATATTCCAAGTATTTTGACGAACTTTGTGTATAGGTTGCGCATACACAGAGGTTTGAACTACAACTCTAAGTTACTAAAAAACAACGATTTGCGCAGTTTTTTTACTTATATGTGTCAACTTGATTTAAGAATTTATAACCACAAAAAATAAAACAACATGACCCCATTAGTAAGCATCATCATGGGCAGCACAAGCGACCTGCCCGTAATGGAAAAAGCCTGCAAGTTCCTCAACGACATGCAGGTGCCATTTGAAGTCAACGCACTCTCGGCACACCGCACGCCCGACGCCGTGGAGCAGTTCGCCAAGCAGGCCAAGGCCCGCGGCGTGAAGGTGATAATAGCAGGAGCCGGCATGGCCGCCGCGCTGCCCGGCGTGATAGCCGCCTCGACCACGCTGCCCGTAATCGGAGTGCCCATCAAGGGAATGCTCGACGGCCTCGACGCAATGCTCAGCATAATACAGATGCCGCCGGGAATACCCGTGGCCACCGTCGGCGTGAACGGGGCGATGAACGCCGCCATCCTCGCCGTGGAGATGCTCGCCCTGGCCGACGACGACATCGCAGCACGCCTGGCCGCCTACAAGGCCGGACTCGGCGCGAAAATAGAAAAGGCCAACAAGGAACTGGCCGAGGTAAAATATGAGTACAAAACCAATTAAGAGTTAAGAGTTAAGAATTAAGAAAAAATGCCTTGCTGTAAGCGAACACCTTGCAAAACATATTTTCTTAATTCTTAACTCTTAATTCTTAACTCTTCACTCTTAAATTATGATTGACTTGTTCAACTACCGCCGCCGCGAGACCACCGAGGTGCACGTCGGCGGCACGCCGATGGGCGGAGCCAACCCGATACGGGTGCAGTCGATGACAACCACGCCGACCACAGACACCGAAGCCAGCGTGGCCCAGGCCGAAAGGATTATACGCGCCGGAGGCGAATACGTCAGGCTGACGACGCAGGGCGTGCGCGAGGCCGAGAACCTGCGCGACATCAACGCACGGCTCCGCGCCGACGGATACGACACGCCGCTCGTGGCCGACGTCCACTTCAACCCGCACGTGGCCGAGGTGGCCGCGCTCTACGCCGAAAAAGTGCGCATCAACCCCGGCAACTACGTCGATCCGGCGCGCACGTTCAAGCACCTTGAATACACCGACGAGGAATACGCCGACGAACTAAAGAAAATCGAGGCGCGCTTCATCCCCCTGCTCGACATCTGCCGACAGCACCACACCGCCCTGCGCATAGGCGTCAACCACGGCTCGCTCTCCGACCGCATAATGTCGCGCTACGGCGACACGCCCGAAGGCATCGTCGAGAGCTGCATGGAGTTCCTGCGCATCTGCAAGCGCGAACAGTTCAACGACGTCGTAATATCAATCAAGGCCAGCAACACCGTCGTCATGGTGCGCTCCGTGCGCCTCATGGTGAGTGAGATGGAGCGTGAAGGCATGCGCTACCCCCTGCACCTCGGCGTCACCGAGGCCGGCGAGGGCGAAGACGGCCGCATAAAGAGCGCCGCCGGCATAGGCGCGCTGCTGGCCGACGGACTGGGCGACACCATTCGCGTGTCGCTAAGCGAGGAGCCTGAGGCCGAGATACCCGTGGCGCGCCACCTCGTGGATTACGTCACGGCGCGCGCCGGACACACGCCCATACCCGGCACCGAGGCCCCAGGCTTCGACTGGCTGCGCCCCGAACGCCGCCACACCACGCCAGCCGGCAACATCGGCGGCGCAAACGCGCCCGTCGTGATAGCCTCGATGCTCGGCGGAGGCGACCCCGCCACGCTCACGGCCGAAGGCGACGGCCTCGCGCCCGACTACGTTTACACCGGCCGGCAGCTCCCCGCAAGGCGCGTCGAAGGCCAGCGTTACATCGTTGACTTCGACGCTTACGCCCGGCTGGCCGACACGACCGGCGTCTACCCAATCTTCCCCTACAACGCCGTGCCCTTCATCTCAACCGTGAAGGCCGACGTGAAATTCCTCGTGCTGCCCTACGGCGCCGACTCCGACGAGTACATCGCCTGCCTCAAGGCGCACCCCGAAGTGGTGGTGGTAAGCGTCTCCAACCACAAGAACCGCCTCGGCGAGCAGCGCGCCCTTGTGCACGAGCTTATGGCCGCCGGCTTGGAGAACCCCGTAGTCTTCTGCCAGGCCTACCGCCACACGCAAGAAGAGAAGGGCGACTTCCAGATAGAAGCCGCCGCCGACATGGGCGCGCTGATGTTCGACGGCCTCACCGACGGCCTATGGCTCATGAACGACGGCACGCTCCCCGCCGCCGACGTCACCGCCACCGCCTTCGGCATACTCCAGGCCGCACGACTGCGCACCACCAAGACCGAATACATCAGCTGCCCCGGCTGCGGCCGCACGCTCTACGACCTGCGCTCCACCATAGCCCGCATCAAGGAAGCCACCCGCGGCATGAAAGGCCTCAAGATAGGCATCATGGGCTGCATTGTCAACGGCCCCGGCGAGATGGCCGACGCCGACTACGGCTACGTGGGCGCCGCCCGCGGCAAGGTGTCGCTCTACAAGGGCAAGCAGTGCGTGGAGAAGAACATCCCCGAAGAAGAAGCCGTAGACCGACTGCTCCGCCTCATCAATGGGAATTAAGAGTTAAGAATTAAGAGTTAATAAAATATGCCTTGCCGGATGTCTCCATCCGGCAAGGCATATTTTATTTTAAGACCTACGCATTATAATAGTTAAACAAAATTAATTTAACATACTTTTACCCCCCCGAAATGTTTTTTGAAGTATTTTTTGCACTTTTGTACAGTAAACCGAATAATATTAACATGAATTAAATGTGGACTTGGCGTACAGGCCCATATTTATCATAGCCTTGAAAACCATGATACTAAAGATAATCATCGGCCTTTTGATTTGGTTTGTCGTACCGATGTTCTTCACGGACGGCAAGCGGCGCAAGCGCAAGAAACATCGGATAATAGCCGCCACTTGCAAGATTATAGGCGGCGTGATAATAGCATACGCCGTAATCCAGGAAGCATTCTTGTAAAGGTGAGAAAGTGAGAAGGTGAGAAAGTAAAAAAGGTGAAACATTGGTTTGGCTTCCAAACTTATATGATAATAACTAATAAGGAAAAACAAAACAAAATCTATAGATATTATGTGCACATCAAAGTTTAAAACAACACTCCGCGCCGTGCTTGCGGCGTTGTGCTGCGCCGGCCTCGCCTCTTGCGGAGGCGGCGGGGGCGAGGAGCTTACCTTGCCGCAGCAAGTGAAACAGTATTTCGACAAGGACGTGGCCTTGACGAGCGTGACCAACAACTATTCTGCCTACTTCGACCTGTCAGACGGCGTAGTGCTGGCCTACAAGAAGAACAAGGACGCCGCGGCGTTCCTCAACGCCACGGTGCAAAGGCTGACAAGCGGCGACTCGTGCAGCGTCTACTCCTTGGCCGCCAGCCAGATAACGCCGCTCAACCTGAAGCAGACAGAGCTTTACAACAAAATCATGGACGAGAAGTCATACGCCCAGCAGATGGCTCCGATAGAAAAGACTCTCGAAAACATTGTGAAAGAGGGCAAGAGCAGCCTGTTGGTGACAGACTTCGAGGAGTTCACTCCCGACCACAAGGTGCAGCACCAGAGCTTCGCCACCCGCTATTTCGTCGATTGGCTGAAGCAGGGAAAAGACATCACGTTCTTCGTGTTCGACTTCATCGGCGTCAAGAACATCCCCTACCACCTCTACTTCATCGTGTTCGACAACAAGAGCCACCAGTTCCTGCGCAACATCAAGGAGTCTGTGGCGGGCATCGCCGGCTACAAGGAGTTCCACCTCTCGCGCGACGCTTACTCCGTGTCAACCAGCTATCCAACCTCGGCCAAGGGAGGCAACTACCATGACGCCGAGAGCGGCGAGGACGTGATAACGGGAGTGCTCGAAGACGGCTCTGAGATGGCCTACACGGGCTACGGCGAAGGCGCGCGACTGGAGTTCTACCCCTTCGGCGTAAACTGGCAGGACGCCCTCGAAAACTCGAAGGAGGCCACGCAGGAAGGCTTCAACCCGAAGTACACCCACCTGTTCAGGAACCTCTTCTTCGACTTCAGCAACCAAGACTCTTACAAGATAAAGAAGCTCGACCTGAAAGTGACCGACGTAGAGGAAGACTTCGAGATGTACACCGCCTACCGCGCCGCCTTGGCCGACAAGGAAAAGTCATCGGAATATTACGACGAGAACGGCAAGCTGCTGGCCGAATACGACTACCCGAAGAACGCCCCGAAGACGGTGGAGATAAAGGACATGCTCGTGCTCGACCAAGACCTGTTCAACAAGACCATGCAGCAGAGCAGCGGCAAGAAGGTAGAGATAGGCATAGGCTTCTCGCCTTACTTCAAGGGCGAGATAATAGGCGGCGACCCGTCTGACCTTTACCGCGTTGACGTGGTGATAGCCGAGAGCCAGCCCAACATCGGGCCACGACTGGACGAGCTGTTCTCGTGGGGCGCCAACAACAACCTGCGCGACGCCATCCGCAACACGCTCCAGGTGCTCAACCCGAAAGGCACAGTAATCTACACTTATTTCGTGAAAACAATTTAAGTTGAAGGAGAGAAGGAGAGAAGGAGTAAGGAGTAAAGGAGAAAAGGAGATGTCTCCTTTAGGCAGTTTCCCAGTCCTCCCAGTCCTCCCAGACCTCCCATAAATAAAAGAATAACAACCAACCTAAAAAATAACAACAATCATGAGTTCAACAGTTTCAGCCTACCTGATAGGCTTCATCGTTTTAGTAGTGTGCGTGCTGCTGGCCGTAGTCAGCGCGAAGTCGATAAGTTACGAAGCGGGCGTCAACCCCAAAGACCGGCAGAAGCGCAAGACGTGGTTCTGGGTGTTCGCCATACTGTGCCCGATAGCCGTGCTCGCCGTGGCCTACTTCGCAGTGTACACCGACATCCGCGTGCCCTCGCGCCAAGACGCTTACTTGGTGGCGATGGGCATCTCGGCGGCGGTGGCTTTCGTGCTGTACATCATCTGCGGACTGGCCCTGAGCAAAATGTTCCCCAACGGCAAACTGGCAAGCTGGTTCTGATGTTAGCAGACAAGTTCACAGTGACGAGCAGAAAAGCAGACAAGTTCACAGTGACAAGTTTTGTAGAGACGCAAAATTTTGCGTCTCACAAGCAGGCTGGTAACAAGCTGGTAATCAGGTAAATACAAATTGAGAGCCGAAAAGGCACAAATCGTAAGCCGAAAAGGCGTAAATCATCAGCAGACAAGGCACGAACGGCGGGCTGCAAGAAGCCGAGGCTAAATCTTAACGCCGTCCGTCGTCCGGGCGTTTGTCTGGAAAAACAACATTTTATGGACAACAATTTATTCGTAATAGCCATCGGAGGCACGGGCATGAGGTGCCTTGAGTCATTGGTGCACCTTTGCGCGATGGGAATGTTCGACAACAAGACAATAGACATACTCACCCTCGACACCGACCAGAACAACGGCAACAAGGGCCGCGTGGAATCGCTCATCGAACTGTACAACAAGATAAAGTCAGACGACGACAACAACCCCGACGGCGGTAAGCCCGACGGCAACACTTTATTCTCGGCGAAGCTGAACCTCTACAAGTTCTACACCACTTACGGCGACGCCAACCAAAAGACCTACCGCACGCTGGCCGGCATAAACAGCGGACAGAACAAGGAGGAGAACGAGGACCTGGCAAAGCTGTTCTTCGCGGAAAAGACCGTGCAGGAATTCGACCTCGCCCACGGCTACCGCGCCCAGACCCACCTCGGCTCGCTGCTGATGTACCACGGCATCATCGAGGCCGCGCGCAAGGTAAGGCAAGGCAGCTTCAGCCAAGGCGGAGCGGAAGACGCCCTGAAGCAATTCCTCGACAAGCTGTGCGCCAACAGCGACTCGCGCGTGTTCGTATTCGGCTCGATATTCGGCGGCACGGGCGCGTCGTCGATACCAGTGATACCCGTAGCCCTGCGCGACGCCGTGAACATCTATTCGGAAAACCTCTCGCTTGACTTCGACAAGATAAAGTTCGGCTCCACGCTGCTCACCGACTACTTCTCGTTCTCAACCCCCGACACCAACAAAAAGGCCGAGGAGAAAATCATAGCCGACTCAAGCAACTTTGCCCTGAACTGCCAGGCCGCAATGCAATTCTACGAGGCCGACCCGACGGTGAAGCACACCTATAAGAGGTTTTACCATATAGGATGGCCGCTAAAGCACGAAATGTTTGAAAACAAAGACAACGGAGGCAAGCCCGTCACGGGCGGCAAAGGGCAGCAGAACCCGTGCCACGTGGTAGAGCTGCTGTGCGCCGCGGCGGCTTACGACTTTTTCAACCTCGACAACAACGACCTTGGCAACAAGGAAGCCAAGTACCTGTTCCGCACGGTGGAGGTGAAAGACGACGGCAACATGGCCCTGCGCGGCTCTGACTTCGTGAAGGACGGCGACCTGTTCGAGGACAAGTTCGGCGCGCTGCTCTCCCTCGCCCACATCGTGCTGGCACGTTGCGAGGCGGCGTGGAACGACAGCGGCGAAGCCGGCGTCAACGTGGTGAAGAAAGCCTTTGCAAGCAAAAACATCCATTACGACAACGTGTCGCAAAAGCAATGCGACGAAATCAACCAATACTTCCGTGACTACTTCGGCTACAAGTTCGTTGGCGACCAGATACGCAAAGGCTGGGCTTACCAAGTGAACGACACCGTGCCCGGCACGATGATATTCAAGGACGAGGCCTTCCCCGAACAGCGTAAATACATGGACAACAAATCGTTCAACTTCAGCTGTGGAGGCCTGTTCGCCGACGACAACAAAAACTGGGGCAACGTGAAAAAGCCGTTGATAGGAAGCCCTACGGACACCGGCTTCCAGGCCTTCATGGGAAACCTCACCGACGAGACAAAACCCGCCGGCGGGACGGTGAAAGAAAAGTTCGTGGCACACATATACAAAGCGATCACCGCCAGCGCAAAACAGAAACATTAACCGCGAAAACCTGAAATCATGTCACAGAAACCATTAGTCATAGAAGTTAAGAAAGACAACATACCCAACGGCTCACTGGGGCAATGGGCTGACTTGGCTGAAAGGAACATACAGCAGTTCATCGAAAACATCGAGACGCCTGTCTACGACGCCAACGCCGACCTCAGCGCGCAAGTGTCGGGCATACCTACGGCCTACGCCCGCGCCGACCTCTTCAAGTCGGCCTTGTTGTCTTACGGCAAGTCGCAAGACGAATCCAACAAGAACCTCGGAGAATATTACAAGGCGCTCTCGTCGGAATGGCGCGGACTGATAGCCTGCATAGCCCTGGACTACAGCCGCCTGAAGACGCGCCGCGTCTACCTGAGATATTCCGACGGCAAGGACAATAAAGACACCCTGAACGTCTACGAGCCGAAAGGTTCGTTCGGCAACATGCTCTTCAACAGCAAAGCCCTGTGGTGCGACAAGGACGAAACGTCAGACGAGCTCAAGGGCGTGCCCTTCATCGACATAATAAAATACGACGACCAGGTAGTAGGAGCAACTTCGCCCATGAGCCTGCTGTTCACGGCGTGCGCATACAGGGTGGAAAGCACCGCCAACGACCGCCCCTGGGTTGACTACGCAAGCAAGCGGTTCGCCGACCCCGTGCCGGGCAAAGCCCTCGACAAGACGAAGACCCTGCAACTCTACGCCTACGTGGACTACCTCATAGAAGGCCTCAACGGCCAGGCGGGCGTGCGCGGGCTGCAGGCCTATTACTCATCGCTCGGCAGCGCCGGCGCCCCCGACTACGGCACGGTGCTCGCCAACCTTGAAGCCTGGAGGAAAGACATACAGGCCTACGCCGGGGAAAAAGGCTTTAAGTTAGAAGAAGCCAGCGTGCCGCCGGTAAACTTCTTCAAGCACCCCTTTGACATCGCCTTCAATTACGAAGACAAGCTCTACGGCATGGAGGGAGACCTCTCGCGAGGCTTCCAAGAAGGCGGCATAGAGTTCAGCCCCAAGGAGCTGCTGCTCGACTCAAAAGCCAAGATAGCCCGCCTGATAATCAAAGGCCCCGACAGGAACGAGCCCTCACTCTACCCCGTCAACGTGCTGGCCGCCGACGTGAAAGGCGAGCCTGGCTCGAAAGCCTACTTCGCCCTGCCGCTAAGCCCCAAGGGGATAAAAATCTTCGGCCGCAACATCGGCGACCTTGTAAACCCCTCGATGGCTTCAAGCAGCACCGCCATAGCGTCGAGGCTTACGGCCGAATACGACCCGAACTCCGAAACCGGCAACCTGGAAGTGACGCTCCACCTCGGATTACGCGAAGACGGGAAAACGATGGAGATGAAAGAGACGTACACATGCGGAGGCGAGATTGACGGCAAGACGCTGATAATGTGGCCCAACTTCATCTCCAAGCAGTGGCACAGGTACTTCATGTACTCCGAGCTGCCCCACAACGTTGAACATAGGGACTACCCGTTCCAGGCCGTGCCCTTCATCGGCGACGAACTCGACGAACTCGCCACCATAGAGAAAGACGGCGAGCCGCTGTACATAGCGGCTGACGGCAGGGACGTTGACTATGACTTCACCGACAAGAACGGCACGCAGCGGCACGTTGAGACCTCGCTGCACGTAGTGGCCAACAGCGCAGTGGCCGACAACAAGTACAAATACGAGATCTACGAGTGCAACCACCCGTTCAAGGGCGTGAAGCTGCGGCTGCCCAACGGCACGGACGCCGGTTTCCTGATAGTAAAGTACACCACCGACCAGAACAACCCCAAACTTGCCCGCAACCTCCTCGGCATACAGAGCGACAGGCTGAAGGAAGCCACGTTGGGAGTGGACTTCGGAAGCACCAACACCTCGATAGCCTATTACGACCACCGCGACCAGAAAACTTACGGCATAGAATTTGCCAACAGGCGCGTGTCGCTCCTGGCGGCGGGCGAAAGGGCCGACAACGACGTGGCCACGGAAGACCGCCTGTTCTTCTTCCAGGCCGAACAGCTGCTGTCTAACTCGGTGAAGAGCACATTGACATTGCACGACCAGCGCCGCGTGAACGGCGACGGCAACGAAAGCCGCGACTTGGCCAAGTTCGAGAAAGAGGTCAAGGGAGGCTTCCCCTGCTTCGGCAGGAACCTGCCCATAAACTCAATCGACAAGAACTCGCAATTCGTAAGGCTGATGACGCCGAAAATCGGCGTGGTAGAACAGGTTTACAACATGAAATGGGACGACGACGAGCGCAACATAGCTTACAAGGAAGCCTTCCTGCGCACCCTGCTGCTCAACGTCTACGCCGAGCTTTTCGTGAAAGGCCTTTATCCGAAAAGGCTGAAATGGTCTTACCCGTCGTCGATGAACAACAGCCTCTTGATGAGATACGACAAGATTTGGAAAAGCCTCAACAACGTCAATCCGCTGAAAGACGTCAACAACCACAGGATGATAGGCGGCGACGAGGCTTACAGCATCAGCATATCCACATACGGCTTTGACACGGCGAAAGAAAACAACGGCTCCGGCGCGCAAACGCCGGGCGGAGGGAACAGCTTGCTCGGCGGAGGCGGAGGCTTGTTCGGCAACAGCTTGCTTTCAGGCGGCCAACAGCCCCAACAGCAGTCGTTCGGCAGCAACCCGCTGCTCGGAGGCGCATTCCAGCAACAAGAGGCCAAGCAGAACGGCAACAGTAAAGCCGTGCTTGAAAAAGACGACGACACGCAAAGCATATCGTTCGACCCCGTGCCGCTTGTCAACGAACGCGACTTCCAGTCGATGACCGAGGCCAGCGCCGTGGCCAACTACTTGGCGAGCCAGCGCGTGGGAGTGGGCAACAACAACAGCCTGACGATATGCTTCGACATCGGCGGCAGCACCACCGACATATCCGCACTGTGCGAATTGCAGCAGGGCACTACGATGATAAAGCAAAACTCGATACGCTTCGCGGCACAGTTAGTGTCAGGCGCGTGCGGCAAGTGCGGCGACAAGTTCAAGGACGTGCTGCTGCGCACGTGCGACGAGTTCGGCCTGCACATCGAGGGGCTCAACCGGGGCGAACAGAGGTATTCGGCTGACACGGCCGCGTATTACTTCGAGCAGATGGTTGACAAGCTCGACGCGCGCCAACTGCCGACGTTCTATAATAACATAAAGGTGGACTGCAACGAGCTGATGTGCGTTGACGTTTACGTCACCGGCCTCATCCTTTATTACGCCGGCATATTGGCACGCAAGCTGATAAAGCAGGTGCGCGCCAGCAAGGATTGCCGGTGGGACCGCCTGCCGCAGGTCTACATCTCGTTCGCCGGCAAGGGCGCGAGGATAATGGAATGGCTCGGCGTGGTCAACAAAGACTTGTCAAACCAGTACTACGAGGCCATGTTCATCAAAGGCCTTGGCATGGCCGACGCCCAGCAGCTCATTTCAGGCATAAAGATAACCTTCCCCGAACATACCGACGACATCAAGTTCGAGGTGTCAAAAGGCTTGGCCATGATGAACACGCAACTGATGAAGCCGAAAGACAGCGAACCGATAGAAGTAATCGGCGAGGAAGGCTTCTACATCAGGGACGAACAAGGCGGACGCGTGGCATTGGACGCCGACAACAAGATAACGGCCGACATGCTCGCCTGCCTCGGTAAGGAGTTCGGCGGAACGTCGTCGGCAGGTCCGAGGTTCAATGACTTCCTCGGCCTGTACCACCAGGTAGCCCAGCAGTATTTGGGACTCAACATACGCCTTGACGAGATGCAACGCGCCGCGGGCGGCATGGAGTTGCTGAGCTTCATCCGCAACACGCCCGACTACCTACGCGCCCGACAGGCCGACAAGTTCGACTTCGTAGCCCCGATACTAATCCTTGAAGGCCTTGAGTTTTATGAAGATTTCTTATTGAATAAGATCAGACAATGAACAACAGCTATCTTATGACCGTCTCCCGTGAAGGCTCGTGCCTTTACGGGGGACGATTGGACAATTATGGCCGTTACTCGGCTTTCGAGCTGGAACGCAAGAAAGCGGGCGACGCTTCGGCGTGGGACGCCCTTTCCGCCGCCAGCACAGGCGTCGGTGTAGGGGTAATGTTCTCGCCGGCGTTTGCGAAAAAAGAAAAAGACACTTTTCTCGGCCTACTGTCAGGGCAAGGCATGGCCGGCCTGCGCGAATACGATTTCGACGAGTGGCTGTGCAAAGGGCTCAAGGGGCACGGCTTCGCATTAGTGCTGACGGCTGACGGCGGCGACTTGTTCATGCGCCTTTACCAGGCCAGCGAAACAAAACTGCTACACGAGGCGCGCATCGACGGTGCCGGCAACGACCCCCGCGTGGCCGTCTTGGCCGAATGCATTTGGAAGAAACTGCTCGACGACGCTCCGTACCTGAACAAACAAAAAGATTTCTCCGACGTGCTCCGCGTAGCGGCGGAGTTCATAGCTTCGGGCAAGGCGGAACTTCAAGGCGAGATACAGCTTGAAGGCGAAACAAGAGAGTTTTTCGTCAAACGGCGCGACGCCGAAGTAGACAACAGCATCGACCACGGCAGCGCAACCCTGCTGTCAGCCATGAGGGATTTCCGCACGGCCTACAAGACCGACGACGGCGACACGGTGATGGTGCTCTCGACGGGACTGGCCGGCAACAAGTATTTCGTTGACGTGCTCAACGGCTTCCTGCCGGATATGGTGCAGGTGGACGACAACCTGCGCAAAGACGTGCTTAACCTCATAATGGACGACCTCAACCAGAACGGGCAGCCCGGAGGCGTTTTCGTGGCCGACGGCTTGGCGCGCAAGAACATCGGCATAGAGCGTGGCGAGGATTTTGTCAAGTTCAATATTGACATCCCCGAAGGGTTCAACGAGGTTGACGTGTTGCGCGGCGGCAAGAAGATACGCACCATTACGCGCTTGCTGCCGGAGCTTACCGACACAGGGCTGCAACCGGCGCACGAGTATTCTTATTCGTTAGTCTTGGTGTACACCGACGACGCCGGATGCCGCAAGGAAACGCGCGGCTGCGACATAAACGTCAGCACTATGGCGGCGCAGATGCCGGAAGCCGTGCGCCTGACCGTAGCCGACGACGCAGACAAGGCCGTACTGAAATGGAGCAAGCCAAACAGGGGCGAAGTTAAGATATACGTCGGCGACAAGCCTTTCGGCCTGCACCCCAACGACAGAGTGGAAGACACCGGCGCATTGAACGCCGAAACAATATCTTCGCTCGACACGGAGCACATCGTGAAGAAAGACTTTTGCGGCCAGCGGTTCTACCTGCCCGTGACGGTCGGCGGAGGCATAGCCGTGGCCGGCAACGAGGTGTGCGTCAGCTCGATGGTGCCACCGCGCGGAGTGCGGACGGACGCCACCGTGCCCGGCCACGTCAAGGTAGTGTGGCTGTGGGACGGCGTGCCGGCGGTGCGCGTCAAGTGGACTGACGCCGACGGCAACGAAATGTGGCAAGACATAGAGCGCGGCGCGGCGGAGCCTGAGTTTGAATTGCCATCATTGCCGAAAACAGGCGACGTGGAGGTAGGCGTGTCGTCGCTTTTCACCTGCAGCGACGGCGAGACAATGACAAGCTCCGAGGTGAAATGCAAGGCCGCCGTAACGACGGTAAAGGTTAACTACACGGAGGCCAAAAGCGAGACCAAGTTGTTTACCAACAAGGACAAGTATTCTGTGACGCTACAAGCCGAGAGCGAACCGCCCTGCGACCTGTACGTGCTGATACAGGAAGGAAACTCCATCTACAACAAGAATAACTTCAAGTCGCACTTTACAATCCATCACAGCGAACTGGCAACGGGCGGCGCGAGGAAATTCACAATTTCTTACCAGCGCAACAATAAAAAAGTTCCGCTGTATTTCATCATAATACCGGCAGACGGCAACGCCAAGGTGAAAATCGTGCCTGAAGTGAAAAGCGTAAAATAAGCTGGAAGTGAAATCATTATATTAAAAAAAGAAAGAATATGGCGAAAATAGTATGTCCTTATTGCTTTGAGGAATTTAACCGCAGCGAAGTGATGTTCCGCTGCACCAACGACGAATGCGAGAAAAAAGAAGAAGATAAGGTTTTCTTGAAGTTCTGGGATAAAAATGATATTAAAATGCCACCCGCCTTTCAGAACGACCTGGGTAAGTGGGCAAAAATGATGGACAAGATGCCCGACTCCGCCAAATGCCCTGGGTGCGGCCACACGTCGTACACCGTGATATGCCCCCACTGCCACAATATGATACCCAAAGAGATGGTTGAGCACAAGGGTTACATCATATCAATCATCGGCGCGCGCAGCAGCGGAAAGACGAATTACATCACGGTGCTCATAGACCAACTCAGGAAGAACGGCGGCAAGATAGGCCAGAACCTCGGCGTACTTGCCTCGACCGTGGCCGACAACAACGAAAACTGCACACAAGTCAGGTACCAGGAAAAATTCTACAACGTGCTGTTCAAAAATGGAGAACTGCCTGCACAAACAAAAATAAATGATGCGCAATCAAAGATACCGCTGATATTCACCGTGACGCAGGCCGGCGTGAAGAAACCTCTTTACTTAGTGTTCTACGACACGGCGGGCGAGAACTTCAACGAGCCGAAGAACATATCAAAGAACGTGAAATTCCTTGATGAAAGCGACGCCGTGATATTCCTTCTCGACACGTTCTCAATCAAGTACGTCCATGACAAATTAGGAATCAAGGACGACATAGAATTGGAATACAACGTGATATTAAACAACATCGTTGACCACTTCCGCAACGGCGATAAAACCAAGAAAGAAGCCCACTTCAACACGCCTATGGCCTTCGCCTTCAGCAAGATAGACGCAATACTGCAAAACGCCGACGTCTTCGCCGACACGGCCATACCGGGAATGTCGCTCGACCAGAACAGCCCTTACCTAAGCGGCGGCGGAGTGAGGATGGACGACATCGACGCCGTAAGCGACGGCATCAAGAGCGCACTGTGCATGTGGGGCGGAGTTGACTTCGTCAACAACACCACGGGATCGGGAAGATATAAGAATGCCAAGTACTTCGGCTTCTCGGCCCTTGGAAAAAACCCCGACGCGCAAAACACCATTAAAGGCATCACGCCTTACCGTGTGCTTGATCCATTGGTGTGGATACTCGACCAACTTGGATACCCGATTTTAAAAAGCAAATAACTGACAACCCCATGAAAACATTCAGATTTTACGAGATAATAGAAGGCTCCACGCAAAAATCACTCTTAAACGGACAGCCAGGCTTCGGCATAAGGACAATAACCCGCGGACTTGACGAGAACCTCGCACGGAAAGTGTCTGACGCGGTAAGCGCAACTTACGAAACCACCATGGACCGGAAGGTGTCGATGCAACAGCTGACTGACGACCCGGCCATCGTGACACGCTATCCAAGGACGCTGAAATACACCGCCGTGCGCGACGACAACGGCAAGGAATGGTACGCCGTGGCCTGCTCTACTTACGTAGGCATCGACTACGGCTATTTCTGCGGTAAGGAATCGGCGCGCCGCACAGGGTCTAACTACTTGGCCGACACGCTCGTGTTCGACCAACGCCCTACGGCCGGCCTGTTCTACGAGCTTGTGCGCCAAGGCGTTTTCCTGCCGAAAGACAACACCTGCACACCTGACAACCCGGAACTGAAAACCCTGTTGACGGGAGAACCGCAACCGCTCGAACCAAGGGAAATAACAATAGCCGAACCGGCTGACGGCGCACCGACGGTAAACGCACTGACGGCGAAAGTGGCCACGGCGCTGCTCCAGACCAAAATCAACCACGACTTAGGCAAAGAAGAAGGCCTGCAAAAAATTGTGTTCATCGCCAACGAGGACACCGTGCCCCACATATTGAAAGCCCTCGCCGCCCTGCCCGACGGCCTCGTAGGCGACAAGTATTTCCAGACAAACTACCTGCAAGGCTACGGCATGCCGACGGGTTACAGGATGATATTCGTCAACGAATACAACGAGACCGAGATTTACACCGACAATTACGTCACTCTCGACCTGCGCGGCGACGGCTCTAAGAACATCGACTTCGGCAACCCGTATTTCCTTAAAATAACCGAAGCCTCAGACCGTGGCGATTACAGGCTGTTCCGCGCCCTCGTCGAGTATCTCATTGGCGTGTCGGTGCAGGCCGACACCGACTATGCGTTCCTCTACAACCTGTTCGTGGCGACAGAGACCGACATCGAGCTGAAACTCGGCGACCTGACACCTGATTTCTTCACAAAAGTGCAGAAGGCCAACATGCCCGAAGACAAAGCCAAAGTGCTGAAGGCGTCAGTCAACCGCACGATCTGCAATGAACTGACAGGCGGACGCAACAAGGAGGCTATGGGCGTCGTGAAATACCTGTTGGAGAACATGAAAGAGCTTCTTGACATAAATGATGCACGGCAAGATGTCACGGAGTTAATGTTCATCGACGGCAAGCTGGCCGATTATGTCAGGGACTTCGGCATTGAGACGGTGCAGTATGTCAACACCAAACGTGTAGATAAGAATTATTTTTTCGATGCCATAAAGAAAATACAAAGCCCGGATGTATGGCTTCGCTTAGTAAAAGATCAGTTCGGCGAAACCCTGCCTTCAGAGTACGTCGGCGTGGTGGGCACGGCTTTACAGTCGGCTGTATCCGATAAAATGACGCTCGTAAAAAGCATCTTCCCGCTGCCACAATATAAGGAACAGCTATACCCGTACATCATCAACCATCCCGACACGGCAGAATTTTTCGAGCCTATGGTGAATGAATATTATGAAGGCATCGCCAAAAAAGACGGCATCGTGAAGTGTATTGAACTTTTAGTTGGCGAACTTCCTACGGAATGTTCCGCCAAAATGGACTTTTCATCCGTCATCGCGCAATATGAAAAACATTGTTATGACAAGCCGCAAAAGGCCAATGCCGAATGGATAAGGAAACTCTTAGCTGGCGCAAAGGTTAAAAACAGTTCAAGAGACGTGTTTGAGACGTTGCTCAACCTGAATAAAGGCGTAGTGACGGCGGACACGGCCAAAGGCTCGTTCAAGGAACTGATGATGGCCAAACGCCTCGGCAAGGATGCCGGCGAACGCCTTACAATATTCTCAAAATGGCTGCGGCGCGACACCGACACTAAAAAGATAGCCGAATACATGGCCGACGGCAGCCCAATAAAAAAAGAGGAAACAAAGTACATGGTTAAGGCGGCATGGGGCTCGGCGATACTCGGCGACGAACGCGGAAAGTTCGTGCTCGCCATCATCGACGCAGCCAAATGGAGCAAAGACGAGCGCAACGAGTTTATGAAAAACTGCGGCGACGAACGCCTCGCCGGCTTCATAAGCAAGGAGTTCGGCTTCTTCAAGCGTTTGCTCCGCAAGTTCAACAAAAAGAAATAAGCCATGAAACACCTCAAACTGATGCTTACGCTCGTCGCGGCGGCGGTCTTAGCCGCCTGCGACGGCGGCTTCAAGCCGAACAACGGATACCCGTTCGGCCTGAAATACAACAACCTGAACGGCCCGGTGAGATACTACGTCGTGTCCGACTATACTGACGGTTACGTCTCGTCAGCCGAGCGTTACGATTACTCGCGCAACGGCATATTGCAGAAAAAAGTGTACTACGCCAAAGGCGACTCCACCGTGACAAATTACATTTACGGCGACGGCGACAAGATAGAAAGCATCTCGTCGCCCGACGTGGCCAAGTTCAAGGCCGAGTTTTCCGGCGAACAGCTTGTAAAAGAGACGTTTTACACAGACGCAGCCGAAACCGAGGGACTGACGTTCACCTTTGAATACAACGACGAAGGCCTCGTAACGAAGCGTATTTACAAGGAACTTGACTCCTCCGACGAGACCACCGTCACCTTCACCTACAACGGCGCAGGCACGAGGGCCTCAATGCGCACCGACTATCCTGACGGACGCTACAAGGAAGCCACGTGCGACATCCACGGCAACGAGATGTCGATAGTACATTACGACAAAGACGGCGACGTGAGAAGGCGCGACACCGTGATTTACGAGTACGACCAGTACGGCAACTGGACAAAGGCCACCACGATGCGCAAAGGGCGGACGACAGACTACCGCACGAGGTCGTACCAATATTACGAAGGGGCGACGGCGAAACCGGCTGACAACGACACGTCAGGGTCAACGTCGTTTAACACGCCAAGCTACAGCAGCTCAAGCAACCCCAGCAACGTGCTTGTGTTCATAATCTTCGCCTTGACGATAGGCTTCATCGTGCTCACCCTGCGCTGGGCCAACGAGCATTGGAGCCTGTTCAGCGAATGGGCCGGAACCGTGCGCGACGACGGTATGCGCCGCCTCTGGATGTACAACTACCAGCCCTACGCCAAGGTGGGCATCATCATGGGGTCGGTAATCGTGTCGTTCATCGCCTCGATAGCCTTGCTGCTTCTCGTAGGCGGCATCACATGGCTGCTGTTCTGGATTGTAAAAATCATCCTCTGGGCAATAATAGTCATCGGCTGGATATGCCTTGTGGGAGGTGTAATATTGATATTCGTCGCATTTTGGCTGGCTGTGATACCAATCATCATCGGTGTCTTGATCGTAGCCTTCCAAGACACGCTGGAACGCTGGGCTGACACATTCGTGGCGTGGGGCGACAGCTTCTTCGCCTCGGTCAACGCCTTCGACTGGGCCGTGGCAATGTTCGAGACTTACGGCGCAGGCCTTTTCGGCATCGTCATACTCCTGATATTCGGCTTCCTCGGCATCGCCCTGCTGCTGATGGTTGTCAGCCTGATACTCCGCGCCATCGAGTTCGTCGTTGTCAAGATTTACAACGTGAAGCGTCCCTGCCCGTTCTGCGGCAACAGCAAGAGCGGGGAATTCGTCTACATCGTTGACGGTAAGGAGTATCCGAAGAACCCGTCGCCCGGAATGTACGGCGTGTTCCACCAGACCAACCACCTGACAGGCACACGAGTACCCACGATGCTGCTCAACGGCAAGGCCGAACTAACGCGCAAATGCAAACACTGTGACAGGCTCATCAACACCGAAGGCGACAACGCCCAAGGCACGCCCGTACACATAGGCATCGTGGGCAACCGTTCGTCGGGCAAGTCATACATGCTTTTTACGGCCTTGGAAATGCTCCAGGAAAAGTTCGGCGGCGACTTCACACAGGTTGACGCCGACAATAACAACAAAATTTCCGCCGTGGCCAAGCGCATACACGACGGAGCAGGCATACAGACCCAAGTCAGTGACAGGTACAAGGCCATACAAGCCACACTGAAGAGGAAGTTAGGACTGATGCCCTATCACCTGTTCTTCTACGACGTGGCGGGCGAGATGTTCGACATCAACGCCGCGCGCCGCCGTGCCTCGGCCATGGAGTTCTACAATAACGTCGGCGCGATAATCTTCCTCATCGACCCGTCGATGATCGACACCGAAAGCGGCAGCGCGCAACCATCAGAGAGCTTCGCCGCATGGCTCAAGGATAATTGCAAGGACACCGAGAAATACGACGTTGAGAGCACCCTGTCAACCCTGACATCCATACTTGAGCGCGAAGGGCGCAAACTCAATGACATCAACCTCATAATAACCTGCTCGAAGGCCGACCTCGGATACTTCCAGGCCACAGGCTACGGCGACAACCCGCAAAGCGCCGACATCGAAAGGTTTGTCAGGGACGAGCTTGGCCTTGCCAACATGGTGAACTACGCCAACCGCTTCAAGTCAGTCAGCTACGCCGCCGTCAGTGCAATAGCCGACGACAAGACAGCCCTTGTAGACCTGTTTATGAAAGCCTTGGAAAGCCAGGGAGTGAACAAGAATTGAGAGTGGATAACTAAGAATTAAAAGTTAAGAAAAAACGCCTTGTTGGATGGAGACGTCCGGCAAGGCGTTTTTTGTGAAGAAATTTTTACAGACTGATGACATTGTTTGTCGCCATAAATGGTTATATTTGCAAATCATATTCTGCAAAAACACAAGGCCATGAAAAAGATACTCGGACTCGACCTCGGCACTGGAAGCATTGGCTGGGCGTTGGTAAACGAAGGGGAAAGCGCGCTTGAGAAATCGTCGATAGTGAAAACGGGCGTAAGGGTGAACCCGCTCACGGCGGACGAACAGACTAATTTCGAGAAGGGAAAGCCCATAACCACCAACGCCGACAGGACGCTGAAACGCGGCATGCGGCGCAACCTGCAACGCTACAAGATGCGGCGCGACTGCCTTGCCGCGCTCTTGAAAGACAACGGCTGGATAAGCGACGGCGACGTGCTGGCCGAACAGGGCAACAAGAGCACCTTCGAGACGTGGCGGCTCAGGGCGAAGGCCGCCGAAGAGGAAATATCGCTCGGACAGCTGGCGCGCGTGCTGATGATGCTCAACAAGAAGCGGGGATACAAGAGCAACCGGAAGGCGAAGCAGGACGGCGAAGACGGCCGCTTGATTGACGCCATAGACGTGGCCAGGCAGCTGTATGACGAGGGGTTGACACCAGGCCAGTACGCCTTGTCGCTGATGAGGGAAGGAAAGAATTACGTGCCTGACTTTTACCGCTCTGACCTGCAAGGGGAGTTTGACAGGATATGGGATTTCCAACGCCGGTTTTACCCTGACTTGCTCACCGACGGTCTGAAAGCAGAGCTTGAAGGCAAGAACAAGAGTCAGACGTGGACGATATGCGCAAAAACATTCGGCATCAGCGGCTTGAAACGTGACAAGAAAGGCCGGGAGCTGAAGGAGGAGAATTACAAGTGGCGCGACGAGGCCGTGAGGCGGAAAATCGACTTGGAACAGCTCGCCGTGGCGTTGCAGGAGGTTAACGGGCAGTTGAAAAATTCAAGTGGATACCTCGGCGCGATAAGCGACCGCAGCAAGGAGCTGTATTTCAAGGGTATGACGGTAGGCCAATGCCAGATGGCCAAATTAGACGAAAACCCAAACCACAGCCTGAAGAACGAGGTGTTTTACCGGCAGGACTACCTCGACGAGTTTGAGCGGATATGGGAGACGCAAGCGAAGTTCCACAAGGAGCTGACGCCGGAGCTGAAGCGTGAAATCCGCGACGTGGTGATATTCTACCAGCGTCCGCTGAAATCACAGAAGGGACTTGTCAGCTTCTGTGAGTTTGAGAGCCGCGAGGTGGAAATAGAAGTCGGCGGCAAGAAGAAGACACGCACCGCAGGCCTTCGCGTATGCCCCAAGTCGTCGCCGCTGTTTCAGGAGTTCAAGCTGTGGCAAGTGATAAACAACATACAAGTGTCAGGTCCGGTGATACCTGAAAAACAGCTGGATTTGTTCGGCGCGTCAACGGCCTTCAAGCACGGCAAGCGTTTCCTAAGCCAGGAGGAAAAGGAAACGCTGTTCAAGGAGCTGGCGTTCAGGGAGAAGATGACCAAGAAGGAAATATTGAAACTGCTGTTCGACAACCACGCCGAACTCAACCTCAACTATAAAGAAGTAAAGGGCGACACCACGCGGGCCGCGCTGCTGAAGGCGTGCCGGGCGGTGGTGGAGATGAGCGGCCACGGCGACTACGACTTCTCCAAGATGAAGACCGACGAGATAATGGGCGTCATAGAGCCTGTGTTCAAGATGTTAGGCTTCAACACCGACATACTGCGCTTCGACTCGTCGCTTGAGGGCAAGGCGTTCACCACACAGCCGGCTTACAGGCTGTGGCACCTGCTGTACTCTTACGAGGGAGACAACTCAAAGACAGGCGACGAGAAGCTGGTAAGCAAAATATCAAGCCTTTACGGATTCGACAAGGACAGCGCGGCCGTGATAGCCGCCGTGGCGTTAGAGCCGGACTATGGCAGCCTCAGCGCGAAGGCCATGCGCAAGATACTGCCGTACATGCGTGAAGGCGTAGAATACAGCGAGGCGTGCCGGCTCGCCGGCTACCGCCACTCGGCGCGTTCGCTCACGAGGGAAGAGCTTGACGCCAAGCTACTGAAAGACAGCCTGGAGCTGCTGCCGCGCGGCAGCCTGCGCAACCCCGTGGTGGAAAAGATACTGAACCAGATGATAAACGTAGTCAACTCGGTGATCAAGGAATACGGACGGCCCGACGAGATACGCGTGGAAATGGCGCGCGAACTGAAGAAAAGCGCAGCCGAGCGCGACGAGATGGTGAAGGCGATAAGCAAGGCAACGAAAGAGAACGAGGCTTACCGGAAAACGCTGCAAGACGACTTCGGCATAGCCAACCCCACACGCAACGACATCACAAAATACCGCCTTTACCTGGAGCTGAAGGAAAACGGCTTCAAGACCCTTTACTCAAACACATTCATCAGCCAAGAGAGACTGTTCAGCAAGGATTTCGACGTTGAGCACATCATACCGCAGGCGAAGCTGTTCGACGACTCGTTCGCCAACAAGACGCTCGAAGCCCGGAACGTCAACATAGCAAAAAGGGACATGACGGCATACGACTACGTGGCTACCGAGTACGGCGCAGACGGGCTTGAGGAATACAAGAGGCGCGCGGAAGCCTTGTGCGAAAAGGGGGCGATAAGCAAGACCAAGCTGAAAAGGCTGCTGACAGCGGAGGCCGACATACCTGACGGCTTCATCAACCGCGACTTGAACAACACCCAATACATTGCCCGGAAAGCGCTCGAACTGTTAGGCGGCGTGGCAAGGACCGTTACGGCCACCACGGGCGCCGTGACCGACCGTCTGCGCGAAGACTGGCAGCTCGTTGACGTGATGAAAGAGCTGAACTGGGACAAGTATGACAGGCTCGGACTTACCGAGACCGTCACCGACCGCGACGGGAGGCGCATACGCCGGATAAAGGACTGGACGAAGCGCAACGACCACCGCCACCACGCAATGGACGCCCTGGCGACAGCCTTCACCAAGCCTGCCTTCATACAATACCTTAACAACATGAAGGCCCGCAACGACAAGGGTGGAAGCATATACGGCATAGAGAAAAACGAACTCTACCGAGACAATAACGGCAAGCTGAGGTTCCGCCCGCCAATGCCGCTCGACGAGCTGCGGGCCGAAGCAAGGCGCCAGCTCGAAAGCATATTAGTGTCAATCAAGGCCAAGAACAAGGTGGTGACGCACAACGTCAACATAACCAAGACGAAAAACGGCAAGCACAAGAAAGTGCAACTGACGCCGCGCGGACAACTGCACAACGAGACAATCTACGGCTGCATCAGGCGTTACGCCGCAAAGGAGGAAAAGGTAAACGCCTCGTTCACCGAGGAGAAAATAATGACCGTGGCCGACAAGCGTCACCGCGAGGCGTTGCTCAAAAGGCTGAAGCAATGCTACGGCGACCCCAAAAAGGCGTTCACGGGCAAGAACAGCCTCGACAAGAACCCGCTGTTCACCGACGAGGCCCACACCGCGAAAGTGCCGCTGAAAGTGAAGACCGTAACCTTGGAGACTGTCTACACGCAACGGCAGGAAGTGAACAAAGACCTGAACGTGGACAAGGTTGTGGACGCAAGGATTAAGCGGCTGCTGAAGGAACGGCTGGCGCAATGCGGAGACGACCCTAAAAAGGCGTTCGCCAACCTCGGCGAAAACCCCATTTGGCTGAACAAGGAGAAAGGCATACAGGTGAAACGGGTCACAATAACCGGCAAGAGCAACGTGGTGGCACTGCACGACAAGCGCGACAACCTCGGACGGCTGATGCTTGACGGCAACGGCGGCAAGCAGCCCGTAGACTTCGTAAGCACAAGCAACAACCACCACGTGGCCATATTTCGCGACGCCGACGGCAACCTGCAAGAGCACGTGGTGTCGTTCTACGAGGCCACGGCGCGCGCCATACAACACCTGCCCGTAATCGACAAGGACTACAACAAGGACAAGGGCTGGCAGTTCCTTTTCACAATGAAACAAAACGAATATTTCGTTTTCCCGAACCCCGAAACAGGTTTCGACCCGAAAGACATCGACTTGCTCGACCCGCGCAACTACGCCGAGATAAGCAAAAACTTATACAGGGTGCAGAAAATATCTACAAAATATTATGTATTCAGACACCATCTTGAGACGACTGTTGACGATAAAAAAGAATTATACGGCGTCACGTGGAAACGATTGACATCATTGACAAACATTGACAAACTCATAAAAGTCCGTGTGAACCATCTCGGCAACATAGTTTCAGTAGGCGAATATTAACCCGAAAACAAAACCACCATGATAAAGCGCACACTATGTTTCACAAACCCTGCCTACTTGTCGCTGCGCGACAGGCAGATGGTGATACGCCTGCCTGAAGTGGAAAACAGCGGCGCGCCCGACGCCCTGAAAAAAGAAGCCACAAGGACAGTGCCTGTGGAAGACATCGGCGTGGTAGTGCTCGACAACAAGCAAATCACCATGACGCACGGACTGCTCGAAGCCCTGCTCGAAAACAACTGCGCCGTAATAACCTGCGACAGCCGCAGCCTGCCCGTGGGGCTGATGCTGCCGCTATGCGGCAACACCGTGCAAAACGAACGCTTCCGCGAACAGATAAGCGCGTCGCTGCCACTGAAAAAGCAGCTATGGCAACAAACCGTGAAAACAAAAATAGCAAACCAGGCGGCCGTGCTCGCCAAGCACACCGGGGCCGGAACGGGATGCATGGCAAGATGGGCGGCCGACGTGCGCAGCGGCGACCCAGACAACCTTGAAGGGCGCGCGGCGGCATACTACTGGCGCAACCTGTTCGCCGCCGAGCCGGGACTCGACGGCTTCACGCGAGACAGGCAAGGGCCGCCGCCCAACAACCTCCTTAACTACGGCTACGCCATACTGCGGGCCGTGGTGGCGCGCTCGCTCGTGTCAAGCGGGATGCTCCCCACCCTGGGCATACACCACCACAACCGCTACAACGCCTACTGCCTGGCTGACGACATCATGGAGCCTTACCGCCCCGTAGTTGACGACATAGTGGCAGGAATGGTGAAAGACTACGACGGCAAATTGCCCGACGGCCTGACAAAAGAAATGAAAATGACCCTGCTCGGCATACCCGTTGCCGACGTCACAATAGGCGGCAAACGCAGCCCGCTGATGGTGGCCGCCACGCAGACCACAGCCTCGCTGTACAAATGCTTCACGGGCGAAGCCCGGCGGATAGCCTATCCCGAAATGTAAAAGCCACCGGGCCAATATCTTACAACAAATTGGCATTTGTCAGTTAACTCCAGATAACTCCAACGCGAAGCGTCTAACTGCTATTAACTCCTTTTTGATACACCATCGTCAGACTTTAGGCTGATAATGTGTTAATGCCTGGCACACTAAGTTTCCAAATTACAAATAACAATGTCATACCGTTTCAGCGAATACAGGATTATGTGGATACTCGTGTTCTTCGACCTCCCCACCGAAACAAAGCGCGACAAGCAAGCCTACGCCCTGTTCAGGAAAAACCTGCAACGCGACGGCTTCACGATGTTCCAGTTCTCAATCTACGTGCGCCATTGCGCCAGCATGGAAAACGCCCAAGTGCACATAAAGCGCGTGAAATCGTTCCTCCCGCAATACGGCCACGTAGGCATACTCTGCATCACAGACAAGCAATTCGGCTCGATAGAACTGTTTTACGGCAAAAAGACCGTTGAGCCTAACGCCCCAGGACAGCAGCTCGAACTGTTCTGACGCCACCAAACATAAAAAACTGACGCTCAACGTGAACCATTATACATTGGGATTGTTTTCTCAAACATCTGGAAACAGCCATTGCAGAAGATGTTTTTTTTCTTATACCTAATCCAACCGCGCAACAACCTTCCCGCTGACGATAGACATTGAGAAAGATGTTTTTCTCATCGCGAAAGATGCTTATCTCATACACAATTCAACATTAAGATTTATGTTTTTTTAATCTTAACACCACGCCTTTCAACACATTTCCCATCAAATTTCGCTACCAGTCAACCACTTAAAGACAATATCCGCCAATATCATTAAAACGTAAAATCCAGCTGGAAAGCCGGATTTTACGTTCAGACAACCATCATAATTTATTTTCTAATTTAATGCGTATTGCGCTGACTGTCAACATCTTACCTACATCGTGATGTTTGTCTAAGCGCAAAGATACGAATTTTAAAGCAAATCACAACAACTCAAGGAACGTAAGGCAAATCTTGCTAGATGTTTGTCTAAGCGCAAAGATACGAATTTTAAAGCAAATCACAACTTTCTGTAGTTGATGAACTTTCTCTCGGCAGATGTTTGTCTAAGCGCAAAGATACGAATTTTAAAGCAAATCACAACGGACGCTTTCTACGTTTCACCTAACTATCTGATGTTTGTCTAAGCGCAAAGATACGAATTTTAAAGCAAATCACAACTTGCATGATAATCTTTTCCCTAAACGCACTGATGTTTGTCTAAGCGCAAAGATACGAATTTTAAAGCAAATCACAACTGTCATCAAGATAATCATAAACCCCTTCTAGATGTTTGTCTAAGCGCAAAGATACGAATTTTAAAGCAAATCACAACGCTTGCAAAGTTGGGCGAACAACTTATGAAGATGTTTGTCTAAGCGCAAAGATACGAATTTTAAAGCAAATCACAACTCCACTCTCTTGATTTTGATTACCAAAAAGGATGTTTGTCTAAGCGCAAAGATACGAATTTTAAAGCAAATCACAACTGCTCAACCTTGAAAGTGTCAGTGTAATGAGATGTTTGTCTAAGCGCAAAGATACGAATTTTAAAGCAAATCACAACGACTTTAAACACTCTATTTTGTCATCTCTAGATGTTTGTCTAAGCGCAAAGATACGAATTTTAAAGCAAATCACAACGATGGCTATTTATGCCGCTGTGCCTGATGTGATGTTTGTCTAAGCGCAAAGATACGAATTTTAAAGCAAATCACAACCGTAATAAGCGTTTGAAATTTAAACCTCGAGATGTTTGTCTAAGCGCAAAGATACGAATTTTAAAGCAAATCACAACTCACTTTGAATTACGATAACGACAGTGTGCGATGTTTGTCTAAGCGCAAAGATACGAATTTTAAAGCAAATCACAACAGCCTGAGCAAGCTGAATAATTTTTAATTTGATGTTTGTCTAAGCGCAAAGATACGAATTTTAAAGCAAATCACAACAACTTGCTAAAATCAGTCTCGTTAAAACGGATGTTTGTCTAAGCGCAAAGATACGAATTTTAAAGCAAATCACAACTGCAGCGTGCTGAAAGTTTTAACCTCATAGGATGTTTGTCTAAGCGCAAAGATACGAATTTTAAAGCAAATCACAACAGCCTGAGCAAGCTGAATAATTTTTAATTTGATGTTTGTCTAAGCGCAAAGATACGAATTTTAAAGCAAATCACAACAACTTGCTAAAATCAGTCTCGTTAAAACGGATGTTTGTCTAAGCGCAAAGATACGAATTTTAAAGCAAATCACAACTGGCTCACACAGTCAGCGTCTTCAGATAGGGATGTTTGTCTAAGCGCAAAGATACGAATTTTAAAGCAAATCACAACCTGCTGATACAAATCTTAAGATTGAGCAGGGATGTTTGTCTAAGCGCAAAGATACGAATTTTAAAGCAAATCACAACAGTTGAATAAAATTTTGTTTAATCAATGCGATGTTTGTCTAAGCGCAAAGATACGAATTTTAAAGCAAATCACAACTTGACATGACGGCTGCTGTCGCCTTTATCTGATGTTTGTCTAAGCGCAAAGATACGAATTTTAAAGCAAATCACAACCATCGAATTTGTTCACGCGCACACAACCTCGATGTTTGTCTAAGCGCAAAGATACGAATTTTAAAGCAAATCACAACTGGTTCTCACAGTCAGCGTCTTCAGATAGGATGTTTGTCTAAGCGCAAAGATACGAATTTTAAAGCAAATCACAACACCGTTTTTCAGGATTAAAACTATTGCTGCGATGTTTGTCTAAGCGCAAAGATACGAATTTTAAAGCAAATCACAACACGCAACAAATGAAGGCTCAAATACAGCGAGATGTTTGTCTAAGCGCAAAGATACGAATTTTAAAGCAAATCACAACATATTTCCTGACTTCATCACTTTTTTGCGCCATCATATAGCGCACAATGATAATCAGCGAGTTACGTAAAATTATTG